>DASQHO010000075.1:0-8361 GCA_035632055.1 Allostellaceae bacterium
GCCAAACCTCGGCACCGAAGCCGACGAAACCACCCGCAGCCCAAACCGCTGCGTGGCGGCATAACCTGGTTCGCGGAGGCCACCCCGTCGGGTGACCGGGCGGCTGATATAGGCCGTTTGCCGGGGCTTGTAAAGTCCTTCTGACAGGAAATCGGCGGTTTTCCCGGGGTTTCAGCCCTTCCTGATTCGCGTTCACCCATCGCCTGTAGCGGCGGGATCCACCCGGGAAACGCGCGTTATTCCAGAGACTTAACAGAATCCGCGGAAACCGGATGTCCGGCCGAGCGCTGACGGCGGGGCAGGAACCGGTTATAGCAGGCCGAGTTCGCGCAGCTCTTTCGCCAGCTTTGGCGGCAGGTGTTCGCCCGAATCGACACCAGCCGGCCGGTCCTTCGGCGCGTCCTGCGCCGTGAGATAACGCCAGCCCTGAAACGGCCGGCAGGGCCGTGGCAGCACCGGCACCAGCGTCATCGCGTACTCGACTGCGACGCGTTTCTCGCCGTCCTTGCCGACGATCGGCGTGAACGATTTGAGCCGCTGGCGTACTGCGATCTGGCGCTTGATCACCCAATAAATCGAGCCGCCGTCGAGCAATTCTTCGATGCGCTTCGGCATGTTGCGCGTGAAGAACACCGACTTGCCGCGTTGCTTGCGACGCAGTTTCTGCAATTTGCGGAGCTCGGCGAGATCGGCGACGCCGACCGCCATCTTGATCAGATGCAGCGCCATTACGCAGCTTTCGCGGCGAGCGCCTTAGCGCATTTCGAAGCCGGCTCGTGACCGAGCGCATCGGAGATGAAGCGTCCGGCGGCAGCGAGCTTGGCGAGATCGATGCCATGTTCAATCCGCAGACCGTCGAGCATGTAGACCACATCCTCGCTGGCGACGTTGCCCGCGGCGCCCGGCGCGTAGGGACAGCCGCCGAGACCGGCGACCGAGCTATCAACGATAGCAATGCCATTTTCGAGCGCCGCGAGAATGTTGGCCAGCGCCTGTCCGTAGGTATCGTGGCAATGAATGGCCAGGTGTTCGCGTGGCACACGCTGCGCCACGGCTTCGATCATGGCCACGACCCGCGCCGGCGTGCCGCTGCCAATCGTGTCGCCGAGCGAGATCTCATAGCAGCCAAGATCATGCAGCCGCGACGCGACGTCAGCGACCGCGGCCGGCGCCACTGCGCCTTCATAGGGGCAATCAATAACGCACGAGATATAGCCGCGGACGCGAATGCGGGCGACTTTCGCCGCCTCCATTACCGGCACGAACCGTTCGATGCTTTCCGCAATCGAGCAGTTGATGTTGCGGCGGGAAAACGTCTCGGAGGCCGCAGCGAATATCGCCACCTCGTCGGCGGTGGCCGCCTGCGCCGCTTCGAAACCTTTCAGGTTTGGCACCAGTACCTGATACAAAACTCCCGGTCGCCGTTTCAGCGCCTGCATCACCGCAGCAGTATCGGCCATTTGCGGCACCCATTTTGGCGAGACGAAGCTGCCCGCCTCGATGGTCTTGAGGCCGGCATCGGCCAAACGCTCGATCAGCGCGACCTTGATTGCTGTCGGCACCATCTTGGCTTCGTTCTGCAGCCCGTCGCGCGGTCCGACTTCGACGACGCGTACGGCCTTGGGCACCTGCATCACCGCGCCTCCTTTCGGCCGTCGAGCACCAGAAGCTCTGCTCCCTCGGCGACCGGATCGCCGACAGCATAGCGGATTTCAGCGACGATGCCGTCGCTCGGTGCGGTGATCGCATGCTCCATCTTCATCGCCTCGAGCACCAGCAGGATTTGGCCGTGCATTACGCTGGCGCCTTTGGCGACGTGGACGGCGGCGACTTTGCCCGGCATCGGTGCGACGATGCGGCCGGGAGCGGAAACTGCGGTGGACCGGCGCCCGAAATCGTCGATCACACCGAGGCGCCACGTCCCGTCGTCAAGCCCAACCTGCACACCATGCTCGTCCCAGGCGACGCTGGCTTCCACATGGCGGCCATCAAGCTCGATAGCAATGTCGCCATCGCCGAGCGTCCAGGCCAGTGCCGGCATCCGTCGCCGTCCAAAATCGAGGCTCAGTCCGCCGGGCGTGAAGCGCAGACGCACACGCCGTCTCAGGCCGCGGTCATCGAACGCGAAATCGAGCATGCGCTCGCCGCCAACCTGCCAGCCGTCGCGCAACCGCCACGGCGAGAAGCGGTCGGCGCTGGGCTTCGGCTGACCGCCGACAATGCGCGACAAGGCCGCCACCGCAAGGGCGATGTCGGGCGCGGGCGTTGATGGCGCCAGGATTTCGAGATTGCGGCCGATAAACGATGTGTCGATCGCACCGCGACGAAACGCTGGCGCATCAACCAATCGCAGCAAAAAATCCCGATTGCTGGTAACGCCGAGCATACGTGTCTGCGCCAGCGCCGCACGCAAGCGCTCGCGTGCCGTCCGGCGATTAGATCCGAACGCTACCAGCTTGGCAATCATTGGATCGTAGAACTCGCTGACCGTATCGCCCGCGCGCAGGCCGGTCTCTATCCGTAGATCGTCGTTGGCCGGCGGAAAATGCAGCCGCGTCAATCGGCCGGTCGACGGCAGGAAATCGCGCATCGGATCTTCGGCATAAAGCCGCGCTTCGATCGCATGGCCGCGGGCGCGGATGCGCGGCTGGGTCAGCGGCAATTTTTCGCCAGCAGCAACGCGCAGTTGCCATTCGACCAGATCGATGCCGGTGAGCATTTCGGTCACCGCATGCTCGACCTGGAGCCGCGTGTTCATCTCGATGAAATAAAATTTGCCGCGCTCGACGACGAATTCGACCGTGCCGGCGTTTTGGTATCTCACGGCGCGCGCCACCTTGAGCGCGGATTCGTAAAGCTGGCGCAATAGGTCCGGCGGCAAACCTGGCGGCGGTGCTTCCTCGATTACCTTCTGATAGCGCCGCTGCGACGAGCAGTCGCGCGCGTAAAGGTGCACCAGGTTGCCGAACTGATCGCCGAAAATCTGCACTTCAATGTGGCGTGGCGCGCTCAGGTATTTTTCAAGGATCAGCCGGCCGTCGCCGAAAGCGGCGGTCGCCTCGCGCCTTGCGCTTTCCAGCGCAGCGCCGAGCTCGTTCGGTCGTTCGACGACACGCGTGCCGCGGCCGCCGCCGCCGGCAGCGGCCTTCGCCAACAGCGGATAGCCAATATGCGCGGCTTCGGTGGCGAAGATCGCGGCGTGCTGGCGAGTACCGCGATAACCCGGCACGACCGGCACGCCGGCGTTTTCCGCCAACGCCTTGGCTGTCGCTTTGTCGCCCATCGCCTTGATCGCCTTCGCGGACGGCCCGACGAAGGCGTGTCCGGCCTTGACGCAGGCGGCTGCGAACGCCGCGTTCTCCGAGAGGAAGCCGTAGCCGGGATGGATCGCGTCGGCGCCGGCGCGCCGCGCCGCGGTCAAAATCGCTGCGATGTCGAGATAGCTTTCGTGCGCCGGCGCCGGCCCGATCTCATAGGCCTCATCGGCGAGCGCAACCGCCAGCGAACGGCTGTCAGCTGCGGAATAGACCGCCACGGTCCTGATTCCGAGCCGCCGCGCCGTACGAATGATGCGACAAGCGATCTCGCCGCGGTTGGCGATGAGGAGTTTCTTGAACACTCTAGGTCCGGAAGCTCGGCTTGCGTTTTTCGAGAAACGCGGCCAGACCTTCACGCCCTTCCGGCGAAGCGCGCGCTTCGGCGATGGCATCTGCGGTGCGCGCCATTACCGAAGGCGTGATCGGCTTGCCAGCGACGGCGGCGATCATGCGCTTGGCCTTGGCCTGCGCGGCAGGCGCGCCTTGCAGCAGGGCGGCGATAATTTCGTCGGTTGCGGCATCGAGCTGCGCCAGGGGCGCGATTTTGTGCACCAGGCCGATACGCAGGGCCTCGTCGGCACCGAAAGCTTCGCCGGTCAGGTTGAATCGCCGCGCCTGGCGCGCGCCGATCGTCGCCGTGACATAAGGCGCGATGGTCGCCGGCAACAGACCGAGCCGCACTTCGGAGATCGCAAAGGTCGCTTCAGCTGCGGCAACGGCGACATCGCAGGCGCAGACCAGGCCGATGGCGCCCGCATAGGCCGCGCCGTTGACCCGCGCCACGGTCGGCTTCGTCAACGTGTCGAGCCGGCGCAGCATGCGCGCCAAACCCATCGCGTCGGCACGGTTCTCGCGCTTGCTGTATCCTGCGACGCGGCGCATCCAGTTGATGTCGGCGCCGGCAGAAAATGCGGAACCGGCGCCGGTCAGCACCATAATGCGAACCGACACGTCACCCGCCAGCTGGGCAAACAGCCGGTCGAGCTCGCGGATCAGGGTGTCGTCGAAGGCGTTGCGGTGCTCCGGCCGATTCAGCGTGACCGTGGCGACGCCGCGCGCGTCCAGGGAGACCAGCACCGCGCTCATGTCACATCCGGAAGACGGCGAACCGCGTCGCTTCGATCGGCGCGTTGAGGCTGGCCGAAATCGACATTGCCAGCACGCGGCGCGTGTCCTTGGGATCGATGATGCCGTCGTCCCATAGCCGCGCGCTGGCGTAATAAGGATGGCCCTGCGTCTCATACTGCTTGCGGATCGCCGCCTTGAAGCGGTTCTCCTGCGCCTTGGGCCAGGATTTGCCGCGTGCGCCGTCGCGCCGCACCGTCGCCAACACATTGGCCGCCTGCTCGCCGCCCATTACCGAGATGCGCGCGTTCGGCCAGGTCCAGAGGAACCGCGGCGCGTAAGCGCGGCCGCACATCGCATAATTGCCGGCGCCGAAACTGCCGCCAACGATGACTGTGAATTTCGGCACAGCGGCGCAGGCGACCGCGGTGACCATCTTGGCGCCATCTTTGGCGATGCCGCCGGCCTCGTATTTCCTGCCGACCATAAAGCCGGTGATGTTCTGGAGAAACACCAGCGGAATGCCGCGTTGCGCGCATAGTTCGACAAAGTGCGCGCCTTTCAGCGCACTTTCCGAGAACAGGATGCCGTTGTTGGCAACGATGCCGACGGGATAACCCCACAGCCGCGCAAAACCGGTGACGAGCGTCTCGCCGTAGCGCGGCTTGAACTCGTCAAGCTCGCTGCCGTCGACCAAGCGTGCGATCACCTCACGCACGTCATAGGGCTTGCGCGGATCGGCCGGCACGACGCCGTAAAGCTCCTCGGGT
The DNA here is from genome assembly GCA_035632055.1 of Allostellaceae bacterium. Classification (GTDB taxonomy): domain Bacteria; phylum Pseudomonadota; class Alphaproteobacteria; order ATCC43930; family CGMCC-115725; genus REEB95. The sequence goes on from DASQHO010000075.1 coordinate 5,153, forward strand.
GCGTAAAGCGGCTCGCGCGGCTCAGTCGTTTCGAGCTGGGTACGCTTCGGCCGGTTGAGATTGCCGACGCTGCGGCGCAGAAGCGTCAGCGCCTCCGCATCGTCGGCGGCCATCTGATCGGCGACACCCGAAACACGCGCGTGAACATCGGCGCCGCCGAGTTCCTCGGCCGTTACCGTTTCACCGGTCGCCGCCTTCACCAGCGGCGGCCCGCCGAGAAAGATCGTGCCAGTGCCCTTGACGATGATGCTTTCGTCGGCCATCGCCGGAACGTAAGCACCGCCGGCAGTGCACGAGCCCATCACCGCAGCGAGCTGCGGAATGCCGGCCGCCGACAGCGTCGCCTGGTTGTAAAAGATGCGGCCAAAATGATCGCGATCCGGAAAAACTTCGTCCTGCGCGGGCAGGAACGCGCCACCGCTGTCGACCAGATAAAGGCACGGCAGGTTGTTCTCGCGCGCGATCTCCTGGGCGCGCAGGTGTTTTTTTACCGTCACCGGATAATAGGTGCCGCCTTTGACCGTGGCGTCGTTGGCAACAATGACGCATTCGCGGCCCATCACGGGACCGATGCCGGTAACGATGCCACCGGCCGGAACATCATCGCCGTAGAGGCCGTAACCGGCGAAGGCGGAGAATTCGAGGAACGGCGCGCCGGGATCGAGCAGGCGGCGAACGCGCTCGCGCACTGGCAACTTGCCGCGTTTCAGGTGTTTGGCGCGGGCATCCTTGCCGCCGCCTTCGCCGATGGCTTTGAGCTTCCGGTCGAGATCGGCGACCAGCGCGCGCGCCGCCTTGGCGTTGACGCGGAACTCGGCAGTACGCGGATCAAGCGCGGTCTTGAATACGGCCATCAGGCAGTCTCCTCGAACAGTTCGCGACCGATCAGCATGCGGCGGATTTCCGACGTGCCGGCGCCGATCTCGTAGAGCTTCGCGTCGCGCAGCAGGCGCCCGGTCGGGAATTCGTTGATGTAGCCGTTGCCGCCTAACACCTGAATGGCATCGAGCGCCATTTGTGTGGCGCGCTCGGCGGCGTAGAGAATGGCGCCGGCAGCGTCCTTGCGTGTCGTCTGGCCGCGGTCGCAAGCCCGCGCCACGGCATAGACATAGGCGCGCGCGGCGTTGAGCCCGGTGTACATATCGGCGAGCTTGCCCTGCATGAGCTGAAACTCGCCGATGGCTTTGCCGAACTGCTTGCGATCGTGGAGGTAGGGCACGACGACGTCGAGGCAAGCTTGCATGATGCCGAGCGGTCCGCCGGCCAGCACGACGCGTTCGTAATCAAGGCCGCTCATCAAAACGCGGACGCCTTCGTTCGGCTTACCGAGCACATTTTCCGCCGGCACCGCGCAATCTTCGAAGACCAGCTCGGCGGTGGGGGAGCCGCGCATGCCGAGCTTGTCGAGCTTTTGGGCGACGCGGAAGCCCTTCATGCCCTTCTCGACCAAGAACGCCGTGATGCCGCGCGCTGCCGCGGCAGGATCGGTCTTGGCATAGACTACCAGCGTGTCGGCCTCGGTGCCGTTCGTGATCCACATCTTGCTGCCGTTGAGAAGGTAGCGATCGCCTTTCTTTTCTGCGCGCGTCGCCATGGCGACGACGTCGGAGCCGGCGCCGGTTTCGCTCATCGCCAGGGCGCCGACATGCGCGCCGGAAATCAGCTTGGGCAGGTATTTGCGCTTCTGCGCAGCGGTGCCATTGCGGTGAATTTGATTCACGCAGAGGTTGGAGTGCGCGCCGTAGCTGAGCCCGACCGAGGCCGAGCCACGGCTGACTTCCTCCATCGCCACGACATGGGCGAGGTAACCCATGCCGGCGCCGCCGAACTCCTCCTCGACGGTAATGCCGTGCAGGCCGAGCTTGCCCATCTTGGGCCAGAGCTGGCGCGGAAAGGCGTCGCTGCGGTCGATCTCGGCGGCGATTGGCGCGATCTCGGCATTGGCGAAGCCGCGGACGCTGTCGCGCAGCATTTCAACCTCGGAACCCAGGTCGAAATCGAGCGCCGGATAGCGGTTCCGCGGCATGGCCCCTCCCCTGAACGGCAGTTTAACGGCGCATTACATCGCTGCAAGGACGCACGCGATCAGGGATGGCCGGATGCCAGTGCCCGTACAACTTCACGACTGGCAACCTTCCTCCAAGGAGTATTCACCGTGAAATCCCATCGATTCTCTACCCCTGCCCTTGCCTTGCTTGTCGGACTCGGCGGCCTCGTCGCCGCCGCGCCTGCCTTCGCCCAAGCCACGCCGCCGGCCCCGACGGCGCCTGCGTCTACCGCCCAGGAGCAGCCTGGGCATCCGCATCACCGCAGCGCCGAGCAATTCGTCGCCGGCCGCATCGCCTTCCTCAAGGCCGAACTCAAGATTACGCCGCAGCAGGAAGCGCAATGGAACAAGGTCGCCGAGGCGATGCTCGTCAACGCCAAAGCGACCGACGCGGCGCGGGCGCAAATCTCCGAAGGACCGAAGAATGCGGTCCAGGCCCTCGAAACGCGCGGCCACATGGCGGACACGATGGCGAAGAATACGGAGCGGTTGCTCGTCGCGTTCCGGCCGCTTTACCAGAACCTGTCGCAGGACCAGCAGAAAATGGCGGATGCGGTCCTGGCTGGACATTTCCACCACCACGGCCGTTTCGACTGATCGTTTGCAAGCGGTGCACGGCTGGCCGCGTTTCCCCCGCGTGGCCGGCCGCATCGTCCGCTTACGGCCGGGCCGCGAAATACGCCTTCATCGGCTCAAAGTAGCTGCGCTCCCAGCCGCCGTCGCGATAGCTCGTGTGCCCATCGGGAACATTTCGGTGATTGACCGTCACGAGCGTCCCGCTCGCGACCGGTTCGAACAGCACTTCGATTTCTGAATCGGGATCGGCGGCAGTGAATTTCGTCGTACGCCACGACTGCACGATGCGCTTGCCCGGTTCGAGCGTTAGATTCTTGCCGGTGATGTAACCGTCCCAGACGGTGAACGTGCCGCCGACACGGCCGGAGCAGGTTGCCGGATGGCCGCCGGTCATGGCGGCGTGGGCGCTACTGTCGAGCCAAGCGTCGTAGACCGCATGCGGCGCCGCCGGAACGACGTCAGAGACGCTGAAAGCCAAGCTCATGCTGGTCCCCCGTGGAGACCTGCGCATCATACACCGCGACCGCCGTCATGTTCACCAGGCCACGGACTGTCACCGCCGGGGTCACGATATGAGCGGGCTTCC
>DASQHO010000076.1:0-25377 GCA_035632055.1 Allostellaceae bacterium
AACGACGCGAAGGCGGACCGACATGGCGAGTAAGACCAATTCGACGAGCGAGACTCCGGAAGCGCGCGAGGAAGCGGCCGATGCGCCGTTGCTCGATACCGTCTCCGCCGCGATCAAGAAGATGGTCGCCAAGGGCAAGGAGCGCGGTTACGTCACCTACGACGAGATCAACGCCGCGCTGCCGCCCGAGCAGGTGTCCTCCGAGCAGATCGAGGACACGATGACCATGCTGTCCGAGCTCGGTGTCAACATCGTCGAGAACGAAGAGGCCGAAGAGGCCCAGGCCCAGGCCAAGGACAACGACGGAGAAGAAACCGAAACCCGTACCGGTGGCAATCTCGACGATGCCGATATCGGTCGCACCGATGATCCAGTGCGCATGTATTTGCGCGAGATGGGCTCGGTGGAGCTGCTGTCACGCGAAGGCGAGATCGCCATCGCCAAGCGCATCGAGGCCGGCCGCGAGATGATGATCGGCGGGCTGTGCGAAAGCCCGCTCACCATGCGCGCGCTTATCGGTTGGCGCGACGCGCTGATGGAAGGGAAGATGCTGCTGCGCGATGTCGTCGACCTCGACGCCACCTACGGCGGCAAGTTCGACGCCAGCGCTGCCGAAGGCGAGGACGAGGAAGAAGCCGAAGCCACCGCCGCCGGTAACGACGGCGAGGAATCGCCGCCGGCAGGCGCCACGCCCGAAGGCGCCGACGGCGAGGGCGAAGGCGAGGAAGGTTCGATCTCGCTCGCGGCGATGGAAGAGACGCTGAAGCCGGGCGTCCTCAAGAATCTCGACGAAATCGCCCAGCTTTACAAGCGCCTGCACAAATTGCAGGAGCAGCGGCTGGTGGCGTTCAAGGGAGGCGACGAAATCGCCAAGCCCGCCGAGCGGCGCTATGAAAAGCTGCGCGGCGAGATGGTCAAGGCGATGGACAATGTCCATCTCAACAACGCGCGCATCGAATATCTCGTCGAACAGCTCTATTCGCTCAACCGCCGCCTGCAATCGGCCGACGGCAAGCTGCTCCGCCTCGCCGAGCATTCGGGCATCAAGCGGCCTGACTTCCTCCAGCACCATCTTGGCTTGGAGCTGCAGCCCGACTGGGTTTCACGTGTCCGCCGGTTGCACGGCAAGGGGTGGACGACGCTAATCTCCAAGCACGTCGCCGAGGTCAAGAATCTACGTGCCGAAATTGCTGCTATCGCCGCCGATGCGGGCGTGCCGCCGGCCGAATTCCGCCGCATCGTCGGCACGGTCCAGCGCGGCGAGCGCGAAGCGTCGCGCGCCAAGAAGGAAATGGTCGAGGCCAATCTGCGGCTGGTGATCTCGATCGCCAAGAAATACACCAACCGTGGCCTGCAATTCCTCGACCTGATCCAGGAAGGCAATATCGGCCTGATGAAGGCAGTCGATAAATTCGAATATCGCCGCGGCTACAAGTTCTCGACCTATGCCACGTGGTGGATTCGTCAGGCGATCACCCGCTCGATCGCCGATCAGGCGCGCACCATCCGCATTCCGGTGCACATGATCGAGACGATTAACAAGCTGGTGCGCACCTCGCGCCAGATGCTGCACGAGATCGGCCGTGAGCCGGCGCCCGAGGAGCTCGCCGAGAAGCTCGGCATGCCCCTGGAGAAGGTGCGCAAGGTGCTTAAGATCGCCAAGGAGCCGATCAGCCTCGAAACACCCATTGGTGACGAAGAAGACTCCCATCTCGGCGATTTCATCGAGGATAAGAACGCGGTATTGCCCTTGGATGCCGCCATTCACGGCAATTTGCGCGAAACTACCACCCGCGTTCTGGCCTCGTTGACGCCGCGCGAGGAGCGCGTGCTGCGCATGCGCTTCGGCATCGGCATGAATACAGACCACACGCTCGAAGAAGTCGGCCAGCAATTCTCAGTCACTCGCGAGCGCATCCGCCAAATCGAGGCCAAGGCGCTGCGCAAGCTCAAGCACCCGAGCCGGTCGCGCAAACTGCGCTCGTTCCTCGATACCTGATGACGGGACTCGGGGCCGCGCTTTAGATTGGCGCGGGCCCGTAGTTCAGCGGTTAGAACGCGCCGCTCATAACGGTGTAGTCGCAGGTTCGAATCCTGCCGGGCCCACCATCCTCGCGCTGCCGTCTGCGCGGCTTCCACACTTCGCTGGAGTTCCCATGCCTGCCTACCAGTACATCTATGTGATGAAAGGTCTGAGCAGGACCTTTCCTGGCGGACGCGAGGTGTTGAAGGACATCTGGCTGTCGTTCCTGCCCGGCGCCAAGATCGGCGTGGTCGGCGCCAACGGCGCCGGGAAGTCGACGCTGCTGCGCATCATGGCTGGCCTCGATCACGATTTTTCCGGCGAGGGCTGGGCGGCAGAAGGCGTCACTACCGGCTACCTGCCGCAGGAGCCTGTCCTCGATCCCAAGAAGACGGTCGCTGGCAACGTCACCGACGGTCTCGGTGCGATCAAGACGCTGCTCGAGCGCTTCGAGGCCGTCAGCACGAAGCTCGGCGAAAGCCTGTCCGACGACGAAATGAACGCGCTGCTCGCAGAGCAAGCTGAGCTGCAGGAAAAGATCGACGCGGTCAACGGCTGGGAACTCGAACGCACGGTCGAGATCGCCATGGATGCGCTGCGATGTCCGCCCGGCGATACCGACGTCAGCAAGCTGTCGGGCGGTGAGCGCCGCCGCGTCGCGCTCTGCCGGCTGCTGCTGCAAAAGCCCGATCTGCTATTGCTCGATGAGCCCACAAATCACCTGGACGCCGAATCAGTGGCTTGGCTGCAGCGCTTCCTTGCGGAATATCCAGGCACTGTCGTCACGGTGACGCACGACCGCTATTTCCTCGACGAAGTCGCCGGCTGGATCCTGGAGCTCGATCGCGGCCAGGGCATTCCCTATCAGGGTAATTATTCCGGCTGGCTCGAGCAGAAGCAGAAACGGCTCGAACAGGAAGGCAGGCAGGAGGCGGCGCGCCAGCGCACGCTCGAACGCGAGCTCGAGTGGGTGAAGCAAAGCCCGCGCGCACGTCAGGCCAAGAGCAAAGCGCGGTTGTCCGCTTACGAAAGCCTTGTGTCGCAAAGCCGCGAAAAGGCGCCGGAAACCGCCCAGATCGTGCTGCCGCCCGGGCCGCGTCTCGGTGACACGGTGATCGACGCCAGCCATCTCGGCAAAAGCTTCGGCGACAATTTGCTGATCGAGGACCTTTCGTTCCGATTGCCGCCTGGCGGCATCGTCGGCGTCATTGGGCCGAACGGCGCCGGCAAGACGACACTCTTCCGTATGATCGTCGGCCAGGAAAAGCCTGCGTCCGGCAGTATCCGGCTCGGCGACACGGTCAAACTGGGCTATGTCGATCAGAGCCGTGATGCGCTCGATCCCAACAAATCGGTGTTCGAGGAGATTTCCGGCGGCGCCGACGAGATCGATCTCGGCCGCCGCAAGCTGCCGGCGCGCGCCTACTGCGCCCTATTCAATTTCCGCGGGCCGGATCAGCAGAAAAAAACCGGCCAGCTTTCTGGCGGCGAGCGTAATCGAGTGCATCTCGCCAAAATGCTCAAGACCGGCGCCAACGTCATCCTGCTCGACGAGCCGACGAACGATCTCGACGTCGACACGTTGCGCGCGCTCGAAGAGGCGCTGCTCGAATTTCCTGGCTGCGCCGTCATCGTCAGCCACGATCGCTGGTTTCTCGACCGGATTGCCACGCACATCCTGGCCTTCGAAGGTATGAGTCAGGTCGTATGGTTCGAAGGCAACTATGCCGAATACGAGGCCGATCGCAGACGACGTCTCGGCGCGGCTGCCGAACAGCCGCACCGCATTCGCTATAAGCCGCTGACGCGGAATTAGCGCCTAGTGGGCCGCCTGCGCCTGGGTCGGTGCGAACAAGCCGCTCGCTGGCACCGTGCCGTCGCTGAGGCGCTGCTGTAGCTGCTGATTCAGGCCTGCGACCGTGCCGCCATCGCGTTGGATCACCGACGCGATTTCCTCGCGTTCGGTCAGTGCCATGCTCACGCCTTCGACCTCGACGTCGATGATCTTGAGATCGCTGGTCGCCTTGCTGACGTGCCAGTAGATCGTGGTTGGCGGCGCCCCATTGGTATAGATGAGCTGGCTTGAAACGACATAGCTAGTCGGGCTTTCGGCGCGTGCGCCGGTCACTTTGATCGTCTCGCCGCTATACTGCTTGAAGCGGGCGGAATAGGTTCGTACCACCCATTGCGTGAACAGCTGGTTGAACTGAGCTCGCTCCTGATCGCTGGCGCTGAGCCAGTAGCGGCCGAGCACGAAGCGCGCGATGCGCGGAATGTCGAAGCCGGACCGTAGCAGCGTGCCGAAGCGCTCTTCACGCTGCGTATCGGGCATCTGCGGATTGCGCAGGATTGTCAGTGCCTGCTGCACCAGCCCATCGACGAAGGTCGCCGGATCGGTCTGGTCCGCACGAACCGGGGCCGTCCACAGGAGCAGCGCGCCGACCACCACCAGGACAGACAGGGAACGGCGCGACGTGAATGACATAGGTCCCCCCCTTCGAATTAACCGGTATTCGGCGCACCGCGCCGGGCCTTTCAGCGGCAGGATAAGGCGGTCACGGCGTGACCGACAAGGGCCGCTTCTATGCCGGCCGGGGTCGCATTTTTGGCGCTAGACGCGCTATGGTGCAGAACGCTATGTCCAGTGGGATTCTGCCCATTTTTGGGGGTAATTGGGATCGATGACGACGAGTCGAGGATGGCAAGGCAGATCGCATATGGCGGGCGGCCTGAAGGTCGGTGCGCTGCTGGCGGCCGATCCGCTCGCCGGCGTCGGCCGCGCGCCGCCGCGAGTCTCATTCGAATTCTTCCCGCCCAAGACCGAGGAGATGGAAGAAAAGCTGTGGCAGACGGTGAAGCGCGTCGAGCCCTTGGCGCCGCGTTTTGTGTCGGTCACCTATGGCGCCGGTGGCTCGACCCGCGCGCGCACCCACGCCACCGTGTTGCGCATTCGCACCGACACGGCGCTCGAGCCGGCGGCCCATCTCACCTGCATCGGCGCACCGCGTGACGCCATCGATGCGGTGGGCCGGCTCTACTGGGATTCGGGCATTCGCCACGTCGTCGCGTTGCGCGGCGATCCGCCGGCGGGCGAAGGCTCGTATAAGCCCCATCCCGGCGGTTATGCCTTTGCCGCCGACCTGGTCGCCGGCTTGAAGCGCATCGCGCCATTCGAGATCAGCGTCGCCGCTTATCCCGAGACGCATCCTGAAGCCAAAAGCCCCGAAGCCGATCTCGACAACCTGAAACGCAAGATCGATGCCGGCGCCGATCGAGCGATCACCCAATTCTTCTTTGAAGTCGACGTATATTTGCGTTTCGTCGACCGCGCGCGTGCCCACGGCATCGGCGTGCCGATCGTGCCCGGTATCCTGCCGGTGACCAATTTTGCTCAAGTGAAGAAATTTGCCGCCGTGTGCGGCGCCGCGATCCCCGACTGGATGCCGCCGATGTTCGACGGACTCGACGCCGATCCCGACACGCGCCGGCTGGTGGCGGCGTCGATCGCAGCGGAGCAATGCCGCCGGTTGCAAGCGCACGGCGTCGACGATTTCCACTTTTATACGCTCAACCGCGCCGATCTCATCGTCGCGATCTGCCACATGATCGGCGTGCGCGGACCGACGCCGGCCGACACAGTCAAGGCTCCGGCGGGCTGAAATTATGGCGCATATTCTCGATGTCATGCGGGATCGCGTGCTGTTGTGCGACGGCGCCATGGGCACGGCCGTACACGGACGCAATCTCGACCTCGATCGCGATTTCCTCGGCAAGGAAAACTGCATCGAGGTGCTTAATCAGAGCCGCGCCGACGTCATTCGCGCGATCCATCTCGGCCATTTTCGCGCCGGCGCCGACGTGGTGCAGACCAATTCCTTTGGCGGCTCGCCGATCACGCTTGGCGACTTTGGTCTTGCCGATCAGGCCTTCGCGATCAATCGCCGCGCCGCTGAAATCGCGCGTGAGGCGGTTGAGGAATGCGCCAAGGACGGCCGCGACCGCTTCGTCATCGGCTCGATCGGTCCCGGCACGCGCCTACCGTCGCTTGGCCACGTCGATTACCAGACGCTCGAGGATGCGCTCGCTGTTCAGGCGGAGGGCCTGGCCACTGGCGGCGTCGACGTCATCCTCGCCGAGACCTGCCAGGATCCGCTGCAGATCAAGGCTGCGGTGAACGCTGCCAAGCGCGCCGCCGCCAAGTCTGGGCGCGAGATTCCCATCTTCGTCCAGGTCACGGTCGAGACCACCGGCACGCTGCTGGTCGGCCCTGACATCGCTGCTGCCGCGACCATCGTCCGCGCGCTCGACGTGCCGCTAATTGGCCTGAATTGTGGGACCGGTCCGCGCGAGATGGCCGAGCATCTCAAATGGCTGTCTGAGAACTGGCCCGGCATGTTGTCGGTTCAACCCAACGCCGGCCTGCCTGAGCTGCTCGACGGCAAGACGCACTATCCGCTGACGGCGACCGAGTTCGCGCCTTGGATATCGCGTTTCGTGCGCGAGGACGGCGCCAATCTGGTCGGCGGCTGCTGCGGCACCGAGACCGATCACATCGCCGCGCTCGACGCTGCCCTGCGTCAGCTGGCCGATGGCGGCCTGCGGCCGCGACCCAAAGCGCGGCAGGCCGTGTGGACGCCGTCGGTCGCCTCGCTTTACGGCCAGGTACCGCTGCGTCAGGAGAACGCTTATCTGTCGATCGGCGAGCGTTGCAACGCCAACGGCTCGAAGCGCTTTCGCGAGATGCAGGAGCGCGGCGACTGGGACGGCGCCGTCGAAATGGCGCGCGCCCAGATGAAGGACGGCTCGCACGCGCTCGACCTGTGCACTGCCTTTGTCGGCCGTGACGAGGTCGCCGACATGAGCGCGGCAATGACCAAGCTGACCAACGGCGTCAACGCGCCGCTGGCAATCGACACCACCGAGCTGCCGGTGCTCGAAGCGTCGCTCAAGCTCTACGGCGGCAAGGCGATCATCAACTCGATCAATCTCGAGGACGGCGAGGAAACGCTTGAAAAGAAGGTGCGGCTGGCCAAGCGCTTCGGCGCGGCCTGTATCGCCTTGACCATCGACGAAGAAGGCATGGCCAAAGATGCGGCGCGCAAAATCGCCCTGGCTCGGCGCATCCACGACCTTGCCAGCGGCAAGCTCGGCCTGCCGTCGTCGGACCTCCTGTTCGATCCGCTGACCTTCACCATCTGCACCGGCAACGAGGAGGATCGTCGCCTCGGCCTCGAGACGCTCGACGCGATCGAGGGCATCGCCAAGGCGTTGCCCGAGTGTCAGATCATCCTCGGTCTGTCGAACATCTCGTTCGGCCTCGCGCCTGCCGCGCGCAGCGTGCTCAATTCGGTGTTCCTGGAAGAGGCGCTGAAGCGCGGCATGACCGGCGCCATCCTGCACGTCTCCAAAATCGTGCCGTTCCACCGCATTCCCGAGAACGAGGCGAAGACCGCGCTCGATCTGATCTACGACCGGCGCAAGCCGGGCTACGATCCGTTGCACGCCTTCATCGCGCTGTACGAGAACCGCACCGAGACCAAGGCGGCGAAGAAGGAACGGCCGATTTCACTCGAAGAGCGGCTCAAGGCGCGCATTGTCGACGGCGACCGTTCCGGCCTCGAGGCCGATCTCAAGGCGGCGCTCACCCGGATGGGGCCGCTCGACATCATCAACAACATTCTGCTCGAGGGCATGAAGACAGTTGGCGACCTGTTTGGCGCCGGCAAGATGCAGCTGCCCTTCGTCCTGCAATCGGCGGAGACGATGAAGGCCGCCGTCGCTTATCTCGAGCCGCACATGGAACGAATCGACGGCGCCGAGAAAGGCACTATCGTGCTCGCGACGGTGAAGGGCGACGTGCACGATATCGGCAAGAACCTGGTCGACATCCTGCTGACCAATAACGGCTACAAGGTCGTCAATCTCGGCATCAAGCAACCGCTCAATTCTATTCTCGAAGCCGCTGAAAACCACAGCGCCGATGCCGTCGGCATGTCGGGGCTGCTGGTCAAATCGACCGTGGTGATGCGCGAGAATCTCGAGGAGATGACTCGGCGCGGACTCGATCTGCCGGTCATCCTGGGCGGCGCGGCGCTGACTCGCCGCTACGTCGAGGAGGATTGCGCCAAGGCCTATGCATCCGGCGCGGTTGCTTATGCCCGCGACGCCTTTGAAGGTCTCGCGCTGATGAACAACGTGGTCAATGGCACCTTTGCCGGTGCGGTCGCGCAGAAACGCGAGAAGAACAAGGATCGGCCGGTGAATCAGTCGCGCCGCCTGGGCCGCGCTGCCGAGCCGCGCATCCTCCGTCCCCTCGACCTCGAGGAAATCCGTTTACGCCGCGCCGAACTCGCGCGCGGCGTGCCAGTGCCGCAACCGCCGTTCTGGGGGCCGCGTACCATTGCGCGCGTACCGCTCAAGACCGTCGTTCCTTTCCTCAACGAGCGTATGCTCTACCAATTCCATTGGGGTTACCGGAAACAAGGCCGCACGCTCGACGAATTCAAGGCCTGGGCGAAGCAGGAATTGCGTCCGGTGCTCAACGAATTGTTCGAGCGCGTCGCCAAGGAGGACATCCTGGTACCGCAGGCAGCTTACGGCTATTGGCCGTGCGCCGCGGCGGGCGACGAGCTCGTGCTCTACGATCCCGACAGCGCCAACGAAGTCGCGCGTTTCTCGTTCCCGCGCCAGAACAAGCCAGGTGGCCTCTGCATCGCCGATTTCTTCCGCGACGTCACCGCTAACGAGCGCGACGTCGTTGCGTTGCAAGTCGTCACCATGGGCCGCGGCGCGTCGGAAGTGGCGCGGCAATGGTTCGCCGACAACCGCTACAAGGATTACCTCTACCTGCACGGCCTGTCGGTCGAAATGGCCGAGGCTCTGGCCGAATACCTGCACCAGCGCATCCGTGCCGAGATGGGCTTCGCCGGCGAGGAGGCACGCGACGTCGAAGGCCTGTTGCGTCAGGAATATCGCGGCAGCCGCTATTCTTTCGGCTATCCCGCCTGTCCCGATCTGGCGCAGCAGCGCCAGTTGCTGGCGCTCTTACGCGCGCAGGAAATCGGCGTCGGCCTCACCGAAGAGGATCAGCTCGATCCCGAGCAGTCGACGTCGGCGATCGTCGTGCTGCATCCGCAGGCCAAATACTTCTCGGTCTGAGCCGCGCCTCAGTTGCCGGTCGGCAGCCAGGTCATCGCGCCGGTCCATTTGAGCCACAGCACCGCGAAGGCGAGCGACAGCAGCGTGAACGGCACGGCGGCGCGCGCGTATTCGGCGTTCGACAGCCGGATGCCCAACGTCTTGGCGCGCTCGACGACAATAACGTTGGCGACCGAGCCCAGCAGCAACAGGTTGCTGGCCAGCGACGTGATCAGCGCCAAACCATAAAGTTCGCCGGCCGGCGGGCTCGGCCAGATTTGTACCAGGAACATCACCCATGGCACGGTGCCGATGACGTTGCTCATCACCAGCGTCAGCGGCGTCAGCACGATCAGGCTGTCGGGACCCAGGCCAACCGACTGCAAGCCCGACAGAGCCGAGAACGGGATGCCCGTATCGGCGAGCGTACCGGTAATGGCGAAGAGACAGAGGAACAGCAGCACCAGAGGCCAATCGACCGCCGCGATCATGGTGCGGCTGGTGAACTTGCGATTTGACAGCAACACTGCGGCGATCAGCATTCCGCCGATTTCGCGCGGCAGCGGCGTCGCGAACAGGATCAGCATGGCGCCGAGCGCGATCAGGCCCTTGATCGTCTGGTTGCGGTCGTGCGGGTGGCGTGGCAGATCGGCGGCGACCTGGCTCGCCGCCAATTCGGTGGCGCCGATGCGGTCGCGCCACATCAGCCAGACGATGCCGTAAACGCAGCCGAGCCCGACCAGCGCCGGCACGAGGCACGCGACCAAGAAGCCGTGAAAGCTCAAGCCGCCCATCTGGCCGATCAGGATGTTCTGCGGATTTCCGATAAAGGTCGCCGCCGAACCCGCATTACTTGCACCAATGAGCGCGATCAGGAATGGCCGCGGATCGAGGTTGCGCGCCTGTGCGCCAGCGATCAGCAGCGGCGCCATGGTGAATGCGACGAGGTCGTTGACCAGGAACGCCGACAAGGCGCCGCATACTGCAACTGTCAGGCCGAGCAGCACCGCCGGCTCGTCGCTCCGCGCCATCAGCCAGTCGCAGCAGATTTCGAAGAATCCCGAAGCGACGAACTGCGCCGAAATGATCATCAGGGCAAACAGGAGGACGAGGGTCGGCGCATCGATGCTCGAGCCGAGCTCGTCGAGCGTGACCTGCTGGCTCGCCAACAGCGCGACGAAGCCGAGCAGCGCGATACCCGTGCGGTCCACCGACAACCAGGGCAAGCGCCCGGCCGCCATGCCGACATATGTCAGCAGAAAAACGACGATGATGACCGCGATATGCATGGACCAGAGGGCTTGGAGCGCACCGCAATGGCCGGCGCGACGAGCTGGCTAATCTATAGGGCAAAGCCTGCGCGGCGCGGAAGGGCGGCCCTTGGCATGCCGCCATATTGCGAAAAAGTGTGTTCCGGCGACCACGGTATGGGGTCCAAACGTCAGGGCCCCCGCCAACGCCGCGCTCAGGGCATGACTTTGAGCTTCCAGAACGCAAAGCCGACCATGCGCAGCAACAGCCAGCCGTGGCGGAAGCGCGAGATGTTGGTCGTGCCATAGGTACGGGCGGCGTACCGGATCGGCACTTCGACGACTTTGAGCGAAAGTTTCGACGCGCCGAAGATAAGGTCGAAATCGCCGAACGGATCGAAATCGCCGAAATAACCACGGCCTTTGGCGATGCGGTCATAATGTCGCCGCCGCAGCGCCTTGGTGCCGCACAGCGTATCGGTGAAGCGCTGATTGAGCAGCCAGGTGAATAGCAGCGAGAAAAGATGGTTCCCGAGGCGGTTGACGAGCCGCATCGAATCCCGTTCCAGCGGATAGACCAGCCGCGTACCGTTGATGAACTCGCCGTTGCCAGCAGCGATCGGCGCGTAGAATTTCGGCAGCTCTTCCGGCGCCACCGTCATGTCGGCGTCGAGGATCAGCAGCACGTCGCCGCGCGCGTGCACAAAACCTTTGCGCACGGCGTCGCCCTTGCCCTTGCCTTCCTGTTTGAACAGCTTGATGTCGCATCGCGGATTGGCGGCCTTGACACGCACGATCTCGTCCCATGTGCCGTCGCTGCTGCCGCCTTCGACAAAAATGATCTCGATGTCATCGCAAAAGCGCGGAATGCGCGCGACGATTGGCTGCACGTTGCCGCGCTCGTTGCGGCACGGGACGACGACGGTGGCTGACAGCTTTTCCGGCTCGCCACGTGGCTGCGGCCGCGCCACCAGGTAGTGCCGCAAGCACAGCTTGCGGATCAGCGGCAGCGTCGCGACGAATCGGTTGATCAGCGTGCCGATGCCGAGCAGCCGCTTTGGGATCAACTGCCGCCATTCGCTGCGCACCGGCTCGAATCCGGCCAGCTCGAGCAGGTTTGCGATGTCGGCCGGCCGCAACCAATTGGTCAGCGGCTCGGGCATGCGCAGCTTGAGCGCTTCGGCCAGGCGCAGCACCGGCTCCCACAGATAATTATGATAGGCGACGACGAGGCGGGTGTCGGGATGGCATAGCGGCTGCAGGCTCTGGAACGTCGCCTGGCAATCGTCGAGCATGCCGAGGGCGTCGGCGATGACGATGGCATCGAAGGGACCCGGTAGGGCGGCAGCGGCCGCCGGATCCTCGATATCGCCGACGACGAAATCCAGCGCCGGAAACGCGACGCGGGCGCGCGCGATCATCGGCTCCGAAATATCGATGCCGACGCCCCTCGCGGGTTTCAGCGCCGCGAGCAGGCTGCCGGTGCCGCAGCCGATCTCGAGTACACGTTGCCCTTCCGGAATCAGAAACCCGAGATAGCGGCGATCATCGTCGTGGAACGCCTGATTCTTGGCGATGAAGGCGTCGCGCTCCGGCGCCCAGCGGTCGGAAATTTCGCGCAGGCGTTGCTTGCGCGGGGAGAGCGGCCGCGCGGTGGCGGTGGTGGCGTCGTCAGGCATGCGCGGGCGAGATATACGCGAGTCGCCCGGGCCGTGCCACAAAGCCGTTAGGAATGGCCGCCATCCGCAAAGATCGGCGGCGTTGGCGGCCGTGGTCGGCTAGCATGACTGGGCATGTTCGGTTTCGTCACCCGGCCGATGGTCGTCGCGCTGATCGTCGCCTGCGGCCTGTTCATGGAAAATCTCGATGGCACGGTGATCACCACCGCGCTGCCGACCATGGCGGCGTCCTTCGGCGATACGCCGGCGCGGCTCAGCCTCGGCGTCACGGTCTATATGATCAGCCTGGCCATCTTCATTCCGATCAGCGGCTGGGTTGCCGACCGCTTCGGCGCGCGCACCGTGTTCCGCGCCGCCATCGCCGTCTTCACTTTCGGCTCGATCCTCTGCGGCCTGACGCACAATCTGCTCGAGCTGGCGGGTGCACGCGTCATCCAGGGCGTCGGTGGCGCGATGATGGTACCGGTGGGCCGACTCATCCTGCTGCGCAGCGTGTCGAAGCCCGAATTGGTGCGCGCCATGGCCTACCTCACGGTGCCGGCGCTGTTGGGTCCGGTGCTCGGCCCGCCAGTCGGCGGCTTTATCACCACCTACGCCAGCTGGCGCTGGATCTTCTTCCTCAACGTGCCGATTGGCATCCTTGGCATGGTGCTGGTCACACTGCTAATCGACAACACGAGGGAAGAATCAACGCCCGGTCTCGACTGGTTCGGCTTTCTATCGAGCGGCGGCGCCCTGGCCGGCTTGGTCTATGGCCTCGATCTCATCGGCCGGCCTTTGGTACCGACGGACGTCATCGTTGGCATTCTAGCGGCCAGCGTCCTTCTTGGCGCGGTCACAGTGCGGCACGCCTTGCGCCATCCGCATCCGCTGATCGACCTGTCCCTGTTGCGCGTGCCGACCTATTGCATCAGCATCATCGGCGGCTCGATCTTCCGCATCGGCTCGGGCACGTTGCCGTTCCTGCTGCCGATCATGCTGCAGGTCGGCTTCGGCGTGACGGCGTTCACCTCCGGCCTGCTGACCTGCGCCGCGGCGATGGGTTCGTTTACCATGAAGATGGCGGCGCGGCCGATTTTGCGCCACTTCGGCTTCCGTCGCGTGCTGATCGGCAACGGCGTGATCAGCGCCATATCGATCACACTGTGCGCCACCTTCTGGCCGTCAACGCCGTACACCGTGATTCTTGGTGTGCTCCTGGTCAGCGGCTTCTTCCGTTCGCTGCAATACACCAGCCTCAACACCGTCGCCTACGCCGAAATCGGCAGCGGCCGGATGAGTGCCGCGACCAGTGCTGCGAGCATGATGCAACAGCTGTCGAACGGCCTCGGCGTCGCCTTCGGCGCGCTCATGCTCCAGATCGCGCGGCGTTGGAGCGGCACGCTAACGGTGACCGATTTCCACGCTGCCTTCGGCTGTGCCGGCCTGCTGGCGCTGGCGGCGGTTGTGATTTTTCTGCGCCTCGATCCGTCGGCCGGCGCCGAGATCAGCGGCCACCGCGGAGGCGCCGTCGACATCAAGCCGAGCAACGCCTGAGACAATTCGCAGCCGGGACGGGCGGGCGCCGGCCGCCCGTGCTATAGAACGCCATGCCCGAGACCGAATCGGCGCCGGTTGCGCCTGTTTCCGCCGCTTTGCCTGTTTATGTCGCCGAGCTCAACGAGGCCCAGCGCCGCGCCGTCGAGGCCGTGGACGGGCCGGTGCTGGTGCTGGCCGGCGCCGGTACCGGCAAGACGCGCGTGTTGACCGCGCGCCTCGCGCATATCCTCGCCACCCGCCGCGCCTGGCCATCGCAGATCGTCGCCGTCACCTTCACCAATAGGGCGGCGCTCGAAATGCGCGAGCGGCTGGAACGGCTCATCGGCCAGGCCGCCGAAGGGCTGTGGCTCGGCACTTTCCACTCGATTGCCGCGCGCATCCTGCGCCGCCATGCCGAAATCGTCGCCCTCAAGCCGAATTTCACCATCCTCGACGCCGACGACCAGCTGCGCCTGGTGAAGCAGGTCGCCGCTGCCGAAGGAATCGACGAGAAGCGCTGGCCGGCGCGCACCATCTTGGGCGCGATCGAACGCTGGAAGGATCGCGGCCTCGCGCCCGACAAGGTGACCGATCCGGGCGATCTCGCCGATGGCCGCGCACTCAAAATTTATCGCCAGTATCAAGAGCGATTGCAAACCGTGAACGCCGCCGATTTCGGCGACCTGCTGCTCCATAACCTGACCATCTTCCAGGCGCGGCCCGAGATAGCCGCCGAATATCAGGAACGCTTCCGTTACATCCTGGTCGACGAATATCAGGACACTAATGTCGCGCAATATCTTTGGCTGCGGTTGCTGGCGCAGAAATACAAAAACCTGTGCTGCGTCGGCGACGACGATCAGTCGATCTATTCCTGGCGCGGCGCCGAAATCGGCAACATTCTGCGCTTCGAGAAGGATTTTCCCGGCGCGCAGATCGTCCGGCTCGAGCAGAATTATCGTTCGACGCCGCACATTTTGGCGGCGGCGTCGGCGCTGATCTCCAAGAACGAAGGCCGCCTTGGCAAGACGCTGTGGACCACCGCCAACGAAGGCGAACGTGTTCTGTTGCGCGGCCTTTGGGACGGCGAGGAAGAGGCGCGCTGGGTCGGTGACGAGATAGAGAGCCTGCAGCGCAAGGGCGAGCGGTTGTCGCAAATCGCCATATTGGTCCGCGCCGGCTTCCAGACGCGCGAGTTCGAAGAACGTTTCATCCAGATGGGCCTGGCCTATCGCGTCGTCGGTGGCCCACGCTTTTACGAGCGGCAGGAAATCCGCGACGCGTTGGCCTATCTGCGGTTGGTGAACCAGCCGGCCGACGATTTCGCCTTCGAGCGCGCCGTCAACACGCCGCGCCGCGGCATCGGCACCCAGACGCTGCAGGCGCTACACCACCTCGCGCGCAGCGACCGGATTTCGCTGAGCGACGCAGCAGCGCGGCTGATCGCCACTGACGAGCTCAAGCCGGCGGCGCGCAAGGCGCTGGGCGGCTTCCTCACCGACGTGGTGCGCTGGCGCGGCGTGGCGCAGACGATGCCGCATACCGAGCTGGTTCAGATCTTGCTCGACGAATCGGGCTATACGGCGATGTGGCAGGCCGACAAATCGCCCGACGCGCCCGGCCGGCTCGAGAACCTGAAAGAGCTGGTCGCGGCGATGGACGAGTTCGAGAATCTCCCTGGCTTTCTCGACCATGTCAGTCTGGTCATGGAAAACGCCGGGCAGAGCGGTGGCGACATGGTCAGCCTGATGACCCTGCACAGCGCCAAGGGCCTCGAATTCGACGTCGTCTTCCTGCCCGGCTGGGAGGAAGGCTTGTTCCCGAACCAACGCTCGCTCGACGAGCATGGCATGAAGGGTCTGGAGGAGGAGCGGCGGCTGGCTTATGTCGGGCTGACACGCGCCCGGCGCCGCGCCTATGTCGCCTACGCCGCGAATCGGCGCATCCACGGTCAATGGCAGACGACGCTGCCGTCGCGTTTCATTGTTGACCTGCCGCAGGCCCATACCGAGATGAACGCCGAACCGGGCTTGCAGCCGCGCGCGGCGAGCCTGGCGCCCGCGGGGCTTGACGAAGATTGGCAGCCGACGCCGTTGCTGCGCCGCCGGCCCGAGCTCGCGCGGCTGCTGATGCAGGGACGGCGCGATCTACCGCCGCCACCGCCCAAAACCGGCGTCAAGTTCGCCGCCGGCGACCGTGTCTTCCACCGTAAGTTCGGCCTCGGCACGGTGCGCGCCGCAGACGGCGGCAAGCTGTCGATCGCGTTCGATCAGGCCGGCGACAAGATGGTGATGGACAGTTTCGTGGAGAAGGCGTGAAGGCCGGCGCGCTCTGGCGGGTCAGTGTGGACGCCGCCGATGCCGAAGACGCCGAAGCCGCTCTGGCGGCGCTCGACGGAATGTGCGGCGCAGTCAGCGCCTTCGAACAGCCAGCCGGGGGTTGGCGGGTCGAGGGGCTCTCCCTGACGCCGCCCGAGCGCGGCGCCATCGAGGCGCGGCTGGCGTTGGCCTGGAACGGCCGTGGCGACGCGCCCGTGGTGACGGCCGAACGGCTGCCGGCGCGCGACTGGCTCGGCGAGAACCAGGCGAGTTTCACGCCCTTTTGTGTCGGCCGCTTTTTCGTGCACGGCAGCAATTTCACCAGTCGCGCACCCGCCGGCACTAATCCGTTGTTGATTGATGCCGCGACCGCTTTCGGCACCGGCGAGCACGGCTCGACCAAGGGCTGCCTTCTGGCGCTGTCACGGCTGGCGCGGCCGCGCCGCATCCTCGACATGGGCACCGGCACCGGCATCCTGGCGATCGCCGCCGCCAAACGTTACCGCCGGTGCGTGCTGGCGGCCGACATTGATGCCGAAGCGGTGCGTGTTGCCGGCGTCAACACTGGGCGCAACGGTGTTGGGGCGCGCGTCAGGGCAGTACGTGCCAGCAGCTATCGCCAACGGGCGCTGGCGCGCGGCGTGCCGTTCGATCTCGTATTGGCGAACATCCTGGCGCGGCCGCTGGCGCTGTTGGCGCACGATCTCGGCCGTGCCCTGGCGGCGCGCGGCGTCGCGGTGCTTGCCGGCCTCTTGCCGCGGCAGGAGGCACAGGTGCTGACGGCGCACCGTGCCGCCGGCCTGCATCTCGCGGCGCGGATCGACGTCGGCGGCTGGCGAACCCTGATTCTGGCACGCGGCCGCCGCGTGCCGGCGAATTTCCCCATCGTGCAACCTTCATGAGTGAGCCCCGATGACGTTTTTGCAAGCCATTGTCATGGCCGTGCTGCAAGGCCTGACCGAACTGTTTCCGGTGTCGAGCTTGGGCCATGCGGTCGTGCTGCCGCACCTGTTCGGCTGGCATATCGACCAGCACGCACCGCAGTTCCTGCCGTTCCTGGTGGTGCTCCATATCGGCACCGCGGCGGCGCTGCTAGCGTATTTCTGGCGCGACTGGATCGACCTGGCGCTGGCTTTGTTCGGCCTCGGCCAGCGCGACCAGCGTCCGGCCCGGCGGCGGCAGCTCGGCCTCATCGTGGTGGCGACGATTCCGGCGGTAATCCTGGGCTTTGCGCTGGAGAAATTCTTCCGCAACCTCTTCGGCACGCCCGTCGTGGCGTCGGTGTTCCTGATCGTCAACGGCGGCCTGCTGTTCTTCGGCGAGCGGCTGCGCCGCGCCGGCCGCAGCGTGCGCACGATCGATGGCATGCGCTGGCGCGACGCGATCTATATCGGCTTGTGGCAGTCGACGGCGCTGATTCCGGGCATCTCGCGCTCGGGCGCAACCATGGTCGGCGGCCTTCTCGCCGGCCTGCACCACGAGGATTCGGCGCGCTTCTCGTTCCTGATCGCGACGCCGGTGATTGCCGGCGCCGCCGTTCTCGAAGTGCCGAAACTGTTGCACGCCGGGGGTGGCTTCGGCCCGGTGGCGTGGATCGCCGGCGTGGTCGCCGGCATCACCGCGTTTTTGAGCGTCACGTTCCTGATGCGCTACTTCAAGCGGCACGATTTCGAGGCGCTCGACCCGTTCGCCTGGTACTGCTGGACTTTCGGCGCGGTATCGCTGGCGCTGCTGCTGTTCGTGCTTTAGACGACGCGCTCGGACACCAGCGGACAGACGAGTTCGCCGTTGCCGGTCTCGATCTGGATGGTGGCGTGGCCGATGGCGAAGCGCCGGTCGAGCTCGCCGATCAGGCTCGACAACGTTGCGTCGCCCGGGTGTCCATCCGGCATCACCAGATGCACGGTGAGCGCGGTTTCGGTCGTGCTCATCGGCCAGATGTGCAGGTCGTGGACGGCGGTGACACCGGGCACCGCAGCAAGCTGGGCGCGCACCGCCGCGGGATCGATCTGATGCGGCACGGCGTGTAGCGCCATGGCGAGGCTGCGCTGTAGCAGCCGCCAAGTTCCGATGACGATGACGGCGGCGATCGCTAGGCTGACTGCCGGATCGAGCCGCAGCCAGCCAGTGGCGATCACCAGCGCGCCCGATGCGGCGACGCCGAGGCTGATGCCAACGTCGCTCAGCGCATGCACCAGCGCTGTCCTGAGGTTGAGATCGTGCCGATGGCTGCCGCGCGACAGGAGTAGGGCAATGGCACCGTTGACGACAACACCGGCCAGCGCCACGGCAATGACGGTTTCGCCGGCGACCGGTGTCGGCGTGGCCAGCCGCCGGATCGCCTCGGCGGCGATCGCACCGACCGCGATAAGCAGGATGATGGCGTTGAGCAGCGCGGCGAGGATCGACGAGCTGCCAAGGCCATAGGTGAACCTGTGACTCGGCTCGCGCCGCGCTAGATGCGTCGCGACGAAAGCGGCGCCGAGACCCAGCGCGTCGCCGAAATTGTGGCCGGCATCGGCGAGCAGGGCCATGGAACCGGCGATCAGGCCGAAAATCATCTCGGCGGCGACGAACGCGAGGTTGAGCGCCACCGCAAACGCAAACAGCGCCGCGTTGCTCGCGGCGCTGTGATGCGCATGTTCGTGATGCTGGTGCGCGCGGCCCATCGTCCTAATTTGCCTCGGATTTGGAGACAAGGCGAGGGGCCGGCGCAGTCGCTCCCAACCGGGGCGGCTCGTCAGCCGCGCTTAGTGCGCGTGCGAGGTCTGGCCGGTCTTCGCCCAGACTGGCCCGCGCGCCGGCCGCGGATGGCTCAGCACGTAGGGAATCTCGGCGCGGTTGATGCCGATATCGGCCAGCGACCGGTCGTCGAGCTGCGCGAGCTCGGCAAAGGCCTGCTGGCGCCGGCGCCAGTCCGAATAGCGTTCGGCAAGGGCGCGGAAGGTTTGGCTGATGGGGCTCAGCATGGCTCAATTCCTTTAGCAGGTAGGCTTATTGCGATGCACAAAAGATAATACCTGTTGACCTATTGTGCGCCGCAATATTGGTATACCAGGGACGCGACCAGCGCATCGCGCTGCCACGGCCGGTGGCCGCGATCGGTGCCTGGATTGCACTAAGTGGCTATACGAGAAGCTGAATCTGTAGCCAGCGATCGTGATTGCGAAAACGGCGAATTTTGGGGCACCCAACCAATCGGGCCTAAGACGTTCCTCTACTCTTCACTGATCAGACGAGGGATTTCTTCGGGCTCGTGCACTACGGTCGGAACTCCGACCACTTCTATGACGCTTTCCGGCAAGTGCTGGATTACGGATTCGTCGGCAACGACAGCCCCACCGTCAGGCCAGAACAGCACGGCACTCGTGCACTTCAAAATTTCCAAGAGTCCCTTCCACAATTCCGGGCTGCCTGCTGGCCGTGCGATCATAAAATCAGAAATCGCACTGTCCTTCTCGATATAAAGCTCGGAGCTTCCGCCATCGGGAAAATTCAATATGGAGAATTCCGGGTCCACCTCCTTGAGGTATCCTTGAAAGCCGATTCTATGATTGTGCGCGGGAATGTAGCGCTTTCGCCGTGCTGAAAATTTTGGAGAAATAAATCGAAGCTCATGTGATCCTGATCCTTATCCTTATTGAGGTGGCGTATAGATCTCCGAAATTGTAAAATTTCATTCCGCGGAGAGAGTCCGCATATCCACAGATGCTAACGCCACTGCTTTAGCACCTCGCGCCAATTCACCGTGCATCTCGCATAGAGTTCTATCTCCGCGCCGAATTTTCCATGAGACATTTTGCGGGGAAAGGTTTGGCAATCAAAGCGGTTGGCAAATTCCTCGCTGGTACTGATCGGACTTAGGTCCGCTTTCTCCCAATAGGCTCGCGGAATAAGGGTACTTACTGTGTTGTAATTGCCACCTTTCCCCCATCGGCTGGTCGGATTTGTGTCCATAGACGTGAAGGTGACCATCTAGTGCCGCCTGCCGAATGGCGGTTCGCGCCGCTGGGTAAGACTCATTCGATTCAGTGTCATGGAGTACCGCCGCGACATGCATAACGGCTTTCCAAACCGGCTCGCGCCCCGACCGAGTTACGGCACGGCCAATGTAATGCAGGCCCCATCGCCAAAGAAGATAGAAGGTCGCCACCGCGAGACCGCCGTAGAAAAGGAATAGGCCGAAGACGTGGCCTATGACCGGGAAAATTGCCTGGGCACCTATCATGCGCGCTGATGCACAAAGGGTGAGCACGTCCGCCGTCTTGGGGCGCGGTGAATATTCGGCCATCTCGATGACTTTGCCCCGGTCACCCCGAGTCGCGGAATACCGAAGAAAATAGGCCTAAGCCAGCCAAATCGGGAAAATCGCCCAAGAACAAACCATAAAGTGGCGTCTGGTCAGGGGCCAATTTGCTATTCTCCGCCACATGGATGCGCGCCATACCAGCGGAGAGATGCAAGCCAAGGAATCCAGCGCCGAGAAGCTTGCGCGGCTGCGCGCGGAGCTTGAACGGCAGGGCATATCCGGCCTCATCGTGCCGCGCGCCGACGAGCATCAGGGCGAATACGTGCCGCCTTCGGCCGCGCGCCTGAGTTGGCTGACAGGCTTCACCGGCTCGGCGGGCGTGGCGGTCGCGCTGCGCGACAAAGCGGCGGTGTTTGTCGATGGCCGCTACACGCTTCAGGCCAAAGTGCAGGTGGACGAAGCGCTCTACGAGCGCCGCCACCTGGTCGAGCAGCCGGCAACCGACTGGATCGCCGCCAACCTGAAGGCGGGCGAGACGCTCGGCTATGATCCGTGGCTGCTGACGCCAGGCGAGGTCGAGCGTTATCGCGCCGCTTGCACCCGCGCCGGCGGTAAGCTTGCGTCGCTCGCGGTCAATCCGGTCGATGCAATTTGGCAGGACCGGCCGGCGCCACCATTAGCACCTGCGGTGCCGCATCCGCTTGAATTCGCCGGCCGGAGCAGCGATGACAAGCGCCGCGCGCTGGCGCAGCATCTAATCGCTGACGGGCTCGACGCCGCCGTGCTGACCGCGCCGGATTCAATCGCGTGGCTGCTCAACATCCGCGGCGGCGACGTCGAATATTCGCCTCTGCCGCTGTCGTTCGCGATCTTGCATGCCGACGCCTCGGTCGATCTGTTCATCGACCGGCGCAAATCGTCAGCCGAGTTGGCGCGCCATCTCGGACATCAGGTGCGGCACAGCGAGCCGGCTGAATTGGGTGCGGCGCTCACCGGCCTCGGCCGCCACAAAAAGCGCGTGCTCGCCGATCCCGCCACCGCCGCGTCATGGATCTTTGACCGCTTGACCGAGGCCGGCGCCACGATTCAACGCGGCGTCGATCCATGCCAGCTACCCAAGGCGTGCAAAAACGCCATCGAGCTCGAAGGCGCGCGGCGCGCGCACCGGCGCGACGGCGCGGCCCTGGCACGGTTCCTCGCTTGGTTGGCGCGCGAAGCGCCGGCCGGGAAGCTTTCGGAGATCGTGGCCTCGGACCGATTGGAGCATTTCCGCGCCACCGGCGAGTATTTCAAGGGCCTGAGCTTTCCGACAATTTCCGGTGCCGGCGCCAACGGCGCGATCGTGCATTACCGCGCGTCGCACCAGAGCGAACGCCGGCTCGAGGCCGGCACCCTCTATCTTGTCGATTCCGGCGCGCAGTATCTCGATGGCACGACCGACGTGACGCGTACCGTCGCCATCGGCACGCCGTCGGCAGAAATGCGCGACCGCTTCACCCGCGTGCTCAAGGGCCATATCGCGCTGGCATCGTGCCGCTTTCCGCAAGGCACCACTGGCTCGCAGCTCGATGCGCTGGCGCGCACGCCGCTCTGGGACGCTGGCCTCGATTACGACCACGGCACCGGCCATGGCGTCGGCTCGTATCTCGGCGTGCACGAAGGGCCGCAGCGCATCTCCAAGACGCCGAATGCGCAGCCGCTGGTGGCCGGCATGATCGTCTCGGACGAGCCGGGCTACTACAAGACCGGCGCCTACGGCATCCGTATCGAGAATCTCGTGGCTGTCGTGCCCGTCGATGGAGCAGGCCCCAACGGCAAGGCGATGCTCGGCTTCGAGACGCTGACTCTGGCACCATACGACCGCGCGCTGATCGAGCCCAAGCTGCTCGATCCTGCGGAAAGCGCCTGGATCGACGCCTATCACGCATGGGTCCGGGCGGAGCTGACACCGCTGATCGACAAGGAAACCGCCGCTTGGCTGGAGGCCGCGACCCGGCCGCTATCCGTCGGTTGAGAGCCATGGCAGTATGAGGCCAAGCCTGCGAGGAGCGCCATGATCCACCTGCACGACATTCGTTACGTTCGTATGGGCACCCGTGATCTCGATGCGGCGGTCGCTTTCGCCACCAAGATCGTCGGGCTCGAGCTCGCTGCCAAGGACGGCAAGTGGGCCTACTTCAAGAGCGACAAGGTGGCGGTGCGCGGCGATACACGCGACCACACGCTGGCTTATTTCGAAGGCGATCCCACCGACCATATCGTCGGCCTCGAGCTCAAGCATCCGGACGATCTGGACAAGGTCGGCGCCGAGCTCGACAACGCCAAATATCCGGCGCGGCTCGGCACCAAGGACGAATGCGAGCAGCGCCGCGTCAAGGCGTTCATCGCGACGCAGGACCCGACCGGCAACAAGATCGAGATCGTGGCGCGGCCGTTCAACAGCGGCGTGCGCTATTTCCCCGGCCGCGATGCCGGCATCACCCATTTCAGCCACATCGGCCTCAACACCACTGATCCAAAACGCGACGAGAATTTCTGGACGACGGTGTTCAACGCGCGCGTCTCCGATTGGCTCGGCGACACGCCGCTGTTCCGCATCCATACCGCGCATCATTCGGTGGTGCTGTTCCCGACGACGCGGCCGGGCATCCAGCACATCAACCATCAGGTCGAGGACATCGACGACGTGATGCGCTCCTGGTATTTCCTCAAGGAGCGCAACATCAACATCGTCTTCGGCCCCGGCCGGCATCCGCTGTCGGGCGCGATGATGGTCTATTTCGAGGGGCCGGATGGCATGGTGTTCGAATACTCGGTCGGCGTGAAGCACATCATGCCGGAAGACGAGGCGACCTACCGGCCACGACAGTTCCCGTTCGAGCGGTATGCCCTCGACATGTGGGGCTCGCTGCCGACCGTATCCGGCTTTGCCGAGAAAAAGCCGGAACGCGAAAAGATGCGCGTCGTGGTCTGAGTGTAGGCTAGCCCCGCGCCACTTTTAGCCACTCGTCTTCGCTCAGGATCTTGACGCCGAACTCGCGCGCTTTGGTCGCTTTCGAGCCGGGGTCGGCGCCCATCACCACATAGTCGGTCTTGGCCGAGACGCTCGATGTCACGGTCGCGCCCAGCGCTTCGGCGCGCGCCTTGGCCTCGTTGCGCGACATTGCTTCGAGCGTGCCGGTGAAGACGATAGTCTTGCCGGCAAGCGGCGCCGCGCCGGCCGCCGGCGGCTCGTAGTCCTGGATATCGAGTTCGTCTTCGAGCTCGTCGAGCACCTTCTGGTTGTGCCGTTCGGCGAAGAAACCGACGATGTCGGCGGCGGTGTCCTCGCCGATGCCGTGCAGGTCGTTGAGCTCCTGCCACGCCGCGCCCTCGCGGCTCTTGGCTTCGGTCATCGCGTGCCGCCAGCGTTTGAAGCTGCGGTAATGCCGCGCCAGAAGCTTGGCGGTTGCCTCGCCGGTCTGCGGAATGCCGAGCGCGTAAATGAACCGCTCCAGCGCAATAGTTTTGCGCGCCGCGATCGCGTCGATCAGCTTGCGCGCGCTGGTCTCGCCCCAGCCTTCGCGGCTTTCGATCTGCGATGCCTTGAGCCGGAAGATGTCGGCCGGTGACTTGATCAGCTTGTCGTTCCAGAACTCGGTCACGTGCTTGTCGCCGAGGCCTTCGATGTCGAAGGCATTGCGCGATACGAAATGCCGCAGCCGCTCGACTGCCTGGGCCGCGCAGATCAATCCGCCGGTGCAGCGCCACGCGGCTTCGCCTTCCTCGCGCACGGCGAGGCTGTCGCAGACCGGGCATTTGTGCGGAAACTTGAATTTCGGCCGCTTGTCGTGCTTGGCGTCGGCGATCACCTTGACGATTTGCGGAATGACGTCGCCGGCGCGCTGCACCACGACGGCATCGCCTTCGCGCACGTCGAGGCGGGTGATCTCGTCCTCATTGTGCAGCGTGGCGTGGCTGACCACGACGCCGCCCACGGTCACCGGCTCTAAATCCGCCACCGGCGTAAGTGTGCCCTGGCGGCCGACCTGGATGCGGATGTGCCTGAGCACCGTCTGTGCCTGCTGTGCCGGGAATTTGTGCGCGATCGCCCAGCGCGGCGCGCGGCTGACGAAACCCAGGCGTTCCTCGAGGCTGAGGTCGTTGACCTTATAGACGACCCCATCGATGTCGTAGGGCAGGGACGCGCGCTTCGTTGCCATATCGCGATGGAAGGCGAGCACCTGCTCGACGCCGTGGCACAGTTCCGAATGTGGATCGGTGGCGAAGCCCCAGGCCTTGAGATGTTTGAGCGCGTCGAAATGTGACTTGGCGAAGCGCTCGCTCGCTTCGCCCCAGGCATAGGCGAAGAATTTGAGCGGCCGCTTGGCCGTGATCGTAGGGTCGAGCTGGCGCAGCGAACCAGCGGCGGCGTTGCGCGGATTGGCGAATAGCGGCTCGCCCGCCTTCTCGCGTTCGCGGTTGAGCGCGGCGAAGCCGGGATGCTCCATATACACCTCGCCGCGCACTTCGATGATGTCGGGCCAGCCATGGCCGCCAAGGCGTTTCGGAACCGTGTGCAGCGTCTCGACGTTGCGGGTGACGTCTTCACCAGTGATGCCGTCGCCACGTGTCGCGCCCAGCGTCAGCTTTCCGTGCTCGTAGCGCAGCGAGCATGACAGGCCATCGATCTTGGGCTCAGCCATCACCGCGATGCTGGCGGGCTCGACGCGCTTTACGTCTTCCGGCGCGCGGAAGAAATTGCGCACGCCCTTGAAGAATTCGCGCACCTCGTCCTCGTTCATCGCATTGTCGAGTGACAGCATCGGATGCGGATGCCGCACCTTGGCGAAGCCGGTTGCGGGCGGCGCGCCGACGCGCCGCGACGGGCTGTCGGCGCGGACGAGATCGGGAAATTGTGCCTCGATTGCCGCGTTGCGGCGGCGCAACGCGTCGTAATCGGCGTCGGATATCTCCGGCGCGTCCTTCTGGTAATACAGGCGGTCGTGATGGGCGATGGCTTCGGCCAGGCGCTTGAGTTCAGCCTTGGCTTCGGCCTTGTTGAGCTTGTCGACCGCAGTTTCGCCCGATTGCGCGCGGCTCACGCCCGCGCTCCGGCCATCAGCGACGCGGCGGCAGCGCGGGCTTCGGCGGTAATCGATGCGCCTGACAGCATGCGGGCGATTTCCTCGCGCCGCGCGTCGGCCGATAATTCCTCGACCCG
>DASQHO010000077.1:0-12382 GCA_035632055.1 Allostellaceae bacterium
CGAGGTGCGCTACGCCAACATCACCATCATCGAGGGTACCGGCGCGAGTCAGCTTGGCATCGGTATGGCCACGGCACGTATCGTCGAGGCGATCCTCCGCGACGAACAGGCGGTCATGCCGGTCGGCACGTTCAATGCGCGTTATGGGACGACGCTGTCGGTGCCGAGCGTTCTCGGCCGCACCGGTGTTAGCCGTGTCCTCGAACCCGAGATGTCCGAAGCCGAGGCGCAAAGCTTGCAACGGAGTGCCGACCGGCTGCGGGGCGTTCTGCAGGCGCTAAAGGTGTAGCGGGACATATATAAGGTAACGCCCGTTCTTGGCGCCGTCTTGACGCCGGCGATTTCCCGCCGCAACTCTAGGCCATGACAGCCAAGGATTGGCGCGCGCCCAGCCAAAGCGACTCGGGTGCAACGAAGGCGGCGGCGAAACAGGCGCGGCTGACGGAAGCGCTGCGCGCCAATCTCGGCCGCCGTAAGGCACAAGCGCGTGCCCGTTCCGGAGCGGCCGACGAACCGCTTCCGCCGTCCAAGCCACCGCGTTCCGCTTGAGGCTTTCCGCCTCATCCATTACACCGGGGCGGGTTAAACCGAGGAAGCGGGAGCACACGAATGTCGATCATGCCGGACAAATGGATTCGCGAGATGGCGCTCGCCCGCGGCATGATCGAGCCGTTCGTCGAAAAGCAGACGCGCCAGGGTGTCATTTCGTATGGCCTGTCGTCGTACGGCTACGACGCGCGCGTCGGCCGCGACTTCAAGATTTTCACCAATGTCTCAAGTGCGGTCGTCGATCCGAAGAATTTTTCTTCCGAAAGTTTCGTCGACAAGGCGACCGACATTTGTGTCGTGCCACCCAACAGTTTCGCGCTTGCCTCGACCATGGAGTATTTCCGCATCCCGCGCGACACGCTGGTGATCTGTCTTGGCAAGTCGACCTATGCGCGCTGCGGCATCATCGTGAACGTCACACCGCTCGAGCCCGAATGGGAAGGCCACGTCACCATCGAGATCTCCAACACCACGCCGCTGCCGGCGCGCATTTATGCCGGCGAGGGCATCTGCCAGTTCCTGTTTTTCAAAAGCGACCAGGTCTGCGAAGTGTCCTATGCGGACCGGGGCGGCAAATATCAGAAACAGCGCGGCGTGACCTTGCCGCGGTTATAAGGGAAGAGCTCGTATTTCTGCCACAAAGCCCGCCTAAATAAGGTGCGATTTCGGAGCAGGAGCGTATTAACGAATTCGGGGGCATAAGTCTCACGCATGGATAAGATTCGCATCCGCGGCGGCCGGCCCTTGCACGGTTCGATTGCGATCGGCGGCGCCAAGAATGCGGCGCTGCCGCTGATGACCGCCTGCCTGCTCACCGACGAGCCGCTGATCCTCCGGAACCTGCCGTTCCTGGCCGACATCACAACGCTGTCGCATCTGCTGGTGCAGCACGGCGTGTCGGTTACGATGCCCGGCGCCGAGACCGCCGACGAGCAGGGCCATGTGCTCGAATTGCGCGCGCGCCGCATCGTCTCCACGACCGCGCCGTACGATCTGGTGCGCCGCATGCGGGCGAGCGTGCTGGTGCTGGGGCCGCTGGTCGCACGTCTTGGTCAGGCGCGCGTGTCACTGCCGGGCGGCTGCGCCATTGGTACGCGGCCGGTTGATCTGCACATCAAGGCGCTTGAGGCTCTTGGCGCCACGATCGCGATCGAGAAGGGCTACATCAACGCCACGGCGCCCAAGGGTCTCAAAGGCGGTGAGGTTGTCTTTCCGTCGGTGTCGGTTGGCGCCACCGAGAACGCGCTGATGGCGGCTTCGCTCGCCGACGGCGAGAGCGTCATCGTCAACGCCGCGCGCGAGCCCGAAATCGGCGACCTCGCGCGTTGCCTCAACAGCATGGGCGCCAAGATCGAAGGTGCCGGCAACGAGCGCATCACCGTCACCGGCGTGCCGCGGCTGCACGGCGCAACGCACAGCGTCATTCCCGACCGTATCGAGACCGGCACCTATATGATGGCGGCGGCGATCGCCGGCGGCGAGATCGATCTCGTGGGTGCGCCATTCGACATGGTCGCGGCCGCGGCTCAGGCGCTCGAAGGCACCGGTGTCGCCGTCGAGCGGCTGCCCGCCGGCATCAAGGTCCACCGCCGCGCCAATCGCCTCAAAAGCATCGACATCGCGACCGCGCCGTTCCCCGGCTTCCCGACCGATCTCCAGGCACAGTTCATGGCGCTGATGGCGACCGCCGACGGCGATTCCATCATCACCGAGACGATCTTCGAGAACCGCTTCATGCACGTTCCCGAGCTCAACCGCATGGGCGCGGACATCACCGTCCAGGGCGCCTCGGCGTCGATCCGCGGCGTCGCCAAGCTCACCGGTGCGCCGGTGATGGCAACCGATCTGCGCGCCTCGGTGTCACTGGTGCTCGCCGGCCTCGCCGCCGAAGGCGAAACCGTCGTCAATCGCATCTACCATCTCGATCGCGGTTACGAACGGCTCGAAGCCAAGCTCGCTGCGTGCGGCGCGGCGATCGAACGCTTGGGCGGCGAGGGCTGACCGCGCGATGGCAAGCCAGGCCGAGCCGGATCGTGGGCCGACGCGGCTCCGCCTAAAGGCCACGGACGACGAAGATCTGGCGGTGATCTCGGCCGTGCTCCAGGATGCGATGGTCCTGGTCTCCGACATGACCTACGAGGCCGAGAACCGGCGCTTCGTACTCGTCGCCAACCGCTTCTGCCATGAAGCCGGCAGCGAACCGGCTCGCCGCGGCGAGCGGGTGATGAGCGGGCTGCGCATCGACGACGTTAATGCGGTCAAGCGGCGCGGCATCGACCCGCGGGATGCCGACCAGCTGCTGGTCCTGCTGGCGGTACGGGCGGCGCCCGGCGCGCTCTATCTCGATTTCGCCGGCGGCGCCAGCATTCGGCTGGAATCCAAAGGCATCCTGTGCCATTTAGATGACTTCGGTGAGCCTTGGCCAACGCGTTTCCGCCCGCGTCATCCGGATGAGGACGCGGGGTAGGGCCCGCGTTCGTCCGCTTTTGCCGCCATTGCCGTTGGAGTGATCGTTGCTCGGTAACGAAACGCTGGTGCTGGCGCTGCCTAAAGGGCGCATCCTCGACGAGGTTGTGCCGGTGGTGCGGCGCGCCGGAATCGAAATCGAACGTGAGTTCGACGACCCGGACACGCGCAAACTGCGCTTCCGCACCAACCACGGTAATCTTGACATCATCCGCGTGCGCAATTTCGACGTTGCCACATTCGTCGCCTTTGGTGGTGCGCACATGGGCGTCGCCGGCAGCGATGTGTTGATGGAATTCGAGTACGCCGAGGTCTATGCACCGCTCGATCTCGGCGTCGGCAAGTGCCGCCTTGTCGTTGCCGCGCCGGCGGAGGATCTCGGCCACGACGATCCCGCGCGCTGGAGCGCGGTGCGCATCGCCACCAAATATCCGGAGATCACGCGCCGGCACTTTGCCGGCCGCGGCGTCCAGGCCGAATGCATCAAGCTCAACGGCGCGATGGAGTTGGCGCCCGGCATGGGATTATCGCGACGCATCGTCGATCTCGTTGCCACCGGCCAGACGCTGCGCGAGAACGGCTTGGTCGAAATCGAGCACATCGCCGACGTGACCTCGCGCTTCATCGTCAACCGCGTCGCGCTCAAGACGCGCCATGCCGAGATCGGTCCGTGGATCGAGCGTTTCAGCGAGGCGGCCCGTGCCGCTTAGGCTCGATAGCGCGGCGCGCGGCTTCGCCAAGGAATTTGCCGCGCTGCTCGACCTGAAGCGCGAGCTAGCGGCCGACGTCGATGTGGCGGCGACGGCGATCGTCGAAGATGTCCGGATACGCGGCGACGCTGCCGTAATCGAACATACGCACCGGCTCGACAAGCTTGAACTCACCGCCGCCAAGCTGCGCGTGACTCCGGCCGAGATCGCCGGCGCCAAGACAAAATGCGCGTCCGAAACGCTCAAGGCGCTGAGCCTCGCTGCGGCACGCATCGAGGCGTATCACCGCAAGCAGGTGCCGCAGGATCTCGACTACACCGATCCGGCGGGCGTGCGTCTCGGCGCGCGCTGGCGGCCAATCGGGGCCGTCGGCATCTACGTGCCGGGCGGCAGTGCGGCCTATCCGTCGTCGGTGCTGATGAACGCGCTGCCGGCCAAGGTCGCCGGTGTGCCGCGCGTCGCCATGGTCGTGCCGTCGCCCGAAGGCACGCTCAATCCGCTGGTGCTGGCGGCGGCCGAACTCGCCGGCGTCGGCGAGATCTATCGCATCGGCGGTGCCCAGGCGATCGGCGCGCTCGCTTACGGTACGGCCAGCATCGCGCCCGTCGACAAGATCGTCGGCCCTGGCAACGCCTATGTCGCCGCGGCCAAGCGCCGGGTCTATGGCCAGGTGGGCATCGACATGATCGCGGGCCCGTCCGAGATCCTTGTGCTTGCCGACGCCAAGAACGATCCAGCGTGGATCGCGGCCGATCTCCTGTCGCAGGCCGAGCACGATGCGGCGGCGCAAGCAATCCTGATCACCGACGATGCGGCTTTTGCCGACACCGTCGCCGGTGCCGTCGAAGCCACGCTCAAGACGCTGCCGCGCCGCGCGATTGCGGGTGAAAGCTGGCAGCGGTTCGGCGCCATCATCGTGATCCAGCGCTGGGACGAAGCCGCCGATCTGGTCAATCGTCTCGCGCCCGAGCATCTCGAGATCGCTGTCGACGATGCGGTGACGCTGGCCGCCGACATCCGCAATGCCGGCGCTATTTTCCTCGGCCGGCACACACCCGAGGCGGTCGGCGATTACGTTGCTGGCCCCAATCACGTCCTGCCGACGGCGCGCAGCGCGCGGTTCTCGTCCGGCCTGTCAGTGCTCGATTTCATGAAGCGGACGTCGCTGGTGCGTTGCGATGCCGCCAGCCTCAACGCGATTGGTCCGGCGGCGATCGCACTTGCCAAGGCTGAAGGTCTCGATGCCCACGCCTTGTCTGTGGCTGTGCGGCTGAATGTGCCGCGGGGCTCGTAAGCGTAGAGCCCAGCCGCAATGAGCGCGTCGCCGCATCGCATCGCCCAGGTCACGCTCGACGAGAAGACGGTCATCCGCCGCAAGGGCGACGTCGAGCACGAACGTGCGGTCGCCATCGCCGACCTGCTCGAGCAGAACAGCTTCGTGCCGAAATCCGGCGCCGCTGGTCCGTTCAACCTGCATCTCGGCATCGCCGAAGAGCGGCTGGTGCTCGATGTCCGTGACAGCGCCGACAAGCCGCTCGAGCGCCTCACCTTGTCGCTCGCGCCATTCCGCGGCCTGGTCAAGGACTACTTGCTGGTCTGCGAAAGCTACTTCAGCGCGGTGAAAACGGCGGATCCGTCGCGCATCGAGGCCATCGACATGGGCCGGCGCAGCCTGCACAACGAAGGTTCGCAATTGCTGCTCGACAAGCTTGCCGACGAGGTCGAGATCGACTTCAACACGGCACGGCGGCTGTTCACGCTGCTCTGTGTGCTGCACATCCGCTAGGCATCCATGACGTTGCCGCGGGGCCGCGAATTCCACAAAAAACCCTGTACTGGCCGTGGCTTGGCTGGAAAGGGCTTGACCGAAACCGGGCGTCTAAGGATGTTTGAGCCTCCTCAAACGGCGGTCAGGGAATGCCGAAAGAAGAGTTGATTGAGTTCTCCGGAACGGTGACCGAGCTCCTGCCCAACGCAATGTTCAGGGTCAAGCTCGACAACGACCATATCGTCCTCGCGCATACGTCGGGCAAGATGCGCAAGAACCGCATCCGCGTTCTCGCTGGCGACCGGGTCAATGTCGAGATGACGCCTTACGACCTGACCAAGGGCCGGATCACTTTCCGCTTCAAGTAGCCGCGGCGTCGAGCACGTGAACAAATCGCGTCTCGTCCTAGCGTCGGCGTCGCCGCGCCGCGCCGCTCTGCTGGCGCAAATTGGCCTCCAAGCTGACGTCGTCGTGCCGGTTGCGGTCGACGAAACGCCGCGTGCCGGTGAAACGCCAGCGGTGCATGCGCTGCGGCTGGGCGAAGAAAAAGCACGCGCGGTCGCGACGCGCGAAGCCGGCGCGTTCGTACTTGGCGCCGACACTGTCGTCGCTTGCGGCAGGCGCATTCTCGGCAAGCCCGCGACCGAAGACGAGGCGCGGCGCTGCCTGACGCTGTTGTCGGGCCGGCGGCACCGCGTCCACGGCGGCATCGCGGTGGTGACCCCGTCGGGCAAGATCGTGAGCCGCCGCGTCGAGACCGCGGTGCTGTTCAAGCGTCTCACTGAGGACGAAATCGCCGATTATCTCGCGTGCGGCGAGTGGCGCGACAAAGCCGGCGGCTATGCCATCCAGGGGCTCGCGGCGCGTTTCGTGCGCGGGATCGTCGGCTCTTATTCGAACGTCGTCGGCCTGCCGCTTTATGAAACCGTCGCGCTGCTCGCTGGCCAGGGCTACACGCCGGCGGCGCGGCTCGGCCGATGAAACGAGCCATCGCGGTCGCCGTATCGGGCGGCGAGCTGTGGGCGGCGCTCGCGGAGGATGAGACGGTCGTTGCATTGCGGACGACCCGTGGCGGCGTGCCGAGCCACGTCGGAGAAATCTGGGTCGGGCGGGTGACTGGACTACGGCCCGAGCTGCCGGCGGCGCTGATCGACATCGGCTTCGCGCGACCGGCGCTGCTCAGCGCCGAAGACGTCGTGCCGAAAGCACGCTTCAGAACGTTGCACGAGGGCGAGGTAGTCGTCGTCGAAATCGCCAAGGACGCGCGCGCCGACAAGGCCGCGGGTGTGACCATGCGCTTGTCGCGCGCTCTGGCGCCGCCGGCGGATGGCAAGCCGCCTCTGCGCCTCGATCAATCCGTGCCCCCTGCGGTGGCCTTGATTACGCCGTGGCTCGAGCCGGCGCCGGTTGTTATTGAAGTCGATGATCGCGCCGTCTATGCCGAGCTCCGCAACTGGCTGCGGGTTCACCATCCTGTGTCAGCTGGCGAGCTTACATTCGCCAATGTGCGGCTTTATGAAACCTTTGGCATCGCCGACGCCGTCGAGCAGGCGCTGACGCCGCGGCTGGCATTGCCCGGCGGCGGCTTTTTGTTGATCGAACCGACGGCGCTCGGCGTTGCGATCGACGTCGACAGTGGCTCGGCGCAATCGGCGGTTGCCGTCAACCTCGAAGCGGCACGGGCGCTGGCGCGACAAATCCGGCTGCGCAATCTGTCGGGGCCGATGATGGTCGGATTTATCGGCATGAAAGCGAAGGGCGAACGCGAGCGCATTTTCGCAGCACTCAAGAAAGCGCTGGCACGTCACGCGCCCGACGCGCAGGCGCTCGGTTGGACGCGGCTCGGCCATGTCGAATTGGTGAGCAAGCGGCGGGCGCCGTCGCTGGCGGAATCGATCGCGGCGACAGGCCGCTAGTTCGTCAGGGTGACGCTGCTGGTGCTCGTACCGTTGCCCGAGCCCGATCCGCCCGAGCAGGAAAAATTGTACTGCATGTCGTTGCCGTAATTATACGAGTCGAACGTGCCACCCATGTCGTTCCAATTGTACCGGTAGCTGTTCCCGCCAAGGTCCGAGCAGCTTGGTGCGGCGCTGGTCATTTGCGTGCTCATCGTCGGCCCGCTGCCGCAGTTGTTGCACACGCCATTCATGTTGCCGTAGCTGTCGTAGGTATTGGTGTTCTCGCCGAATCCCGACGCCGTGGAGCACTGGCCCTGCGGCGCACTCGAATAGCTCCAGGTTCCGGAGCGCGAATTGTAGGTGCCTTGTTCGACGATCAAGGCGCAATCCTGCGTCGTTTCATAGACGCCGTGCGTGTTGGTATTCGTCCCGCCGGGTGCAGTGTTCCAATCCAGGCTCGGCGGTTGCAAGCTCGAATAAAGCCATTGAGTGTCGCCAGGCTGTGAGCCGTACATGTTGTTGCCGTAATTGCAGCCGCCGAGCGAAGGACTGCGTGAGCCGGTGATATTCTCGATGGCGAAGCCGATCTTGGCGCTGGCGGCGACGTTGAACGTCGCGGTCTGTGTTGGACTCTGCGTGTTGTTGTTCCACAGCAGGTTCATCGCCGACGCATCCGGTACGCCGCCGTTCGCCGGCACGATGTACCAATAAATCTTGTTGATGTCGCAAGCGTAGCTGACGAAGCCGCCCATGTTGAAGCTGGCGGTGACGACAGGATTCTTCGCCGTCGCTGAAGCCGTCACCGAAATCGGGCCGCGGACTACTGCCATGAACATCGAGGGCACGGACAGCGTAGCGGTCACCGACATTTTATAGGCGACATTGTTGCCGCTGCCGGTAGTGCCCGGCGTGACGGATGTCGAGGTGACGGTAACACCCGATGGCAAGGAAGCAGTGCCGTTGGTGAGATAATTCTGGGCCAGTGTCTGAGCGGTGGATTGGGCGGAAGGGCTGGTATAGGCGCTAGCGCCGGCAAGTGCCGCGGCATCCACCGTGCTCTGCAGCATGGCGCGGATCTCGGCCGCGCGCCCATAATCGACCCCGACACCGACCGCAACGATCAGCGGGATCATCAGCAGGCCGAACAGCACGGCAACCGCGCCGTCGCTGTCACGGCTAAGATGTCGGAGCCACCTCGTCGACATTGGTTTGTTTTTTCACTTGCGGTCCCCCGAACGCGCACATGCGCGCTCGCTTTGGAATTCGTTAAAGCTAATTGTCGGGAGGTTAACGGAAAATGAAGCCGGGCCGTCCGAAACAGGCGGCACTATCCGTATTTATCCTTAGTTCGTCAGAACTACGCCGCTGGTGCCGGTGCCGTTGCCCGATCCTGAACCGCCCGAACACGAAAACGCATACTGCATGTCATTGCCATAATTATAGGAATCGAAGCTGCCGCCCATGTCATTCCAATTGTATTGATAGCTGGTGCCGTTGAGCGCCGAGCAGCTGGGCGCCGCATTCGTCATTTCGGTCGCCATTGTCGATCCCTTGCCGCAAGAATCGCAAACGCCGTCCATGTTGCCCTGGTTGTCGTAGGTGTTGGTGTTTTCTTTTTTGCCGTTCGATGTGTAGCACTGGCCTTGCGGCGCGCTTGGGTAACTCCACGTCCCGCTTCTGGAGCTGTACGTGCCTTTCTCGACCACCAGGGCGCAATCTTGGGTTGTCTCGTAGACCCCGTGTGTGCCGGTATTAGTGCCACCCGGCGCGATGTTATAGTCCGCGCTCGGCGGCTGTAAGCTCGAATAAAGCCACTGGGTGTCGCCGGGTTTCGCGCCGTACATGTTGTTGCCGTAGTTGCACCCGCCGAGTGATTGCGGTCGCGCACCCGTGACGTTCTTGATGGCGAAGCCGATTTGCGCGCTGGCGGCGACGTTGAAGGTCACGAGTGTTGTCGGATTGGCTGTGTTGTTCGACCACAACAGATTCATCGCCGAGGCATCCGGCACGCCGCCGCCGGACGGCACGATGTACCAATAAATCTCGTTGGTATCGCAGGCGTAGCTCACGAACGAGCCCATGTTGAATGTCGCGTTGACGACCGGATTGGTCGCCGTCGCCGATGCCGTCACCGTGATGGCGCTCTTGTAAAACGACATGAAAGTCGTCGGTACAGACGCGGTTATGCTGGCGTACATCGTGTAGGCGACGCTGTTGCCGCTGCCGGTGTTGCCGGGCGTTACGGTCGTCGACGTGACGGTCACGTTCGCTGGCAGGGTGCCGGTGCCTTTGGTGACATAGCTCTGGGCCAGCGCCTTGGCGGTGCTTTGCGCCGAAGGCGCGGTATAGGCGCTGGCGCCCGATAGCGCCGCAGCATCGACGGTGTTTTGCATTACGGCGCGGATCTGCAGCGCACGGCCGTAATCGAATCCGGCGCCAATGGCAACGGCGAGCGGAATCAGCAGCAAGCCGAACAGCACGGCGACGGTGCCGCGATCGTTGGCCGCAAACTGCCTCAGTCGATGGGGGGTGTGTTGGAGCATGGCCTAGCTGTGGGTGATGGTGCCGACATTGTAGGGCCGCTGATACGCGGTCTGGGTCAGCGTGTAGGTCTTCGACAGCACGTAGCTGATCGGCGACGAATAGGCGTAGGTCGCTTGGACGATCACCACACTGTCGTTGGCATTGGGAACCAGCGTCGTCGCCAGCGTCGTCGGGCTCGTGATCGCCGTGGCGGTGTTACAGCTGGTGTCATTCCAATCGACGATCAGCGACGAGCCGTTGTTGGTAACCTCGGCGACGGCGATCTGAAGCGAAGCGCCGGGGAGGGGCGTCATCGACAACTGACCGCCGTTGCAGAAGTTTGTCATCGTCGTCGCGGTGATGTTCGATTGCTGGGCGATCATGTCGGCGACGGACTGCGCTGCATTGGCGAGGCGCATGCTGGCGGCGACGACGCGCGTGCCCTCGAACACGCCGAGGAACAGCGTGATCATGATCGGCAGCACCAGCGCAAATTCGATCAGCGCCGTGCCATCCTGATGCCGCAGAAGATTTTGCAGACGTCGCAGCATCAATAGGGCTCGTTCTGGAAAGCGACGGTCGAAATCAGCTGATCGGTATTGCCAAGAAACTTTGCCGCCCAGGGAATGATCGTGTTCCGCTTGTAGCCGATCTGCGCGATCATGTCGGAGGCCGAGCTGCCGGCTGTATAGGTGTTGGGCAACGTGCCGGTTTTGGCGGTCAGCGAGCTGAAGCTGCTGGCCGACGCCACGTAATATTGCAGGCTGGTCGAACACGAGCTGACGAGCACGGTGCCGACCTCGTTGCACACGGCGGTGACGAAGGTGTTGCTGCTGCTCGCCTGGTTGGTGCGGATAAGGCGCGCGGCGTCACGCAGCGCGTTGTCCATGCCCGATTGCGTGAACAGCACCAGGCCGAGCTCCAGCGTCATGCAGACGAGCAAGATGAAGGTCGAGCCGAGGATGGCAAATTCGACCGCGGCCGCCGCGCGTGTGTCGCGGATCAGCCGGCGCCAATGCCGCATGCGCT
Source organism: Allostellaceae bacterium (assembly GCA_035632055.1). GTDB lineage: Bacteria > Pseudomonadota > Alphaproteobacteria > ATCC43930 > CGMCC-115725 > REEB95. The sequence continues at coordinate 10,944 of DASQHO010000077.1, forward strand.
GGGCGAAACCCTTCAGGTTGCCGAGCCTGTCCATAGCCGCCACGCCGATACTTCCGATGGTTTACATCTTATTGCGCGCCGCTTAACGAGACGTGAACCCGCGCGGAATTGGCGAAAAATCGCGGAATCGCGGCCCGCCGCGGATTTCCCGGCGCCGACACCTTCGACAATGGCCGCCGGTGGCCCTAAATTTCAGCCATGGACGATGCCCCGCTGCCCAAGCCGGTCCGGCCCTGTCCCATTTGCGGCAAGCCGGTCGCGGCACGTTATCGGCCGTTCTGTTCGCAGCGCTGCGCGATGGTCGATCTCGGCCGCTGGTTCAGCGGCGGCTACAGCGTGCCGACGGATGAGAAGCTCGAGGATGCGGCGGGTGATGCGCGTGCCGATGACGACGATGACGAACGCTGAGCGCGAGCGTCGTCTGTGCGCGAGAGCCGCCGCAAACCGGCGCGGCGGCTGGACACTCGTGGCCATTTCTGCGATAAGCGCGCCGCTCGATGGGGAGCGCCCAGGTAGCTCAGTTGGTAGAGCACGTGACTGAAAATCACGGTGTCGGGGGTTCGATTCCGCCCCTGGGCACCATCGCCTGCGGGTGCCGGTGAACCTCGGGCGTCACCGGTCGGAAGCGGCGGCTCAGACGGCGTGTCCGTACGAAACGGTGCCGAATCCAAACCATAAGATAAAGGAATTGCCGATGGGCTGGATCGTTCGGGCGGGTCTCGCGGCGGGAATCTACCTGGCGCTTGCCGGTCCTGGCTTTGCGCAAACAAATGAAGCGTGTGTGCTCAGGTGCCTCGACCACGGCAACCTCGAGCAAGTCTGCGAAGCCCGATGCACCACGGGCGTGCCGCCCGCAAGGCCACCCGCCGCCAACCGCTCGTCGCAACCGGCGCAACAGCCGGCACCATCACTTCCGGCTGCACAATCAGCGCCGCCGCCTGCCGTGCAAGCGGGGCCGCCGGTAACATCCGGTCCGCCAGGATCGCAATCGGCGCCGGCGCTCGCTCCGGCTCAAGCGGCGCCATCTTCGCCAGCGGCGGAATCAGCGCCACAACCGGGTGCCGCGCAATCGGCACCGGCGGTTGCGCCGGCACAGGCGGCTCCGCAACCGACTGCCGCCCAATCGGCGCCGCAGCAATCCGCGAAACCGCCTGCACCGCCGGTCAACCAGCGGTGCGTTTTACTTTGCCTCGATCACGGCCATCTGGATCAGTATTGCGATCGGGTATGCGCGCTGCCCGTGCCGGGCGCGAGCCCAGCGACGCCGGCAAGCAAATAGGCAAAAAAAAATCGGCGGGCCGTGGGATTGTAGTCCCGCGCCCGCCGTTGGTGTGAGTTTGTTTGGTCTATTCGGCCGGGGCCGCGCGCGGCGTGGCGGCGATCTGCCGCGAGCGCAGGGGCTTGAGGACGAAGAGCGCCAGGGCGACGACCGCGAAGTT
>DASQHO010000078.1:0-14059 GCA_035632055.1 Allostellaceae bacterium
GGCGGCGCAGCGCCAGTGCGGGTTTTCCAGGCCTCCGGATCGCCGGCATAGTCGAGATTGCCCTCGCCTTCGCGGCCGGCTTCCTCGTGCCAGGTTTCGGCCGCGTCCGCGGTATCGGCGCCGGCGACGGCGTCGCGGCGCTCGTCCGGCGTGCTGTCGCCTTCCGGCGGCGTTTCGGTCGTGGTGCCGTCGGCGGCAGCCGATTCGGTGCCGCCGCCGTCGTCCGACGTTTCGTCGCGCTCAAGCAGGGGATTCTGCTCGAGCTCGTTCTCGACATAGGCGGTGAGCTCGATGCTCGACATCTGCAGCAGCTTTATCGCCTGCTGCAGCTGCGGCGTCATGACGAGCGCCTGACCTTGGCGGAGATCCAATCGCGGCGTAAGGGCCATGGCGACGACCTACAGGCTGAATCTTTCGCCGAGGTAAACGCGCCGCACGTCGGCGTCGCGCACGATCTCGTCCGGTGCGCCTTCCATCAGTACCTGGCCCTGGTGAAGGATATAGGCGCGGTCGACGATCTCGAGCGTTTCACGGACATTGTGGTCGGTGATCAGCACGCCGATGCCACGATCCTTCAGGTGGGCAACGAGATCGCGGATGTCGTTGACGGCGATCGGATCGATGCCGGCCAGCGGCTCATCGAGCAGAATGAAGTGCGGCCGCGTCGCCAGCGCGCGTGCGATTTCGACGCGCCGCCGCTCACCGCCGGAAAGCGCCATCGCCGGCGCGCGGCGCAGATGGGTGATCGAGAATTCGGCGAGCAGCGCGTCGAGCATGGTTTCGCGTGCGTCGGCCACCGGTTCGGCGACTTCAAGCACCGCACGGATGTTCTGCTCGACGGAAAGGCCGCGAAAGATCGAGGCCTCCTGCGGCAAATAGCCGATGCCGAGCCGCGCGCGGCGGTACATCGGCAACTCGGTGATGTCCTCGCCGTCGAGCGTGATCGCACCGACATCCGGCCGTATCAGGCCGGTGATGATATAGAAGCAGGTAGTCTTACCGGCGCCATTGGGTCCGAGCAGGCCGACGGCCTCGCCGCGCTGGACCGAGACGCTGACGGCGCGCAGCACCGGCCGCTTCTTGAAACTCTTGCCGAGATTGGTCGCCACCAGGCCGGCATTCGAGGCAACGAGACGCGGCGCGCCCTCGCGGCGCACCGCTGCCGGCGCGTGCTGTGGACGGGAGGGCGCATGAGCCTGCGCGCCGTGGGTGGCTGGGCCCGATGCCGGATTATGATCGGTCGGCGGCTTCATCATCGTGCGCTACTGTCCGCCGCCGCCAGCCGGCTTCCGGTTCGGCACCAGCAAGCCTTCGACCCGCGGCGTCGGACCACGGGCGATTTGATTCGGCGGCGCGGCGAGAATCTGGCTGACGTTGTTCTTCAGGTCGACGACGCCGTATTCGCCGCGCAGCTCGTCTTCGCCCTTGGTCAGTCTGACATGGCCGATCAGTGTCGCGATCTGCGGCCCGACGTTGTAGACACCTTCGTCGCCGTGCGCGATCTGTCCAGGCGCGGAGATCAGCACATTGCCATAGCCGTTGACGCGGGTGATCTGTGCGGGCTGGTCACCTTGTTTCTCGACGTCGGCGGTAACGATGTCGGCGCGCATCCGGCGATCGCCGCGGATCACCAGCGCGTCGCCGCGTGCCACTGCGATCTGCCTCTTGTCGTACCACTCCAGCGCATCGCGCGCGGTTATGGTCTCTCCCGGAGTCACAATGCGAAGGTCTTTCCCCGTCAGCACCATCACCGCTTGATCCACGTCGTAAACCGCATGATCGCCGAAGGCCTGTTGATCGCCGTTGTTGAAATGGACGTGGCCGTCGGCTTCAAGCCGGTAGATCTCGGTCGACGATCCGCCTTGCAGCGGATTTGAGTCGCGTTGAGCGTCTTTGCTCGTTGTCGCGGTTGGAGCGGCCGGATGGTCGGCGCTTTGGCCGACCGGACGGTAATAGGCATAAAGAATGTCGGCGGTCACGGTGGCGTTGCCGCGGGTGGCCGATGCGTTCCCGCGCGCAATGTAAACGCTATGCGCCTGCTGCCATTCGATGCCGTGATCGGCTTCAATGTGGATTGGTCGGTCGCTCGCCTGCGCACCGGCGAGCTGTGCATGCGCGCATGATGCCGCCGTGCCGGCAGCGATAAGCGCGGCCACCAAAACCGCCGCGTGCCGCAAAATCACGGCGTCGCCTTCGATCGTGCATTGAGGTCGAGCGACGCATGACCGGTGAAGATCATGGTCTGGCCGCGGTCGAGGATCCGCAGCCCTTGCGCCTGGACATGGCCAAAGGTGCCGTCACCCTCGACCGGATCGTGGCTGACGGCAGTGCCTTGCGCCATGTCGATGGTCACGCTGTCGGAATGGAGCGCGTTGCCTTTGTCCTGATAGAGCTCGACGTTGCCGAATAGATCGAGTTGCTGCTGCTGCGGCTGGTAAAGACCGACATAGGCAGTCAGCTCGTCCCAATTACCGGTATTGGTCGTTAGATCCGCCTTGGGCGAATCGAGCGAGATTGCATCGTCGACTTTGGGCATTTGGCTGGCAGAGTCGGCGGTGACGACGAACGGCCGGTTATCGCGGTCGACGCCGGTATATCGCGGATCGACCATGCGCACCTGGCGTGCCTGGCTGACGTCGATTTTCGGCATGCGCGCGAATTGCACGCGATCGATCGCGCCCTGGATCCGCGGCCAAACCGCCACCAGCAGCAGCAACGCCAAGGCGGTGGCCGGCAAAATACGCTTGGCGACGCCGACAAGACGGCTGTAGCGCCGCAGCGCGCTTGCCCGCCGCTCGGTTCCGAACGGGCGTGACTGTGCCAGATCGAGCTGCGTTTTCACGCGATTCCCGCTCGCAGACAATCGTGGATGTGCAAGATGCCGAGCGGCTTGCTGGCGGCATCGACGACGAACAGGCTGGTAATGGCGTTCTGGTTCATCGTGGCCAGCGCTTCGGCGGCGAGTGCCTGCGGCCGGATGGTCTTCGGCCGGCGGCTCATAACCTCGGCGACGCCGGCGCGTAACAGATTGTCACCCATGTGGCGGCGCAAATCACCGTCGGTGACGACACCGGCGAGACGGCCGGTGCCGTCGACGATGCCGACACAGCCGAAGCTTTTGGCCGTCATGGCGAGGATCGCATCCGCCATCGCCGTCTCGATTGGTACCAGCGGCATCGCCGATCCGTCGTGCATGATATCGGCGACCTTGAGCAGGCGGCGACCGAGCCGGCCGCCAGGGTGCAGCTCATGGAAGTCGTCGGCGGAAAATCCTTTGCGTTCGAGCAGCGCCACCGCGAGCGCGTCGCCGAGCGCCATCATCATCGTTGTTGATGTCGTCGGCGCCAGGCCCATCGAGCAGGCTTCGGCGGCGGCTGGTAGGCGCAGCGTTACGTCGGCGGCGTCGGCCAGCGCGCTCTGTTCGCGCGCGGTGATCGCGATCAGCGGCAAGCCGAAGCGCCGCGCGTGTGCCAGGATGTCGGCGAGTTCGGTGGTTTCGCCGGAATTCGACAGTGCCACAACCGCGTCGCCAGCGGCGAGCATGCCAAGATCGCCATGGCTCGCCTCGGCCGGATGGACGAATTGCGCCGGCGTTCCGGTCGACGCTAAGGTCGACGCGATCTTGCGCGCGACATGGCCGCTCTTGCCCATGCCGGTGACCGTGACGCGACCGGAAATCGCCGCAAGCTTGTCGACGGCCGCGGCAAAGCTCGCGTCAAGCTCGGCCGCCAACGCCTCGAGCCCGACGATCTCGGTGTCGAGTACACGGCGGGCGACGATGATATCCGGCGACTCTTTCGTCTTGGCGATGGTGCGGCGCAACGACGTTCTCCCGCTGCGTACGTCTCCGACGGCTAACACCGGGGTGCGGGAACGGAAATTCCCCCTCATCATAGGCGCAATATGCTCCCGCGATCCCCCGAAATCAACGGAACGGGGCACGAACGGCACATTATTTGCTTGGTCGAGTTAAGACTTGCTTTCAATGCTCGAAAAGATCGGGTCCCGGAAAACCCGCAAGATCGAGCGCCGCGCGTGTCGGCAGGAAATCGAAGCAGGCCTGGGCCAGATCGGTACGCCCCTCGCGTGCCAGCATCGCGTCCAACCGGGTTTTGAGCGCGTGCAGGTGCTCGACGTCGGCGGCGGCGTAACGCTTCTGCTCTTCGGTCAATTCCGCCGCGCCCCAATCCGACGATTGCTGCTGCTTCGACAGTTCGACGCCGAGGACTTCGCGGCACAGGTCCTTGAGTCCGTGGCGGTCGGTAAAGGTACGCACCAGCTTCGATGCCACTTTCGTGCAATAGACCGGCGCCGCGCGCACGCCGAGATAGCGCTGGATCATCGCCAGATCGAAACGCGCGAAATGGAAGATCTTGAGAACCTTCGGGTCGCCGAGCAACGCCTTGAGACGCGGCGCGTCATACTGACCGGCCGCGAACTGCACGAGGTGGCTGTGGCCGTCGCCGGCCGACAGCTGCACGAGGCAAAGGCGGTCACGCGCCGGATCGAGACCCATGGTTTCGGTGTCGATGGCAATAATCTTGCCAAGCGCCAGGCCGGTCGGAAGGTCGCCGCGATGTAGATGGATGGTCATTGGCCTCGCCATCTCGAAACCGCCCGCGTCGCGGGGGGAAGCGGTGGTGCCCAGGAGAAGACTCGAACTTCCACGACCTTTCGGCCACTAGAACCTGAATCTAGCGCGTCTACCAATTCCGCCACCTGGGCAATCGGTCTGTGACTTAGAGATGCGGTCCCGCTCTGTCAATAAATCTCCGCATTTCCGGGCTTTCGGGCGGGCTCGCCTGGTGCCGCAGCCTGTTGTAAAACAGCGCCGCAAACAGCAGGCAGAAACTATGCGGTATCGCCGTTTTGTCGTTGTCGGCGCCTCGGGCTTTGTCGGGCGCTATGTCGTCAAGCGTCTCGCGGCCGAAGGCGCCACGATCGCCGCGGTCAGTCGAACCGCGAGCGCCGCGGGCTATCTCCGGCCGATGGGCGATGTCGGCCAGATCGCGCTGATCGACGCCAATATTACGGATCGCGGTCGCCTGGCGCCGCTGCTGCAGGGCGCTGAAGGCGTGATCAACTGCGCCGGCATTCTCTATCAACGCGGTGCACGGCGATTCCAGACGCTGCACGAAACTGGTCCCGCTGGCCTCGCCGCGCTGGCCACCGCCGCGGGCGTCCGGCGCTTCGTGCATATCTCGGCGCTCGGTGCTGACCCGGCATCGCCGGCGCTCTATGGCCGTTCGAAGGCGGCCGGCGAGATGGCGGTGCGCGCGGCGTTTCCCGCCGCAACGATCCTGCGGCCGTCGCTGATCTTCGGTCCCGAAGATGCATTCTTCAATCGATTCGCCGCGATCGCGCGCGTGTCCCCGGTGCTGCCGCTGATCGGCGGCGGCCGCACGCGCTTCGCGCCGGTGTTTGTCGGCGACGTCGCAACGGCAGTAGTCGCCGCGTTGGACCACGAGGATACGCCGGGCCGCACCTATGAACTCGGCGGACCCAATATCGAAACGCTGCGCGCGCTGTTCGAATTGATCCTGCGCGAGACCAACCGCCGCCGGCTGCTGCTGCCGGTGCCGTTCGGCGTAGCCGCGATGGTGGGCTTGTTCATGGGGCTGTTGCCGAAACCGCTGCTCACCCGCGATCAGGTACGCATGCTGCAACGGGATTCGGTACCGGCGCCTGGCGCACTCGGCCTTGCGGCGCTCGGCATCGAACCGACGGCGCTCGACTTGATCCTGCCGACTTATCTGAATCGCTTCCGGCGGGGCGGTTTCACGGCGGGCACAACTGCGATCTGAACATCGTCGCGCGGCGAATCGCCCGACGCAGCGGGCGACTAACGGCGCTTGCTGGATCGCGTTATCATAGTCCGCCATGCGCGTGCTTTATCATCTCTGGCTATCGCCCTTTTCGCGCGCGATTCGACTCGTGCTCGCCGAAAAGGGTCTCGAATTCACCATGAAGGTGGAGAAGACTTGGGAGCGGCGCGCCGAATTTCTCGCGCTCAATCCGGCCGGCGATGTACCCGTGCTGATCGAGCCGGATGGCGCTGTCCTCGCCGGCGCCTCGCCAATCGCCGAATATCTCGACGAGGTCTATCGCGACAAGCTGCTCATTGGACTCAATCCGGTCGACCGCGCCGAAGTTCGCCGCGTCGTTGCCTGGTTCGACCACAAGATGAACAGCGAAGTGACCGACGGCCTCGTCACCGAAAAAATCATGAAACGGTTTCTTGGCTTCGGCACGCCCGATTCAACGGTGTTGCGCACGGCCAAGGCCAATCTCGGCTACCATCTCGAATACATCACCTATCTGGCCGAACGTCGCCGGTGGTTGGCCGGCGACCATTTCTCGCTCGGCGATATCGCGGCGGCCGCGCACTTGTCGGTGATCGACTATCTCGGCGACGTGCCGTGGGACCTGCACGAACCGGCGAAGGAATGGTACGCCCGCGTCAAGTCACGCCCGTCTTTCCGCCCGCTGCTGGCGGACCACATTCCCGGCGCGCCGCCGCCCAAGCACTACGCCGATCTGGACTTCTAAGCCGGCGGCGCTCAGCGCGGCGGCGTCTGCGGCGCGTCCGTTTGCGTGCCGTCGTCGATATGCGCCAGATTGTTGCGCGCATAACGTGCCGCATCCGATGTCGGCGCGAGCGTGATCACACGCTGCCAATCCGCCTTGGCGCCGACGTTGTCGCCGCGCAGACGACGGATGTTGCCGCGCTCGAGCAGGCAAGGCACCGAGTTTGGCGCGAGCGCAAGCGCATGGTTGGCATCCGCATTCGCAAGCTCGAGCGCATCGGGGCTGCCGACATGGCGATAGGCCGACGCACGGAACATGAGCGCGTCCACGTTCTTGGGGTCGGCCTCGAGCGCACGGTTGAGGTCGTCGATCGCGCCCCAGTAATGATCGCCAGCGGCCAACGCCTCGGAGCGGTCGATCAGGAAATCCGGTTTGTCCGGCACGAAACTCAGCGCCGCATCGAACGCAGTCTTGGCACGATCCGGTTGGTCGGCAAGGAGCCAGGCTTGGCCGGCCTGGTCGAGCGCGTTGGCACGCGCGTCGGCCGGTTCGCTCATCATCTGGCCGGCAAGCGCTTCGAGGCGTTGCGCCGCTTCGGGATAGCGTTGCAGTTCGAATAGCGCGATGGCCGCGCAATGCTCGGCCGGAAAACCGCCGCCGACGTCACGCCACATTTCGGCGCTTTTTAGCGCGGCGGCCGGATCGCGCCCGGTCTCCGCCAGACATGCGTCGTAGCGCTGCGACGGCGGCATGACCGGGATGACCAGCGTCGGCGGTGCGGCGCCGGCCAGCAACGGAACGACGACGAGAAGCGCGATCCTACTCGCCCGCCTGCGCCGCATGATCCCGGTCGATCGTGTCGCCGCGAGCCGGTGCGGGCACCGCATGGGCGGGCGCAAACCACAGCCGCACTTTTTCGAGATAGAGATAGATCACCGGCGTGATGAACAGGGTCAGCGCCTGCGACACGATCAGGCCGCCGACCACCGCCAGACCCAGCGGCCGGCGCAACTCGGAACCCGCACCGACGCCGATTGCAATCGGCAAGCCGCCCATGATCGCCGCCATGGTGGTCATCATGATCGGCCGGAAGCGCAGAAGGCAGGCCTCGAACATCGCCTGATCGGCGGTAACGTCGCCGGCGCGTTGCCGTTCGAGCGCGAAGTCGATCATCATGATTGCGTTCTTCTTGACGATGCCGATCAGCATGACGATGCCGATGATGGCAATGATGCTGAGGTCCTCGTGGAATACGATCAGCGTGCCGAGCGCGCCGAGTCCCGCCGCCGGCAGGCCGGACAGAATCGTGATCGGGTGGATGTAGCTCTCATACAGGATGCCGAGCACGATATAGATCACCAGGATCGCGGCCATCAGCAGCAGACCCTGGCCTTTGAGTGCCGACTGAAAGACCTGCGCGTTGCCCTGGAAGCCGGTGTTGACCGTCACTGGCAGATTAACCTGCCGTTCGAGCCGGCTGATCGCGTTGACCGCAGTGCCGAGCGAGACGCCCGGCGCCAGGTTGAACGCGATGGTGACCGACGGCAGCTGACCTTGGTGGTTGACCGTCACCGGACCGACACCGGACGCGATCGTGGCGACCGCGCCGAGCGGCACCGCCTGCCCGTTGGCGCTCTTCAGATAGATCTTGGACAGGTCGGAGGGTGACTGCTGGAAGCGCTTGTCGAGCTCGAGGATGACCTCGTAATCGTCCGAAGGCTCGTAGATGGTCGAGATCTGCCGGGCGCCGAAGGCGCTGTAAAAGGTGTTGCGGATCTGGTCCATGGTAATGCCGAGCGCCGCGGCCTTGTCGGTATCGACATGAACGATGGCCTGGCGATTGCGCAGCTCAAGATCCGAATTGACGTCCTGGAAGCCTGGCAGATGCGCGATCCGGCCTTCCATATCGGTGGCGTAGCGGTAGAGCTCGTCCGTGTCGGCGTCCTGCAACGTGTACTGGTAAGTGCTCTTGGACAGGCGGCCGCCGAGGCGGATGTCCTGCAGGCTCTGCAGGAAGGTCCGCATGCCGGGCACGTTTGCCAGCTTGGGCCGCAATTCCTGGATGACCTCGTCCGCCGAGAGGCTGCGCTCGTCGCGCGGCTTCAGCTGAATGAACAGGCGGCCGTTGTTCAGCGCGGGGCTGAAATTCGTCGCGCCGATGATCGAGCTGACGTCGGAAACGTTCGGATCGTCGCTGATGATCTTGGCGACGATCTGTTGATGGTCGACCATCGACTGGAACGACGCGTCCTGCGGTCCTTCGGTGAAAGCGAACAGGTAGCCGGTGTCCACATTGGGGAAAAACCCCTTGGGAACGATGGTGAACAGGGCGACGCTCAGGATGATCGACAAGATTGTGATGCCGAGCACGATACGGCGCCGCCGCATCACCCGCGTCAGCATCCATTCATAGCCGGTGCGCATCTTGTCGAACGCGACTTCGGACCAGCGCAGCACGATGAATTGCTTCCCGCCCTCGTGGTGCGGCTTCAGCAGCCGCGAGCACAGCATCGGCGTCAGCGTCAGCGACACCAGGCCCGAGATCAGGATTGTCATGCTGATCGTGATGGCAAATTCGCGGAAGACGCGGCCGACGACGCCGCCCATGAACAGCACCGGGATGAACACCGCGACCAGCGAGAAAGTGATCGATATGATGGTGAAGCCGATTTCACGCGCGCCGCGGAAGGCGGCGTCCATCACGCGCTCGCCGCGTTCGACGTGGCGCACGATGTTCTCGAGCATGACGATGGCGTCGTCGACGATGAAGCCGACGGACAGCGTCAGCGCCAGCAGCGACAGATTATCGATGCTGTAACCCATCACGTACATGCCGGCGAACGTGCCGAGGATCGATACCGGCAAGGCCAGTGCCGGGATGATTGTCGCGGTCACGTTACGCAGGAACAGGAAGATGACGAGCACGACGAGCGCCGCCGTCAGCAGCAGCGTGAATTCGACCTCGTCGACCGAATTGCGGATCGAAACCGAACGGTCGGCCATCACATTGAGCTTGGCGGCCGCCGGTAGCTGCGCTTCGAAGACGGGAAGGAGCGCCTTCACCGAGTCCACCACTTCGATGGTGTTGGCGTTAGGCTGCTTTTGGATGCCGAGGATGATTGAGCGATGGCCGTTGAACCAGGCCGCGATCTGGTCGTTTTCGACGCTGTCGGCGACGGTGGCGACATCCTCGAGCCGGACCGGCGCGCCGTCGCGATAAGCGATGATGATCGGCTTGAAGTCGGCGGCGCGGTGATGCTGCTTCATCTGCAGCGTGAAGCTCTGGTCAGGCCCCATGATCGTGCCGACCGGCGTATTGGAGTTGGCGGCGGCAACCGCGCTCTGCACGTCCTGCAGTGTCAGGCCCTTGGCCGCCAGCGCCTCGGGGTTGACCTGAATGCGTAGCGCGTATTTCGCGGCACCGAAGACATTGACCAGTGCGACACCCGGCAGCGTCGAGATGCGTTCGGCCATCATCGTCTCGGCGTATTCGTCGAGCATCGACAGCGGCAGCGTGTCCGAATGCAGGGCCAGAAGGATGACGGAAAGATCGGCCGGGTTGACCTTCTGGAAGCTCGGCGGCGTGGTCATCTCGACCGGCAGCTTCTTGGCCGCGGTGGTCATCGCCGCCTGCACATCGAGCGCCGCGCCGTCGATGTTGCGGTCGAGGTCGAACTGCATCGTGATGCTGGAGACACCCTGACCCGAGGTCGACACCATCGAATCGAGTCCGGCAATGGTGGAGAACTGGCGCTCGAGCGGCGTCGCTACCGACGACGCCATGGTTTCGGGCGATGCGCCGGGCAGCTGCGCCGCGACCACGATGGTGGGAAAATCGACCTGCGGAATCGCCGCGACCGGCAGCAGCCGGTAGCCGAACAACCCGAAGATCACGAACGCCATCATCAGCAACGTCGTCATCACCGGACGACGTATGCAGGTTTCCGGCAACGTCATGACTGGTTGTCCGGTTTTACTCCGGAGCCGCGGATCTCGATCTTGCTGCCGTTGGTCAGCCGCAACTGGCCGTCGGTGGCGACTTGCTCGCCGGCGGTAAGCCCGGCGCTGATGACGCTCGCGCCGTCGATGGTGCGCGCGACGGTCACGGGCTGCATCTGCGCGGTGTGGCCGTCCTTGATCACGTAGACATAGCTGGTGCTCTGCCCGACGAGCACGGCCGATGCCGGCACAGTGAGCGCGTTGGGATCGACGCGCTCGGTCACCGAGACGTTGACGAATTGCCCGGGCCAGAGCCGCTGCTGCGTATTGTCGAAGATCGCCTTCGCTGCGATCGTGCCCGAATTGACGTCGACCGTGTTGTCGAAGAAGGCGAGCGTACCGGCGATCGGCGCGCCGGAATCGCCGCCGGGCTTCACTTCGACCGCCACCGGTCCTTTCGCCATGGCGTCGCGCAGCCCCGGCAATTCGGACTGCGGCAGCGTGAAGCCGACATAGATCGGCGAGATCTGATTGACGGTGACGAGCGGCAAATCGTTGGCCTTGATGCTGTTGCCGGCCTTGATGTTGATGGTGCCGGCGCGGCCGTCGATCGGAGCGACGATCGTGTAATAGCTAAGCTGCGCCTGCAGGTCGTCGACCTGCGCCTGCAGCGCCTGTTCGTTCGCCACCGCCGTGTCATAGACCTGGCGCGACACGAACGCCTGCGCAATCAAGGGCCGATACCGCGCCACGTCGCGCTTGGCGTTTTCGAGCTGCGCCTTCATCTGCTCGAGCTGCGCGCGCGCCGCGCGGTCGTCGAGCTTGAACATGACCTCGCCGGCTTTGACGAACTGGCCGTCTTTGATGAGGACGTCGGTGATGTAGGCGTCGACGCGCGATTTGACGACGACGTTGGCGATGGCCTGCACGGTGCCGATGGTATCGACGCGCACCGGCATCGGCTGCTGCGTCACAGTGGCGACGGCGATCGGGACGGGCGGCTGCGCCGGCGCAATGGCGACGCGTGCTGGCGCCAACAGCGCGTAGCTGACCGCGGCCACCAGCGCGATTGCGGCGCCGATGCCCAACCAAACGATGAGGCGGCCGCGACGGCCCGCTTTTTCGATGACTGCCATGCGGCGCAAGCCCGAAAAGCGCCCTTGGCGCCAATGGTTTAACATTGATCCCGCACTATACTGGCCCGTTCGGTCATATGCCATAACCCGAATGCGCATCCCTCGGGATTCTGCCGCTGCTGGGCTGCCGATGCGGCCGGCGGCGATGATACCGGCGGCCCCGTCAATTTGATGTGAAGACGATTTTAGCAGGACACGACGCTGCCGCGTCCCGCGATTCATAGCAGGCGTGCCGCATTGCGGCTTGCCGCTGATCGGCGCACCGCTTTAGCGTCGCGTCGTCCGAATACAAAGGAGCTTCCAATGGCGCATCCGAATTACCGCGAGCTTGCCAGCGACGCCTATCGCGCGCTCGGCGCCGTGCACAAGCTGATGAAAAGCTCGTCGATCGAACCGAACTTGGTCGATCTCCTCTATCTCCGCATCTCGCAGATCAACGGTTGCGCCTATTGCGTCGATTTGCATACGCACGATCTGCTCGCCGCCGGCGAAAGGCCGCAGAAGCTCTACAACATGACCGTGTGGCGCGAGGCGCCCTTCTTTTCACCGCGCGAGCGCGCCGCGCTTGCCTGGGCCGAAGCGTTGACGCGGCAGGCTGTCGAGCCGCCGAGCACGGCGGTGCGCGAGGAAACGCTGCGCGCCTTTTCCGACAAGGAATTCGCCGATCTGACCTTCGTGATCGCGACGATGAACGCCTACAATCGTCTCGGCGTCGGATTTGAATTGCGCCCTAGCCTGCGCAACTGAGCTTCAGTCGAGCAACGCGGCGAGCGTCCGCATCAACAGCGCGAGATCGGCGTCGCGCGACAGGCGGTGGTCGCCGTCCTTGACCAGCGTGATCCGCACGTCGGCGGCAGTGAGGCGTTCGGCCAAGGCCAGGCTGCGCTGCCACGGCACGTCATCGTCGCGCATGCCGTGCAGCAGCCGCACCGGGCCCTTGAATGCGATCGCCGACCGCATAATAAGGTGACCGCGGCCATCCTCGATCAGCCGGCGCGTGATGAGGTAGCCCCGCTCGCTATAGGTGGAGGGAATCGTCGCGGCGCCGTCGCGCTCGATGCGCTGGCGAACCTCCGGCGGAAATTGCGTCCACATCAGATCCTCGGTCGCGTCCGGCGCTGCGGCGATGCCGACCAGCGCCTTGATCCGCTGCGGCCTGGCCGCTGCCAGCAGCAGCATGATCCAGCCGCCGAGGCTCGAGCCGACAAGAACCTGCGGCCCATCGGTCAGTTGGTCGAACACCGCGAGTGCATCGTTGCGCCAACGGCTCACTGTCGCATCGGCGAACGCGCCGGACGACTGTCCATGGCCGAAATAGTCAAAGCGGACGAAAGCCTGACCGCGCGACTCGCAGAATCGATCGAGCGCGAGCGCCTTGGTTCCGTTCATGTCCGACATGAAACCACCGAGGAACACGACGCCGGGTGCGCGTCCGTGCCGGCGATGGTAAGCAATTGTGGCGCCGTCCTCGCGTGCTAAAATGGACGACGAAAGGTTTTGGATTTCTGCCATCGACGATCCGGTGAGTGCTGCATGAAGGACACCGAGCCTAACATCCGGGCTGCGGACGTGAAACGACGCCCGACCGTGCTCCAGGTGCTGCCTGCATTGGTCGCGGGCGGCGTCGAGCGCGGTACCGTCGACGTTGCGGCGGCGCTCGCGGCCGCCGGCTGGCATTCGTTGGTGGCCAGCGCCGGCGGACCGATGACACGCGAACTCGACCGTGCCGGCGCTATGCATTTCACCCTGCCGCTCGCGTCGAAGAACCCGTTCGTCATCCACGCGAATGTTGGCCGACTCGCGGCGCTCATCCGCGCGCACGAGGTCGACATCGTGCATGCACGTTCGCGCGCACCGGCATGGAGCGCGCGCGCCGCCGCCCAGAACACTGGCGCCCATTTCCTGACCACATTCCACAACGCTTACGGCGGCAAATCCTGGCTCAAGCGGCGCTACAACGCGGTGATGGCCCGCGGCGAGCTGGTCATCGCCAATTCCAACTTCGTCGCCGACCACGCCGCTGCGACCTATGGCGTGCCGCGCGAGCGCCTGCGCGTGATCCACCGCGGCGTCGACGTGACGCGGTTCGATCCGGAAAAGATCAGCGCCGAGCGTATGGCGCGCCTGGCGCAGGAGTGGCGTTTGCCGGACGGCGTGCCGGTGGTGATGCTGCCGGGGCGGCTGTCGCGTTGGAAAGGCCATTTCGTCCTGATCGACGCGATGAAGCGGCTCAATCGGCCGCAGGTCCACGCGCTGATCGTCGGTGCGGGCGGCGGCGACGGTTATCGGGCGCGGCTCGACAGCGCAATTGCGCACGCCGGCACGGCGGTTACGTTCCGTGTGCTCGACGAGTGCCGCGACATGCCGGCGGCTTACATGCTGGCCGACGTCGTCGTCTCAGCCTCGACCGAGCCGGAAGGATTCGGCCGCGTCATTGTCGAGGCGCAGGCGATGGG
>DASQHO010000079.1:0-8400 GCA_035632055.1 Allostellaceae bacterium
GCGGCACGGATTTCCATATCAACCAGCCCCCTTCATCACCAGCGCGAGCCGCGCCAGCTTGCTCTTGAGCGACGCGTCGACCATGCGTGAGCCCACCTTGACGATCAGCCCGCCGAGCAGGCTCGGATCGACGCGAAAATCAACCGCCACCTTGCCGCCGACCGATTTGCGCAGGCGTTCGTCTACCGCCTGGCGCTGCGCCACGGATAATTCATGCGCGGCGATCACCTGAGCGGTCACCTCGCCGCGGCGCTCGGCGAGAATGCGAAGAAATCCCTGGATCATGTCCGGCAGCGCGAACAGCCGCCGGTTGCGCGCCAGCAGTCCAAGAAAATTGCGCGTCAGCAGATTGACGCCGGCGCGTTCGGCAACGGCACCAATCGCGCGCGCCTGCTCGTCGCGCTGCAGAACCGGGCTGCGAATCATGCGGCGCAAATCGGCGCTGTCGTCAACCAGCCGGCGCAGCCCGGTAAGGTCGGACGCGACCGCGTCCAACGCCTTGCGCTCGTCGGCGAGCTCGAAAAGCGCGGCCGCGTAACGCTCCGCCAAACCGGCTACGCTTGTCGCTTCGGATGCCACGTCGAGCAGATGTCCTTAATTTTCGGGTCGAGACCGACGCCAAGACGGTCTCAAAATGAACACGCCCTCCGCCGGGTTTTCGCCGTTCGAAAACCCCCACCGTCACGGTCCCGCCGGAAAGCGCGGCGGTTCTAACATAGGCTTTTCGGGCACGCAACAAGGCCGCCCAGCGGCGTCGTGTCACGTCGCCGCAGCCGGAAAATCCCAGCAGCCGCAGGCTTTTGCGCATTTCCCGCATGATTGCGAGGGGCCCGAAATTACGGCGCGAAATTCACAGGAAGCTGTATGGATCGACGTCCACCTGGACGCGAATGCCGGCCGGCAGTTTTACCGCTTCGAGCCAGATTCGCAGGATGCTTTGCAACGGCGTCGCGCGTTGCGCCTTGACCAGGAAGCGCCGCCGGTGCCGGCCGCGCAGCATCGCCAACGGCGCTGGCGCCGGACCGAGCACCTCGACACCCTCGACATGCGGCGCCTGTTGGGCGAAGACGCGCGCGGCGCGGTCGGCGGCATCCGCGTCCGGCGCCGAAACGATCAGCGCCGCCAGCCGCCCGAATGGCGGCCAACTGCCTTCGCGCCGCGATTCGGCTTCGGCAGCGAGAAAGCCATCACGGTCGTCGCTCGCCAGCGCCCGCATTACCGGATGCTCCGGCACATAAGTCTGCAGCAGCACGACCCCTGGCCGCTCGGCGCGGCCGGCACGCCCCGAAACTTGGTGCAGCAGTTGGAATGTCCGCTCCGCCGCCCGCAGATCGCCGCCGGACAGACCGAGATCGGCATCGACGACGCCGACCAGCGTCAGCATCGGGAAATGATGGCCCTTGGCCATCACTTGCGTGCCGATCAGCATGTCCACTTCGTGGCGTTCGACGCGCTCCAGCAGTTCCGCCATCGCCCTCGGACCGCTCAACGTGTCGCTCGCCATCACGGCGATGCGCGCCTGCGGGAACCGCTGCGCTGCCTCTTCGGCCAACCGCTCCACACCCGGCCCACACGCGGCGAAACTGCCGGCAGCACCGCAATTGGGACAGGCTGGCGGCATCGCCGTCGCATAGCCGCAATGGTGGCACTGCAAGCCGCCAGCGCGTCGGTGCTCGATCAGCCATGCGGTGCAGTTCGGACATTGCATGCGGTGACCGCACTCGCGGCACAAAGTCAGCGGCGCATAACCGCGACGGTTGAGAAACAGCATCGCCTGCTCGTCCGCCGCCAGGGTTTTGTCCAGCGCCTCTACCAGCGGCGGCGACAGGAATCGCTGCCGCTCCGGCTTCTGCTGCCGCAAATCGACGACGCGAATCTCGGGCAGCCGCGCGATGCCATGCCGCGCCGGCAAATGCAGCCGCGCATAACGGCCGGACTGGACATTGATCGTGGTTTCGAGCGACGGCGTCGCCGACACCAGCGCGATCGGCAGCTGCGCCAGCGATGCGCGCACCACTGCCATGTCGCGTGCATGATAGATGACGCCATCCTCCTGCTTGAACGAGCCGTCGTGCTCTTCGTCGACGACGATGAGGCCGAGATCGCGGAACGGCAGGAACAGCGCCGAGCGTGCGCCGACGACGACGCGGGCCTGGCCGTCGGCCACGTGGCGCCAGGTCGCGCGGCGCTGTGCGTGACCGAGATCGGAATGCCAGAGCACCGGCAGCGCGCCGAAACGATCACCGAACCGCTTCAATAATTGTGCCGACAGCGCGATCTCGGGTAGCAGCACGAGCGCCTGCCGGCCGCGTTCGAGCGCCGCGGCGATTGCCGCAAAATAAACTTCGGTCTTGCCTGAGCCGGTCACGCCATCGAGTACACTGACGCTGAAGCCGCCGCGTTTGACCTTCCCGATCAATTCGGTAGCGGTAATTTCCTGCGCCGATGATAGTGGCGGTCCGGGCAGGCGCCAGTCCGGTGCCGGCGGCGGCAACTCAGCGGGCAACGCAACCGGCATTAACAAGCCGGCGCGAGCCATCGCCTTGACTACAGCCGGACCGCATGCCGCCCGGTGCGCGAGATCGGCGGCGGTCGCGGCGCCGCCCTCGACGGCCAGTTCGAGCACGCGGCGGCGCTGCGGTGTCAGTCGCGATTCCGGATCGCTTAATGCACGTCGTCCGTCCTCGGCGATCTCATATCCAGCGATCGCGCGCGGCGGTTCGAGCGCGTCGGGCACGCTCATAGCCATCCGCAGCACGGCGCCCGGTGCAGCGAGGGTGTAATTCGCCACCCAGTCGATGAATCGCCGTAGCTCGTCGTGCAATGGCGGCGCCGCTAGTGTTTCGGCGATTGGTTTGAGCTTGGCTTCCGCGACATTGGCACGATCGGGCCCCCAGACGACGCCAGCGACTCGACGACGGCCGAGCGGCACGCGCACGAAATCGCCGACGGCGACGCGCATACCGTTCGTCACGCGATAGTCATAGGCACCGGCGAGCGGCAGCGGCAGCAGCACGCTGACGCGATCGGCGCGCGCCGGTTCGGCGTTGGCAGGGTGCTCCAGCATGGTCTACACTCTCTTACGAAAGGGGCCTCGCCGGAAGTAGCAGAGAGGCGCAGATGAAATTTTTCCTCGATACCGCGATCATTGCCGACATTCGCGAACTGGCCGCGACCGGCCTAGTCGACGGCGTGACGACGAATCCATCGCTCGTCGCCAAGTCGGGCCGCAATTTCATCGAGGCCGTGCGCGAAATCTGCTCGGTGGTTTCCGGCCCGGTGAGCGCCGAGACCACGGCCACCGATCATCCAACCATGCTGGCTGAAGGCCGCAAGCTGGCGAAGATCGCCAAGAACATTGCGGTTAAGGTGCCGCTGACGCCGGACGGGCTCAAGACCTGCAAGGTGCTGCGGGCCGAAGGCACCATGGTCAACGTGACGCTGTGCTTCTCCGCGCCGCAGGCGCTGCTCGCCGCCAAGGCGGGGGCCACGTTCATTTCACCCTTCGTCGGCCGGCTCGACGATATCGGCGAATCAGGCATGACCCTGGTTCGAGACATCGTCGAGATTTATCGCCAGTATCCCAACCTCAGGACCGAGGTGCTGGTCGCGTCGATTCGCCATCCGATGCACGTGCTCGAGGCGGCGAAGCTTGGCGCGCATGTTGGCACGATGCCGCCGGCGATTATGCGCCAACTGTTCATGCATCCGCTGACCGACAAGGGCCTCGCCACCTTCCTGGCCGACTGGAAGAAGACCGGCCAGTCGATCCTGGGCGACGACAAATCCGCCGCGGCGGCCGAATAGCGGGACCGTGGTGGACCGTACCCGGGATAAAGTCACCACACCGCCGCCGCCGGCGGTCACCGAACACGCCGCCACGGCGACCCAGGTCGTCGCCTACCTCAAGCGCCATCCGGATTTCTTCGTCGAGCATCCCGAGATCCTCGACGCGCTGACGCCGCCGGCCGCCCGCAGCGGCACCGGCGTCGTCGACATGCAGCAATTCATACTCAAGCGGCAGCGCGACGATATCACCAAACTCAAGGGCCAGCAGAAGCTGCTGATCGGCACAACGCGCGCCAACCTGGCGAGCCAGACGCGTGTCCACAGCGCCGTCCTCACCCTGCTCGCTGCCAACAGCTTCGAGCAGTTAATCCAGATCGTCACCACCGACCTCGCCTTGCTGCTCGATTCGGACGTCGTCACCATCGGCGTCGAAAGCAATGCTGGCACCAAGCCGCGACTGCCGCATCCCGGCGTGCAGATTCTTGAGACTGGCACGGTCGACCGTGTGCTCGGGCCGGAGCGCGACGTTTCGTTGCTGGCCGACACCAGCGGCGATCCGGCGCTATTCGGCGCCGGTGCCGATCTCGTGCGTTCGGCGGCACTGCTGCGGTTGGCGGTAAGCCGTAATGCGCCGGCTGGATTGCTGTGCATCGGTGCGCGCCGTCCGGGAAAATTCCATGCCGGCCAGGGCACTGAACTATTGGGCTTCCTCGCCCGCGCGCTCGGCATCACCATCGCCGCATGGCTCGACCTGCCGGCGTAAAGGGCACGCGCTCCCTTCCCCATTCCCTCCGGCCCGAGCCGGTTCCGCTAGTCCGCTTCGCTGCCTCGCAAGAGTTGGTCGAGGCGATTGCGCTATGGCAGGCGTGGCTAACCGGCGAACGGCGTGCGTCACCGCACACCATCGCCGCCTATGGCCGCGACCTCGCTGGCTTTCTCGATTTTCTCACCGCCCATCGTGGCGGTGTGCCCCGATTGGCGACGCTGGCCGCGCTTGAGCCGGCCGACTTCCGCGCCTTCCTTGCCCGCCTCGCCCGCAATGATGCCGCACGCGGCACAACGGCGCGCAAGCTTTCGGTTTTGCGCAGCTTCTTCCGTTTCCTTAACAAGCGGGAGATTGTCGCGAACGGCGCGCTGGCGGCGGTGAAAACACCCAAGCTCGGCCGCGCGGTGCCCAAGGCGCTGACCGAAAGTGAAACCCGGGCGGCGCTCGAACGCGTCGCGTTGCTCGATACGCGGCCCTGGATGGCGCGGCGCGACCTCGCGATCCTGATGCTGCTTTACGGCTGCGGCCTGCGCATTGCCGAAGCACTATCGCTGACACGCGGCGCGGCGCCAGAAGCGGCCGGCATGTTGCGCATTGTCGGCAAGGGCGGCAAAGCGCGGCTGTTGCCGGTACTGCCGGCGGTCGCCGATGCGGTGCGCGATTATCTCGCCGTTTGCCCGATCGAACTCAAGCCCGACGACCCGCTGTTCATCGGTGCGCGTGGCCGCATGCTGAATCCGCGCCAAGTACAGGCGACCATGGCTAAGCTGCGCGGCGCGCTCGGCCTGCCGGAGCACGCGACACCGCACGCGCTGCGTCATAGCTTCGCGACGCATCTGCTCGCGGGCGGCGGCGATTTGCGCGCGATCCAGGAGCTGCTCGGCCACGCGAGTCTCTCGACGACGCAACGCTATACCGCGATGGACCCGGAGCGGCTGCTTGCCGTCTACGACCGTGCGCATCCGCGCGCCAAGGATTAAAGACCTCGGATCGCGAATAACGCGGCGAGCGAGCCCGCCCCCATGGTGACGAACGCCAGGCCCCAGGCGAGATAGCTGGTGCCACCGCCGGCGAGATCGAGCACCAAGCCGACCGCCAGCGGCCCGACCACGCCGCCGCTGAAACCCAAGACCGAATGGACTGCCAGCGTCGCGCCGCGCTGGCCCGCGGCGGCGCTGACGACGGCGCCGCCAGTGAGCGCCGCCGAATCCGCCATGATCAGCATCGAATAGAGGCAGCACAGGGCCGTCACCGTCCACACCGGCAGGCCGCTGCTGAAGCCTGTGGCGATCGAGGCGAGGACGGAGAGGATCATAACGCGGCCGATGATGCGGCGGCGGTCGGCGCGTGCCGCGGCCTCGGCGCCGTAGATGCTCGACACTGTGCCGACCAGCACTATCAAAGTCGACAGCCAGCTCGCATTCGAAATGTCGCCGCTGCCGCCGCGTACGCGATCGGCATAGATGAGATAGGCGTTGAGCCAGCCGCGCAGCGCGAACAGCTCGAAAGTGTGGCCGGCGTAACCAAGGACAAATGCCATCGCGGCGCGGTTCTTGAACACCGGCCGGAATGCGAGACGGCGCAGTGCCGGAATTCCTGTTCGCACCGGCGGAGCGGGTGGCACCAACATCCAGATCAACGCAAAGGCAGCCAGCGATCCGGCCGCCGCCCCCAGAAATGCCGCCTGCCAGCCGAACCAATCGGTGACTTCGCCGGTGAAAGCAAACGAGAACGCCGTGCCGAAACTGAAACCCGCCGTGTAATAGGCGATGTAACGGCTCTGGCGCGGACCGTTGTAGCGGTCGGTCAGCAGCTTGAGGCCAGGCATATATGTGCCGGCAAGCCCCATGCCGGCGAAGCTCCGGATGATCGCTGCCGACCAGAAGCCGTGCGCCAGCAGCGCGTACGTCACCGACGCGCCGCCGCCCAAGATCAGCGATCCGAGATAGATACGGCGTGGATCGACGTGATCGGTCGAGCCGACGAGCAAGGGCACGGCGGCGACATAGCCGGCAAAGAACAATGCGCTGATCCAACCGGCTTCGGTGTTCGAGAGGCGCCACAGTGTCTCGAACTCGGGCAACAACGCAGCGAAACTCGAGCTGCCGAGCATCCCAAGGATCGAGGTCGCGGTCAGAATCGCGATCAGCGCCTGTGGCGACGGACCTGGTGCCGGCGGGGGCGCGTCAGATATGGATGGCGTGGCCATCGACCGCGAGCGCCGCTTCCTTGACCGCCTCTTCGAGCGTCGGATGGGCGTGGGCGGTGCGCGCAATATCCTCGGCCGACGCGGCGAACTCCATCGCCAACGCGGCCTCGCCGATCATCGTGCCGGCGTCGGGGCCGATGATATGGACGCCGAGCACGCGATCGGTCTTGGCATCGGCGAGGATCTTGACGAAACCTTCGGTGAAGCCATTGGCGCGGGCGCGCGCATTGGCGGAGAACGGGAACTTGCCGGTCTTGTAGGCGGTCCCCGCTTGCTTGAGCTGTTCTTCGGTGCGGCCGACCGAGGCGACTTCGGGCCAAGTGTAGATCACTGCCGGAATGGCGTCGTAATCGAGCGACGGCCGGCCGCCGGCGAGCATTTCGGCCAGCACCACGCCCTCTTCCGATGCCTTGTGCGCCAACATTACGCCGGCAATGGCATCGCCGATGGCGTAGATGCCGGGAACGTTGGTGGCAAACCGGCCGTCGACTTTGATGCGACCCTTGTCGTCGAGCGCCACGCCCGCCTCCTTGAGACCGAGGCCGTCGGTATGCGGCACGCGGCCGACCGCAACCAGTACGACGTCGGCCTTGAGGCTTTCGCGCGCACCGCCCTTAGCTGGCTCGAGCATCAGCGCGACGCCGTCCTTGCCGGCCTTGGCTTTGACGACCTTGGTACCGAGACGGAATTTCAGCCCCTGCCGCTCGAGGCTGCGCTGCAACGCTGCCGACAGCTCGCCGTCCATGCCGGGCGTGACGCGATCGAGGAATTCGACCACGGTGGCCTCCGCGCCCAGTCGCCGCCAGACCGAGCCCATCTCGAGCCCGATGTAACCGCCGCCGATCACCACCAGGTGTTTCGGCACCGAAGCCAGCGCGAGCGCACCGGTCGAGGTGACGATGCATTGTTCGTCGACGACGATTCCCGGCAGATTGGCGCTGTCGGAGCCAGTCGCCAGAATGATCGCCTTCTTGGCGCCAATCTCGCGCTGCCCACCGCCATTGAGCGCGACCGTGACGCGATCGCGCGCCGCGAGCCGTGCCGCGCCCTTGATGTATTCGACTTTATTCTTGCGGAAGAGGAATTCGACGCCGCGTGTATTGTCAGTGACTACCTTGTCCTTGCGCGCCAGCATCGTCTTGAGGTCGAGCGTCACGCTTGCGACCTGAACGCCATGCGCCGCCAGTTCGTGCTGGGCGGCCGTGAACCGCTCGGATGATTGCAGCAGCGCTTTGGAGGGAATGCAGCCGATGTTGAGGCAGGTGCCGCCGGGCGCATCGCGCCTGTCGACGCAGGCGACACTCATTCCGAGCTGTGCGGCGCGGATTGCCGCGACGTAACCGCCGGGCCCCGCACCGATGACGATGACATCGAACGTGTCCGCCATCGCTTAGACGCCGAACAGCAGACGTTCGGGGTCTTCGATGCACTCCTTGACGCGCACCAGGAACGTGACGGCTTCCCGGCCGTCGACCAGCCGGTGGTCGTAGCTCAGCGCCAGATACATCATCGGCCGCGCGACGATCTGACCGCCGACGACGACGGGCCGCTGCTGGATCTTGTGCATGCCGAGGATGGCGGATTGCGGCGGATTGAGGATCGGCGTCGACATCAGCGAACCGTAGACGCCGCCGTT
>DASQHO010000080.1:0-27416 GCA_035632055.1 Allostellaceae bacterium
ATTGAACGTGCCGACCGGCATGACCGCCTGTTCGTCGCGGAGGATCGCCTCGACGATACGTGCCGTGGCCATACCGATGCCAAGCTGACTCGCGCCGGTACCCTCGATGATGGTGATGTTGGCGTAGCGCACCTCGTCTTCGACGTGCCGACGAAACTCCTCGACGCTTTCGCCGTGACGATCGAGTGCGGCGATGGCCGGCACACCGGCGACACGCGCGGACGACCACAGAAATACTTGCGACGTGCCGTGCTCGCCGACGACTTGAGCGTCAACAAAGGCGGGGCTGACTTTCAGTCGGCGCGCGAGATGGAATCGGAACCGTAAGGTATCGAGGAACGTGCCGCTGCTCAGCACGCGCCCGTGCCCCGCGAGCTGCCGCGCGATCTCCGCCAATGGATCGGGTGGGTCGGTAACGACGAGAAGGACAGCATGGGACGCCACCGCCATGATCCGCGGCACGATATCCCGGTAGACGTTGGCATTCGTGTCGAGCAGCCGTAGCCGGCCGGCGGGATCCGCACGATTTGTCGCGCCGCCCGCGCGCTCGTTGATGCCGGCCGTGATAACCACCAGAACCGCATCGGCAAGGTCGCGATAGTCGCCCGCCCGCACCTCCACGGCCGGCGACAAGGTTGCGCCGTATTGCAGATCCGCGACGACGCCTTTGGCGCGCTGCTGATTTTTGTCGATGACGACGATTTCACAAGCGGGCGGGCCGCGCATCACCAGGGCAAGAAGCGAAGCCGCACCGACAGCACCGGCGCCGACGATCCCGACTTTCATGATCTGTCCTTATCGCAGTGGATACCGTTCCAATATGGTGTGTCCGGGAACCGTCGTCACCGATGAGTCCGTCGGCTGGCCATCCTCCGACCGCACCAAAATCGGATTTGCTCCGCGTTAACCGAGGTGATCTAAGGTCCGCTGCCGCCGCCCCGGTGGCCACGCGCGGCAGACACCTTGCCAAGCCGGCCGGGGCTCGTGTATGTCCGGCGCACTCCCGGATGCTGCCGTAGCTCAGTGGTAGAGCACTCCCTTGGTAAGGGAGAGGTCCTGAGTTCAATCCTCAGCGGCAGCACCATTCCCGCACAATCACGCGCCTCGCCAGCGCCAAATCAGCCCCAACAAATCGCGAACATTGGCACCCCTCGCCTTCGCATTCGGTCTCCTGCCCTGATTTTTCCGTGGGTATGTTTTAACCCTTATCTCCTCGACGAGCTCGACTACGCCGCTCGTTCACTGGGCCTAGTCACTCGGCCGGAGGGATACGCGATTTGCGTAATCGTCGAGGTCGACGACGCGTCAATGAAACTGATTTAGCGCAAGGCAGCATTGCGGCCACCAAGCGATACTGATTTCGTTGCATCTATGAACACACTGGAGGCCATTCGAAGAAAGGTGGCGCGTAGCATGAGCGCTAATAACACGCACATCGGTTATGAACACACAACCACCGCCCGTGAAAATCGAATCGACAGCACATTAAGCGACAGCTTTCCAGCCAGCGACCCACCGGACTGGACAGGGATTGCGCGTATCGGTTGTCCGGCTCGTTTGGATCCCTCGCTTGGTGAGGAATTGATCATGTCCTACACATCAGACGAACAGTTCGCAGCTTGTGCACGAAGCGACAATGTCCTTGATTTTCTTCTCGGCAAAACGCTTCAACAGGCTGTTTTGCGAATGGCCGTCTTGAGTACGCTGGCGGGTGTAGTTGTCGTCTACTTGTTGCCAATTGTGATTTGACGCTGCGCTGTCATGCGAGGAATTCGCATCTTGCGGAAACGGAGATTGGATACCGCGACGGGCGCGCAGCGACCACATATCTGCATCGCGTGACAAGGAAATCGTCTAGCCTGAATCCATGACACGGGACGAAACTGAATAGATGCCGCGGAACCAATAATTGCAAGAAACGGCTTTCACGCCTACCCACACGACTCTGCAATGAGGGAGGAATTGAGATGGCCGAGACTCTTTACCCGCTTCCATCGCCTGCAACCACCAGCAAGCGCCACGCGCTGACGCCGGAAATCGAGAATGCCTTCCAGGCGTTCAGCACCCAAGTGTTCGCCGACGGCGTGCTGCCGGCAAAAACAAAACAGCTGATCGCTGTTGCGGTGGCGCACGTGACGCAATGCCCTTATTGCATACGCGGGCATACCAAAGCCGCCCTTCGCCACGGTGCGACAGAAAAAGAATTGATGGAAGCAATCTGGGTCGCTGCTGAAATGAGGGCGGGAGGCGCCTATGCCCATTCCACCATTGCGTTGGCGACAATGAATGAGGCGACAGCCCCGCCGGCGCACGGCTGAGCGTCTGCCGACGCGGATAGATCGCGCGCCGGCAAGTGCCAGGAAACAACAGGCACGACCGAGGAAAGCCCATGACTACAATCAGCAACCAAACCGTTCTGCGTCGGATGGAAGAAGATCGCGTCAGCAACGTCCTGAAATGGGTCCTGCTGGGTACCGCCGTTGTCACTTTCGCCCTGCTCGGCTGGGCGACCGATGTCACCTATCGCACCGCGCCGCCGCAGCCCGATCGTTTCGTCGCTGCTGATGGCAGCGTCTTGATGACATCGCAGGACATTGTGGACGGCAAGGCATCGTTCCAGCGCGCCGATTTGATGGATTACGGCAGCATCTACGGCATGGGCTCATATTTCGGCGAGGACTATACCGCCAAGTACTTGGTCGAGCTGGGCGAGTTGACGGAGGACGCCATCGCCCGCCAACGCTTCGGCAAGCCGTTCGCGGCGCTGGGTACCGAAGAGCAGATGACGGTACAAGCAGCGATGCAGCGCACGCTCAAAAGCGTTGACCTGAGAGAAGCCGACGCGCGCATTTCTGCGCCTGTCGCCGCTGCCATCAAGACGCTCCAGGCGCAGATCGCGCAGCAGCTTCTCCGTCAGGATTTCGCCACGGGATGGACGGAAGCATACAGCCTCGATGAGGCCAGTGCCGCGAAGACGGCGGACTTCATTCTCTACTCCGCGCTCACCACCATCGCGCGGCGCCCTGGGACCGACGTATCCTGGACACAGAACTGGCCGTACGAACCGCTGGTCGGCAATACGGCGACGGGCAGCACCTTCATTTGGACCTGGATCAGCTTCTGCTTCACGTTTTTCTGCTTCGGCGCCGTGCTTTTCGTCTATCACCGCTACATCCGGGTGGACGATCGCGGCACGATAGATCCGGTGCTGGTGCGCTTTCACGGGCTGACTGAGAGTCAGCGCAAGGTCGGCAAGTATTTTCTCGTTGTCGCGGCGGTTCTGCTGGTGCAGATCCTGGCCGGCGCCGTGCTCGGCCACTACTATGCCGACCGCGTCAGCTTCTACGGCATCCGCCTGGACAGCGTGCTGCCTTTCAACTTCTGGCGCAGCATCCACATCCAAACGCCGATCATCTGGATCGCGCTGTCATGGATCGGCGCGGCGCTGTTCCTTGCACCCGCGATCAGCGGCGGCGAAGCCCGCGGCCAGGGACCGCTTGTCGACGTGCTGTTCTGGGCGACGGTGATCATCATCGCCGGCGCGGTCATCGGCGACTACTTCGGCATCATGGACGTCATCCGTAAAGGTTGGTTCTGGTTTGGCAACCAGGGCCTGTCCTATCTCGAACTCGGCCGCTTCTGGCAGATCGGTTTCTTCGTCGGGTTGGTATTTTGGAGCGCACTCATCCTGCGCGCCTTATGGCCGTCGTGGGAAACACTGAAGCACGCCACGCGACAGTTCTGGACGGGACGCATTCGCCTCGAACATCTCTTGTGGGCATCGACCACCAACATTGCCCTGCTTTACGTCTTCGGCATGATTCCACTATTCGACGTCAATCCGTCGTTCACGATTACCGATTTCTGGCGATGGTGGGTTGTGCACCTATGGGTCGAGCAGTCGTTCGAGTTCTTCGCCGCGGCGGTGAGCGCCTATCTCCTGATGGGGCTCGGTCTGGTCTCGCGCCAGCTTGCCGAACGCTCGGTCTATCTCGAGCTGATTTTGATCTTCCTCGGCGGCGTGCTCGGCACCGGCCACCATATCTACTGGGTCGGCGGGCCAGGCCTATGGGTGCCCGTCGGCAGCATGTTCTCGTTCATCGAGGTGTTGCCTCTGGTGCTCCTGATCCTCGATGGCATGGAGCACCACGACCTCATTCAGCGTCAGCGCCAGTTCCGGTACCGTCTCGCCTACACGTACGTTCTCGGCTCGGCCTTCTGGAACTTCGTCGGCGCCGGCGTGTTCGGCGGCGGCACGCTCAACGCGCCGCTGGTCAATTACTACGAGCACGGCACGTTCCTTACCCTGAACCACGCGCATACATCGCTGTTTGGCGCCTTCGGCCTTCTCGCAATTGGCCTGATTTACTTCTGCCTGCGCTATGCCGCCGGCGAGCAGGCAAGGTTCAGCGAAAAGCTCGGCCTCTGGGCGTTCTGGCTGTACAACGCCGGGCTGGTGTTGTGGATCGCGCTCAATTTCTTTCCAATCGGCTGGCAGCAGCTCGAAGCCGTCTACGAGCACGGTTTTGCCTATGCGCGGAGCCTCGCGTTCTACGACAGGACGCTATTGTGGCAGTGGTTACGCTTCGTCGGCGATGTGCCATTCGCGCTGGCCGCAATCCCGATGGCGTGGGACTTTCTCATAAAGCTCGGGCCGATGTTTCCAACCTTGGCGGAACGTTTGACGCAGCGAATTCGAACGAAGGCAGCCGAATAACCTTAGGAAATCGCAGCAGTTTGCCGCGCATTGAGATCAACCGGCGGCGCCATTTATGGGTTCCTGGCGCCATACGGCGTAGCGAACCGGCGGCGCAGATCAATTTCGTAGTTTGGTCAGGGCGCCGCCTTTGTGCATGGCGATGTGATCGGACACATCGCTTTTAATTTCATATTGCGGTTCCTCGGCACTGGCGTGGTGCGTGTAGCCTTTGAACACGACGTTCCGCGCGTGCACCTGGACGATGCGGCCCCTGACACGGCCGGCCTCGGAGTTCCAGCTTACATGGTCGCCGACTTTGTATCGCTTGGTCATCTGCGCTCGCACCCAACTCAATGGGAGGGTGGCGGCTGATAATGCCACCCTAACGGAGCCGCCTCCGGCTCTGCGCCGATTGTCGAACCAGCAGAAATCTGTTCGAGCAGGCGTTGTTGCGCCAACAGCCACGGCTGCCGATGCACTGCGACATACTGCAAACCCGGATTTACGCCATCACGTGCCTCTTGTGCCGCAGCGCTGAGATCGTTCTTCAGTGCGCTCTCGGCGTCCGCGATGAAGCGGCGATCGAATGCAGCGCCGTGAAGCACCGCAAGCTCCTTGAGATTACCTTGAGCAGCGGCCGTGGGTTCGAACGACAGATTGAGACCGTCTTGCGATGCAACCGCGCGCAGTTGCGCGTCTGTCGCGGCGCGTTCGTCGAGTACGTCCTGCGCGAAGTTTCGAATATCGCCGCGCTCGGTCAATTTCAGGGCAAGATTTGCGGCTGCCGCCTCTGCCGCATTGTTCTCCGCCATTTCTTTGGCGAAGGCGCGATCGTCGCCAGACACATTCGGCGCCGCATTTACCGGCCAGACAGTGACGACAACGCAAAACATGGCCACGGAAGCAACCATAAATATGATCTGTCGCGATGCTGTCATCTTTGTTGCCCCTTGTTGTCTATCATCCCTTCTAGTGCCGACGTCCGAGAAATACAGAGAAGATTGACTTCCAGTTGGCGCCGCGCGCCGCCTCGTCTTCCTCGTTCTGCACGTTAGCGAGAGCTCGCCACGCCGCAGCGTCTGCTTCCCGCCGCTCGCCCTCTCGCCGCGCCTTCACCTTCCGCACGGCCGCCAGCTCGGCCTTGAAATCTGCCAGGCTCAGCCCCGAAATCCAGTGCGCAACGATGCGGCGCAGCACGATCGCCTTCCTGATTCCGCCCCCGCTTGAATATCGCCGCCGGCTCCGTAACGTGCCGCGGCCGTTGGAGTGTGCGCTAGAGACGCACGCTCGCGGTTGTGTAGGTATCGTGAGCGCTGAGATCGATACTCCACGATACGACGCAGGCAACGATTCCGATTCCGAGCGCTACGATCACGCCGGCGCGGAAAGATTTGCTGGCAAGCAGAGATCTCATGCACGTCTCCTCGGCGGCGATATCGGCTAGAGTTTCGAAAATGTCTCGCGTCGGATCGTGACGCCGCTGCCGTCATCGCGCGGCGTGCGATCCGGCGGCGCCGCCAGATCGTCGGCGGCCGACAGGTGCTCGAACTGCGAGATGAGCGCGCCGCTGGCGGCATCGACCACCAAGGTGTGAACCGCATAAGCCTCGTTGAAATCGCCGCCTGGATTCATCACCACCATGCGGTAGACCGGCTTGCCGTCGAGAAGCTCGCGATCGGCGCGCAGGACTTGGACGCCGTAGAGCTGGGCAATCTGTTGCGTCAGTTTTTGCGCCGTTCGGTCGATGCCGGCCGGCGCGGCCGGCTTGTGCGGCTGCGCGGCATGCGCCGCCAGCGGCAGCAGCACCAGGGCCGAAATCACCGTCGTCAGGAGCCCCGTGCGCCGCACTCTCGCCTCCCCGTCGCGCCTCAATCGTCGCTGCCAGCGGGACGCTCGGCCGGCTTTGCCGCCCACTGCGGATGATGTTCCTTGGCCCAGTTGGCATCGACCTGGCCGTTCGCCATTGCGTCGAAGGCGCCTTCCATACCGAGCGTGCCGAGATAGATGTGGGCGATGATGAGCGCAATGAATAGCAACCCGACGGCCGCGTGCCACAGCTGCGACAACTGAGTCTCGGCAAGCGGCGTCAAGTCAGTTGGCAAGTGCAAGCCGAAGACGTTCAGCACTGCGAAGGTCGACGAGAACCAATGGAAGGTGAAGGGGAACAGCAGCGCCAGGCCCGACAGCGTGATCGAAATGCCGCCGAGGATCACCAGCCAGAACAGGACCTTCTGGCCGGCGTTGAACTTACCCGCGGGCGGCGTGACATGCGCCTTGGTGAACATTCCACCGCCCTGCTTCAGCCACGTCCAATCGCCGCGCGCCGGGAGATTCTCGGCGACCCACCTTAAAAACATCAGCACGATGCCGATCATGAACGCGAAGGCGAGATAGTTATGCAGCAGCTTGCCGATCCAGGTGAGCCACGCGAACAGCGTGCCGCCGAGGATCGGATGGAACACGTAGCGGCCATAGAGCATGTTGAGGCCAGTCAGACCGAGGACGACGAAGCTGCCGGCGGTCAGCCAGTGGACGAAGCGTTCGTATTCGTTGAAGCGGGTTACGACTCGTCCGCTCCAGCCGTCGTGAATGCGGATGCGGCCGCGAACGACAAAGAAGATCGCCAGCACCGCGATGATGCCGATCTCGACGATCGCGCCCCAGATCGTCAGCGGGCCATTGTGCCATTTGCGGAACGTCTGGCCGGGTTGGATCAGCACGCCTGCTTTCTTGTCGGGGATCGACACGTCGCCTTGGGCGCCGTGGCGGACCATGCGCCACAAATCGGCGCCGGGCGGACCGGCGGTATTACGCGGCTGATCCGCCGAACGTTGTGCCTGCGCCGGCCCACCATAAAGCACGACGGCGGCGCCCATGCCGATCGCGCTCATGCCGAAGACGAGCGCCAGCGCCAAGAGAAACGCTTGCAGCACGTTGCGGCGTGGCGCGGTTCGCTTCATCGGCGGGGTCAGCCTTTCTGCTGATACGCCGTGCCCCAGCCCCACGCGCCGGAGCCGAAGCCGCGCGCCACCACCCGCTCGCGATAGATATCGGCGACGACATTGCCGTCGCCAGCAAGCAGCGCCTTGGTCGCGCACATCTCGGCGCACAAAGGCAACTTGCCTTCGGCGATGCGATTGCGGCCGTAGCCGCCGTCGGACACCGACTTGTAGTCGACGTTGTCCGGTCCGCCGCCGCAGAAGGTGCACTTGTCCATCTTGCCGCGGCCGCCGAAATTGCTCGCCTGCGGATACTGCGGCGCACCGAACGGGCACGCATAGAAGCAGTAGCCGCAGCCGATGCAGAGGTCCTTCGAATGCAGCACCAGCCCCTGCTCGGTCTGATAGAAGCAATCGACGGGACAGACCGCCATGCATGGCGGGTCGGAACAATGCATGCAGGCGACCGAGATCGAGCGCTCGCCGGGTTGGCCGTCGTTCAGCGTAACGACGCGGCGACGGTTGACGCCCCAGGGCACGCCGTTCTCGTTCTTGCACGCCGTGACACAGGCGTTGCACTCGATGCAGCGCTCGGCATCACAAAGGAATTTCATTCGCGCCATGGCCCCGCTCCTCAGGCTTTCTCAATACGGCAGAGGGTCACTTTGGTCTCTTGCATCTGGGTGACCGAGTCATAGCCGTAGGTCTGCGCTGTATTCGTCGATTCGCCGAGGACGTAGGGATCGGCGCCCTTCGGGTATTTGCCCCTGAGATCCTTGCCTTCGAAATGGCCGCCGAAATGGAACGGCATGAAGGCGACGCCCGGGCCGACACGGTCTATAACCTTGGCCGCGACCTTCACCTTGCCGCCTTCGGGGCCGTAGACCCAGACTTGATCGCCGTTCTTGACGCCGGCGTTGTTGGCGTCGCGCGGATTGATCTCAACGAACATTTCTTGCTGCAACTCGGCGAGCCACGGATTCGAACGCGTCTCGTCGCCGCCGCCTTCGTATTCGACCAGCCGTCCCGATGTCAGAATGGTCGGGAACTGCTTGGAGAAGTCGTGCTCCTGGATCGACTGATAGAGCGTCGGCAGACGCCACGCCGACGCTACGTCCTTGTACGTCGGATAGTCCGCCACGAGATCGCGCCGCGGCGTATAGAGCGGCTCGCGATGGATCGGCACCGGATCAGGGAATTCCCAGACCACCGTGCGCGCCTTGGCGTTGCCGTAGGGGCAGCAGCCGTGCTTGATGGCGACGCGCTGGATGCCGCCCGAGAGATCGGTCTTCCAATTGACCGCGGCGATGTTGTTGCCGCCGACCTTCTGGATCGCCGCCATTTCATCCGGCGTTAGATCCTTGTCCCAGCCCAGCTTTTGCAGCATGGCCATGGTGAATTCGGGATAGCCGTCCTTGATGTCGGAATCGACCGGATAGGAACCCTCGGCCAGCAAGTTGACGCCATTGCGTTCGACGCCAAAACGGGCGCGGAAGCCCATGCCGCCTTTGGCCACCGGGATGGAGGTGTCGTAAAGCACGTGGCTGCCCGGATGCTTCAATTCGGGCGTACCCCAGCATGGCCACGGCATGCCATAGAAGTCACCGTCGCACGGTCCACCAACGGCACGCAGCGTCACCTTGTCAAAGGTGTGCTGGTTGGCCATGTGCGTCCGCAAGCGCTCGGGCGATTGACCGGTATAGCCGATGCTCCATGAGCCGCGATTGAACTCGCGCGTGATATCCTCGACCAGGGGCTGGTCACCGTCGACTTTGATGTGCTTGAACATCTCCTTTTCGAAACCGAACTTCTTGGCGAACAGATAGACGATCTGGTCGTCAGGCTTCGCTTCGAACAGCGGCTCGATAACCTTCTCCCGCCATTGCAGGGACCGGTTCGAGGCGGTGACCGAGCCGTAATGCTCGAACTGCGTCGACGCCGGCAGCAGGTACACGCCGTCCTTGCGGTCAGAGAGCACCGCCGACACTGTCGGATGCGGATCGACGATCACCAGCATGTCGAGCTTTTCCATCGCCTTTTTCATGTCGGGCAGCCGCGTCTGCGAGTTCGGCGCGTGACCCCAGAAAATATGGGCGCGGATCGGGTTCGGCTGGTCGATGTGCTCCTTGGGTTCGAGCACGCCATCGAACCAGCGGGATTCGGTGATGCCCTTCGTCTCCATCAACTTCTTGGAGGCGAAGCGCTTCTGCAAATAGTCGTAGTCGACGTCCCAGACGCGCGCCCAATGACGCCACGAACCTTCGGCGAGGCCGTAATAGGCGGGAAGTGAATCCGGCAGCGGGCCCAAGTCGGTCGCGCCCTGGACATTGTCGTGGCCGCGGAAAATGTTGGCCCCGCCGCCGGACACGCCGATATTTCCGAGCGCAAGCTGCAGCGTACAGTAGGCGCGAATGTTGTTGTTGCCGCTGCTGTGCTGCGTGCCGCCCATGCACCAGATCAACGTACTCGGCCGGTTCTTGGCGAGCAGGCTGGCGATCCGCTTGACCTGGGCCTCGGGAACACCGGTGACGCGCTCGACCTCCTTCGGATTCCATTTCGCGACTTCGGTGCGCGACTGATCCATGCCGTAGACGCGCGCCTTGATGTATGCCGTGTCCTCCCACTTGTTCTGGAAGATGTGCCAGAGGATGCCCCAGACCAGCGCCACGTCGGTGCCGGGGCGGAAGCGCACATATTCGTCGGCATGCGCCGCCGTACGGGTGAAGCGCGGATCGCAGACGATCAGCGGCGCGCTGTTCTGTTCCTTGGCACTGAGGATATGGACCAGCGACACCGGGTGCGCCTGGGCGGCGTTCGAGCCGATGAAGATCATCGCCCGCGTCTTGCGCATGTCGTTGTAGCTGTTGGTCATCGCGCCGTAGCCCCAGGTATTGGCGACGCCGGCGACGGTGGTCGAATGACAGATGCGGGCCTGGTTGTCGTTGTTGTTGGTGCCCCAGAACGCCGCGAATTTACGCAGTATATAGGCGCCTTCGTTCGAGTGCTTTGAGCCGCCCATCCAATAGACGGAATCGGGACCGGACTCCTGGCGAATCTTCAGCAGCGCGTCGCCGACTTCGTTGATCGCCTGATCCCAGCTGATGCGCGTCCACTGACCGCCTGCGAGCTTCATCGGATATTTCAGGCGGCGCTCGCCGATCGCGTGATCGCGCACGGCAGCGCCTTTGGCGCAATGGCCACCGAGGCTGAACGGGCTGTCGAAACCTGGCTCCTGGCGCGTCCACACGCCGTTCTCCACCGTCGCCATCACGGTGCACCCGACCGAGCAGTGCGTGCAGACGGTCTTCACCTGTTTGATCGCCGTAGCAGCCGCCTGGGCCTGCGCCTTTTGCACCATGCCGCCGCCGGTCGCGAGGACCGCGCCCACGCCGCCGACCGCCAAACCGGAGCGACGCAGGAATTGCCGCCGGTCGAGCGCGATGCCGGCGATGCCCGTCATGCGCACGGCCGGCGACCCCCGCTCTGTCTTGGTCGCCGTCGTACCCGTCTTCTTGATCAACATGTGCGTTCTCCCGAGTCCGGTTGCGGTCGTGTCGCTGTCGGCTCAGCTCCGCGCCGTCTCGTAGTACTTGCGGATGTGTTCGGTCTCGCGATAGCCGGGGGTTTTCGCCTGCGGTTCGTCGGCTGCCGCGGGCCTGCCCGCGGCCAGCGTCGCAGCACCGGCCACCGATCCCAATCCGACGAGCTTCAAAAACTCGCGGCGCTTGGCGGTGGGCTTATCGGAACGGTCTGACATGACGGTTCTCCCTCGAAAATTCAGGCGATCGCGAAGGCGGTTTGCTCGATGTGAATAAAAAGCCGGCCGACGCGGCCAACGTCCGCGTACAGCGCTGCGGATTGCGACGCTTCCAGATCGTGGAAGAAGCGCGGCGCCCATGGCGCGACGAAGCCGTCGAAAAATTCCCGCTGCTGCGCAACCGATACCGGCGCGCCGAATGTGCCGGCGATCAGACCGGCCATCACCTCGCACAGCGCCGCGATATGGTCTTCGGGCTCCTTGACGGCGGCGGCCCGTTCGATGCCGAGCTTGGCGAGCACGCCGCGCAAATCGGCGAGCGGTTTCTCGTGCAAAAATCCGGTTAGATAATACGAGGCATACGGCAACAACTCGCCGCGGCCGAGGCCGATGAAGAGGTCATGATATTCGCGCGCCACGGCTCCGGTGGTTGTCGCGCCGGCTCGGCGCGCCAAGTTGCGAACCGCCGCGCCGAGCTCGCTGTCGTCGCCGGAGAGCCGCGCCAAAGCGTCGAGCAATGCGGCATCAGGCGGTGCCACCAGGATGCGTGCCAGCATGCCGTAGAATTCGGCACGCATCTGCTCTTCTTCCGGAATCTGTACCGGGAATTCACTGCTTGGACTGGTTGTGCCGCTTATGGCGCGGGCACCGTCCATCGCGCGTTTTCTCCCTTAGGCGCCGCTCCCGATAACCTGAGCGGTTCTGATTTTGG
The DNA here is from genome assembly GCA_035632055.1 of Allostellaceae bacterium. Lineage (GTDB taxonomy): Bacteria > Pseudomonadota > Alphaproteobacteria > ATCC43930 > CGMCC-115725 > REEB95. The sequence goes on from DASQHO010000080.1 coordinate 12,108, forward strand.
GCCGCCTGTAAACAATGTAGCCTAATACAACTTTTTGTAACCGTCTATGGCAGGTCGCTTTCTGGTTGCACGGAATCGCTGCTGTCATTTGCAACCGGCGTCGGTGATTTTTCGATCGCCGGTGGCGCATCGTCGGCCGCCACGCTCGCTGCTGACACGGCACTTTGCGGCGCGTCGGACATTGCTGGTTCTTCCTTGCCGGTCAGGCCCTTAAGCACGCGGTAGACCGTGCGCACCACTGCAGTGCTTTTGAAGACAGCGGCAAAGTCTTCGCCGTATTCCACCAGCCCATCGAGGTTGGCGAAAACCGGATCGCTGCGCCAAAGCTTCTGCAGCGCGGCGTTGCGCGTGACCTCGGGCACACCTGGCTGCATGAAAATTCTGTAATCTGACTCCGCGGTAAGGGATTCGACCGGCGGCAGCGTTTCCGGCGGCGTTTCAACCGACGGCGTGGCCGCGACCGCACTCGCCGGCGCGGTGTCCGGCGGCTGCGGCAGACGCGCGCCCCGCTTCAACCGGGACCATCGCGCCAAAAAATCGGCAGGCTCAGCCATAATCGTCCTTCACCCGCTGCGCGCGCAGGAGCGGTGTGCGCTGCCGCTTCTTGAACGGCACGTCGACGTGATAGGCCAACACGTAACTTTGCAGCAGGCTGAGCACCGGCTCCGGCATCGCAATGCCGTCGGCGGCGACGTCGCCGCCGTCGAGGTAATCCTGCGTCTCGGTGTGACATACAGTGACGCGGAACGGCTCAGGCATTCCGTCCGGCATGCTCGCCTCCGAACGCCAGAGCACGTAGACGAGTGGCGGTTGCTGCGACAGGTTGAGAAGATAGTCCTGAGTCTCGTCAGCGAAGAACTCGAGATCGAGCGTCGCCAAGTGATACCAAGCCCAACCGTCGCCCTCGCGCAACAGGTTCGGCTGCATCACCGCCGGCGCACCCGGAATAACTGCGACCGGCTTCCATTGCCATTCCTGCCAAGGATGCGCGATCCGGCGCCGTTCAAAGACGACGCCCAGCGGAATAACTGTCTTGCGTGCCGGCACCGCGCCGGCAGGTTCCGGCAAGGGCTCGTTCATTCACCGATCATCATACGGGCATCCCGGAGGAGTTCAATCGCCTCCGCCTGCTGCACCGCATCACCGCCGCACATTGGCTCGGCTTTTGCGATGAGCTCGCCGGCGGTTGCGGTGGCCTGAGGGCCGATCGTGCTCACCTTGAATTTGCCGGTGGTATCCTTGAACGCTTGGGCGCAATCTTCGGCCGCAAGCGCCGGAGTGGCCGCAAACGCGAGCAGCGCGAGGACGGCCAAGATTCGATGGGTCACGGTAAGGTTCCTTTCAGTCGATTGCGCGGGACCGTCAGCCGCCACCGCGGCGGCACGGCTGTTCCCGGGCTTCTCCTCCTGAATAGCCCCGGCGCCACGGCGGGCGCTGATCTAGATCAAGGCCATCCGCGACGCCGGGCGATGGCGGCCATCCGGGGCTGAACCCATGGAAATCGGCGGCAAGCGGGTCGTGCTTTGCTATTGCGAAAGCACAATGCCGCTCGACGGCAAGGCCACGGCGCGCGCCTGCGGCGCCGCCAGTGCGAGCGCCGTCAGCCGCCACCTCTGCCGCACCGAACTCGATGGGCTATTGAAGGCCGCGAAGAACGGCAAGCCGCTGGTGGTTGCTTGCACCCAGGAAGAGCCACTCTTCGCCGAAGCGCTCGCCGACGCTGGCGTTGGCGCCAGCTATGTCAACATCCGCGAGCGCGCCTTGTGGTCGGACGAAGCGGCGCAAGCGCTGCCCAAGGTCGCGGCACTGCTGGCCGAAGCGGCGCTCGATGCGCCGCCGGTGCCGGCGCTGACGCTCAAGTCCAACGGGCAGTGCCTCGTCTATGGCCATGACGAGACGGCGCTGGCGGCGGCGCTGCAGCTCGCCGACCGGCTCGACGTCACACTGCTGCTGTCGAAGCCGACGGACATCGTGCCGCCGGGCGTCGTCAAGGTGCCGATCTATCGCGGCACGATTGCCGCGGCCAAGGGCCATCTCGGCGCGTTCGAAATCGTCGTCGATGATTATGCTGCGGCCATTCCGTCGTCGCGATCAACGCTCGGCTTCGAATCGCCGCGCAACGGCGCCAAGACCCGCTGCGACCTGATTCTTGACCTCAGCGGCGGCACGCCGCTGTTCGCCGGCGGCGAGCGGCGCGACGGCTATCTGCGGCCCGATCCCAAGAATCCTGCCGCGGTGCAAGCCGCTTTGTTCGCACTTACCAACCTGGTCGGCGAGTTCGAAAAGCCGCGTTACGTCGATTTCCACGCCGAGCTGTGCGCGCATTCGCGCTCGCAGAAGACTGGCTGCACGCGCTGTCTCGACGTCTGTCCAACGGCTGCGATCGCTCCGGCTGGCGATAGCGTCGTCATCGACGCCTATATCTGCGGCGGCTGCGGCGCTTGTCACAGCGTTTGTCCGACCGGCGCGGCGGCCTATGCCATGCCACCGGTCGATTTTCTGGCGACGCGGCTGCGAACTCTCCTTTCCGCTTTTGCCGAGGCTGGCGGCGCGAAGCCGGCGTTGCTGGTGCACGATCCGCGCAAAGCCGCCGAGTTGATCGATGCCATGGCGCGGTTCGGCAAAGGCCTGCCGGCACGGGTCATCCCGTTCGCCGTCAACGAGACAACGCAGATTGGCTTCGAGTTCCTGGCACTGGCCTTCGCCTATGGTGCGGCGCAGGTCGCAGTGCTCGTTCATCCCGAAAAGCGCGACGAACTGACGGCGCTCGCGGGCCAATTTGGGCTCGCCGAGAGCGTGCTGCAAGGTCTCGGCTACGGCAGCGGGCGGCTCCATGTGCTGGTGGAAGCCGATCCGGATGCGGTTGAAGCCGCGCTCTATGGTATGCCGGATGTCCCGGCAATTACCGGCGGCCGTTTCCTGCCGCTCGGCGAAAAGCGTGGCCTGACGCGGCTTGCGCTGGCACATCTGCACGCGAACGCACCGCAGCCGCGCGACATCTTGCCGTTGCCGCCAGGTGCGTCCTTCGGCGCCGTCGAAATCAGGGCCGACGGCTGCACCTTGTGCCTCGCCTGCGTCGGCGCTTGCCCGACAGGCGCGCTGCTCGACAATCCGGACCTGCCGCAACTGCGCTTCCAGGAAGACGCCTGCGTCCAGTGCGGCTTGTGCAAGGTCACTTGCCCGGAAAAAGTCGTCAGCCTGACGCCGCGGCTCAACTTCACCGGAACCGGGGCCAGCGGCGTCGTGCTCAAGGAAGAACCGCCGTTCAACTGCATCAATTGCGGCAAACCGTTCGGCACACGCAGCTCAATCGAACGCATCATCGCGCAGCTCGCCGGCAAGCACTCGATGTTCCGCGACGAGCAGCGCACGCGGCTTATCCAGATGTGCGAAGACTGCCGCGTCATCGTTCAGATCAAGGATCGCTCGGGCGATCCGTTTGCGAGCAAGCCACGGCCGAAACCACGCACGACCGACGACTATCTGCGCGAGCGTGGTGAAAACGACAACTAGCCGTTCAGCGCTCGCCATTTGCCTGCGCCGTACATGATGACGCGACATTGTCGAGAAATCGGCGCGCGGCATCGGCCGGCAACGCGCCTTGGTCGCGCGCCTTTTCAATCGCAGCGGTCTGCTGTTCGATGCAGGCGGCGACGGCGGGATTTTCGCGGTTGTCGAGATAGATCAGCCACGCGATGAGGCCGAGCGCGATCGCGGCGACCGCGGCGGCCACTGTCCGTGCGGCGGACCCGTCGAGACGCGAGGCGCCCGACCGCATGACGCGCCTCAGATCTCGCGCGCCAGCGGCAGATTGCGCAGCAGGTTCTGGGGCTTCAGACGCAGCCGGCGGTTGGCGTCCATCGCCAGGCCGAGATAAACCGGCTTGCCGGCGACGTCAGATCGCATGTCCGCCGGATCGGCGAACCGCGCGCGGAACAGCGCCACGAGCTGTCGTAGCCGGGTGTCATCGACGCTTTCGCCGCGATAGAGCGCGTTGAGAATGGCCGAGGATTCACCATCGAGCCCGACATGCCACGACCAGCGCTCGTCCTGGATCTGCTGCATCGGCTCGATGTGCAGTGTCACGCCGAGAAAATGACAGACCCAGCGCTCGAGGACGCGGCACAGCGCATCGAGCCCAGCGCTGGTAAACGACAGGTCGAGTACAGTGTCGAAGCGATCGCTGCGTTCCCAGTACAAGGCCGCGTTATCGGCTGACAGCACATCGAGCGCCACGGATTGGGCCGGCGCGATGCTATCCATCAATGGCAGCGCCCGCGCGCCTGCTTGCGCGGCAACCTCCACCGTCTCCTCGTCCGCGAGCAACACCGCGCCGTCAACCAGCGTCACTTTCTGGGTGCGAAACAGCAGTTCGGCAGCGCGGAGCGCGAACGGGTCGTCGCAATCTGCGAGGACGTTGCGCAGCAACGCATGCACCAGATGATCGAGCATCAATGCCGGCAGGGCTACGGCATCAGCCTTGAACAGCGTCAGATAGGTTCGCTCGAGCGTACCGCCAGCAAGTAAGCGATCGCGGAGCGCGAGGAATACGCGGTAATTGTCGCGCGCGTCGACGTCGGCAACGGCAGCAAGCTCGCCAGCGGCCACATCTGCACGCGGCGCAATCCACAGCTTATCGTGCAGAGCACATTCGGCAGGCGACGCCTCGACGGCCGGCCGCAACTCGGGCCGTCCGAGATATGCGCGGAGAAATTCGTCGGTCACGGCGAGATGCCCTGCCGCGTCGCGGCGCAGGTAATGAAAGCCCGAGCTTAGCCAGAAATCGCGCGGCGCTGCGGCGGCGGCTTCAGCCATAGGCGGCCGTGCTGGCGAGCGCAGCTTCCAGCGAGAGAATCCGCTCGCGTCTGTTCTGACGGACACGTAAATCACCGGCTTCGTCGAGCCCGAGCGGTGTCGCGGGGCCTTCGGGTAGCGCGATGGTCGGGCCGAGCGGCGCGAAAGCGCGCCGCGACCATTCGGCGGCTATTGTCGCGAATCCGTCGCGGTCCCAACGATTGAGCCACGTGAGAAAATGGCGGCTAAAGCCTTCGATCTGCGCCACAGCCGAGAAATCTTCGAAGCCTTCCTCCGCTATGCAAGTGTGCGTCGGCGTGCGGCCGGGCTCTTCGGAACCGGTGCCGAGCGCCAGATCGAAACCAAGCACTGCCCACTCCGGAATCGCGTCGGCGGCACTGCCCGCCAGGGCGAGCGACAGGCCGCCGACCAGGCCACCGTCGACCAGTATATCGCCGGGCCAACCGAACCCGATTGGCGACGGCGGCGGCGCGAATGCGCCGAGCGCATCGGCGAATGCAAGTGCCGCAACGTAGATCACCGGCACGGTCGCTCGCCGCGGTCGATCCGGCTTCAACGTCAGGGCGAATTCCAGCCGGTCAGCGCGGTCGGCCCAGAAGATGACACCTTCGTCCTCGCCCGCTTTCGCCGCGGCACGCGCTTCGGCGAGCGCCGCCTGCCCAGGGGCGAGGCGGACAACGCGATACGGCGGCGGCAGCGTGAATTCGGTCATGCTTGCAAACAATTGTAGACCGGCGCCTAGCGCCAGCAAATCGGCAATGGAACGGCGGCGCCATCACTTTTCATTAACGTCCGTCCCCATACGCTGATTGCGGCCGATCAGGTAAGAAAGCCGGCGCGCGGGCGAAACGCAGTGCCGCCGATGCAGCTATGGGGGACACATGATCGTCGATTGGATTTACGGCGTACCGACCTCGGAGATGGCCTCGGTTGTCATCGTGCTGGTGGTCGGGCTATCGCTTCTCGGCCTCGCCATCACCAACCGCTTCCTGCATCTCGAGCTGCGGCGTAGACACAACGAATTCACCGGCTTCAATTCGGCCTTGATCGGCGTCGTCTTTGCCGTGCTGCTCGCCTTCATTGCAGTGTCGGCGTGGGAATCGTTCGGCAAAGCCGGCGACACGGCGGCGATCGAAGCCTCGCTGACGGGCGACCTCTATCGCGATTCCGCGGCAATGCCCGAACCGATCAAGAGCGAATTGATCGGCGACTTGGCGGATTACATCGACATCGTGCTCACCAGGGAATGGCCAGCAATGGCGATCGGCGCGTCAGTCAGCAACGACGGCTGGGTGCCGCTCGCCAAGTTCCACCGCGCGCTCGGCAGCGTCGAGACGGTCAATGCGATACAGGTCGCGATGGTCTCGGAAATGCTGCGCCGCCTCAACTCGCTCTACGACGCGCGGCAGGACCGCATCCTGGCGGCGCAAGACCATATCGAACCGGCGGTGTGGTGGGTGGTCATACTCGGCGCCGCGATTGTCATCAGCCTGACGTATCTCTTCGGCATGGAGAGCTTCGCCATGCATCTGGCGATGACAGGCGCCGTCGCGGCGTCACTGGCGCTGGTGATCGTCCTCATCGTCGCGTTCGATTATCCGTTCCGCGGCGAGGTTCAGGTCACGCCCGACGGCTTCCGCAACGTCCAGCACATCATGGAAACGGCCGGCGTCAAATTCGCCCACGACACCGAGCGATAAGGGCGTTCAGCCATCGGCTGCCGGTCGCGCGCTGTCGTGATAGGCCGCCGCCCGTGCGCTCTTCTTCGGCTATCGGAAGCGGCACGAAGCTGCATCAACCTGACGGCACGCTGACGGCAGGCCGTTTTGTACCCTGAAATCGTGCCAAAAACTCGCCGCAGTGCGGCGTCATCATATAACCTGACGGCCACCAAAACGTCGGACATCAAATCGGGAGTTTCCATGATTTCGCGAACGTCATTATTGATCGCGGCGATCGGTCTTGTGATCGCAGCGCCGCTGACACAGGCCGCAGAGCCGGCCAGCGTCAAAGTCACGCTCACGGACCAGGCCGGCAAAGACATGCACGTGACTTTGAGCACGGACAAGGTCAAGGCTGGTGCGGTCGAGTTCGAAGTTAGCAACGCCTCGACCGACCAGGTGCATGAGTTTCTGATCGCGCCGTGGAAGGGCTCGATTGCCAAGCTTCCTTATGATGCCAAGAAAGACTCGGTGGCCGAGGACAAGCTGGCGCAACTTCAAGGCGTCGAGGACATGCCGGCGGGAGCGAAGGCAACCCTTCGTCTGGTGCTGACGCCCGGCGAGTACGTGGTGTTCTGCAATCAGGCGGGCCATTACAAAATGGGCATGGAGGCGCGCTTCACCGTTACCAAGTGATGGCTGCCTGCATCGGAATTTCTGATATATAAGGCTACCGGGGTTGGCGGTCGCGGTTTTGGCCGCCAACCGATCAAGGCGCGTAGCGGCACGTTTGCCGTAGTCTATTCGTGGGGGGCCATGAATACACTTTCCACAGCAAACAAAGTGCCGACGGTCACCTGGGCTTACTGGATCGTCTATGTCGCCGCAACAACGCTGGGTGAGACCGGCGGCGACGCCGTGAGCGACACGCTCGACTGGGGCTACCTAGGCGGCACCGCCTTCTTTCTGGTCGTCTTCGTCATTCTGGCCGTCGCGCAAATCCGCATCAGCAAACTCCACCCGCCGCTCTACTGGGCGACCATTGTTGCCTCGACCATGTTCGGCACCACCATGGCCGATTTTGCGGACCGCTCGCTCGGCATCGGCTATGCCGGCGGTTCGACGCTGTTGTTCGCGTGTCTGCTGGCCGTACTCGTCATCTGGTTCCGCGCGCAGGGCACGATCGCGCCAAGTTCGGTGACCGTGCCCAAGGCAGAAATCTTTTTCTGGATCGCGATCACCTTTTCACAGACCCTCGGCACGGCGCTCGGCGACTGGGTTTCCGACGGATTCGATCTGGGCTCGGCGACCGGCGCGCTGGTCTTTGCCGCCGGCCTGGCCGTTGTCGCGGCGCTCTATTTCTGGACGAGCGTGTCACGCGTGTCGCTGTTCTGGGCGGCGCTCATCCTGGCGCGCCCGCTCGGCGCGACGCTGGGCGATTTCCTCGACCAGCCGCACGATCAGGGTGGATTGGGACTCAGTCGGCTCCTCGCCTCGGCAATCATCGTCGTCTTCATCGTCGCGTGCCTGTTCATGCTGCCGCGATCGGCGGCACGGCGGCCGGAACGCGCGGCATCATAACCAGCGGGCGGTAGCATCGCCCGCCCTTGCCTTTAGTCGGCAGCTTCGCCGTAGTCATCCGGCTGGTCGGACACGCGCCGCCAGCCGTAAAGCGCCATGCGCTGATGCTCTTCCTGCGCCAAGTGCAGACGGACGCGCATCAGGTCTTTCCAGCTCAGATAGCCGACGAGCTTCGCGTTATCGCGCGATATCACCGGCAGGTGCGCGACGTTCGAATTGGTCATGCGTTCGATCACGCCCTCGAGATATTCGTCGGGATAGGCCAGCGGGACTTTGACGCGGTCCAGCAACGTCCGCAGTGTCGTGCGGCGATGGCGGCCAGCACGCCGCCAGCCGATCACCGCCGGCGGATCGACGATGCCCAGCACGCGCTCTTCGCCGTCGACGACCGGGAAGCTCGGATGCTTGGTGGCAGGATCGGCAAGTAACGCTGCTGCCTGATGAAGTGTCATGGATTCAGGCAGTGTCTCGACGTTGCGCGTCATGACATCGCGAACCTTGGACAGCGCGAACGGATCGACGCGGTATTCGCGCAGCAGATGGTGGCCGCGGCGCGCGATCTTCTCGGTGAGGATCGAGCGGCGCAGCAGCAGTACGGTGACGACATGAGCGGTAATGCACGCAGCCGCCAGCGGCAGCAGGACATGGGTATTACCGGTGACTTCGACCGCGAAGAATATCGCCGTAAGCGGCGACCGCATGGTACCACCCAGGATCGCCGCCATCGCCAGCAGTGGCCAGAAGCCCGGACTCGCGGCCGGCAGCAATGGCCCGAGCACGGCGCCCATGCCGCCTCCGATAATAAGCAACGGCGCAAGCACGCCGCCGGACGTTCCTGAGCCCAGCGCCACGGACCAGATCACCGCCTTGACGGCGGTCAGCGACAAGCCAGCGACGGGCAGGATGTCGCCACGCAGCATCCGAGCGATGCTGTCGTAGCCGACGCCCAGCGCACTGGGCTCGATCAGTCCGCCAATGCCGACAACAACGCCGCCCAGGATCGGCCACCACATCCAGTGGAGCGGCAATTTGAGGAACAGGTCCTCACAGGCGTAGACCATCTGAGTCAGCAAGCCGGAAAGCAGGCCCGCCAGGATTCCGACGAGCAGCCAGCAGAGCAGCGCCGTCAAAGACACGCTCATGCCACCGTGAAACGGGAATAACGGCAACGCCAGGTGCGTCCAAGTTCGTTCGACGGCCGCCGTGATCGCGGCGGTTGCGACCGGAACGAAACTGCGCGGCGTCCATTCGAACAGCAGCAGTTCGACCGCCAACATGATCGCAGCGATCGGCGTTCCGAACACCGTCGTCATGCCGGCGGCGGCGCCGGCGACAAGCAGCGTCTTGCGCTCGCTGTCGCTGACCGGAAGCACCTGTCCGATCAGCGAGCCGACGGCGCCACCGGTCATGATGATCGGCCCCTCGGCGCCGAACGGTCCGCCGGTGCCGATCGCGATCGCCGACGACAGCGGCTTGAGGATGGCCACCTTAACGTCGAGCCGACTGCGACCGAGCAGGATCGCCTCGATCGCCTCAGGAATGCCGTGGCCCCGGATTTTCTCGCTGCCGAAGCGCGCGATCAGGCCCACGATCAGCGATCCGATCACGGGCACCGCGACCGCCGCAATGCCGAGGTGCGACTGGCTGAACGGCAGATCCGCAAGCGTGAATCGGCCGAAATAGGCCAGGTTCGTCACCAGCCGGATGAGGTCCAGCAGAACCACCCCGGCGACGACGCCAGCAGAGCCGACGACGATCGCGATCGCCGAGATCACCAATACGCGCGGCCTGGTGGTGAAGTCGCCGAGGTGCTTGGCGCCTTCGGCGACGATGGTGCGAAGCTGATCGCCGACGTTCGAAGCTGTCGTTTTTTTCACTCGGGGCTTCCAACTCGCCGGTTCAATTCCATGGGCAAACAATATATCGCGACGCGATATATAGATCACAAGCGCCTGGACGCAAATGCCTCACCATTGTCGCGGCCCGGTTCATCGGTCGCACCGGCCCACGACGCGTACTGAACGCCATTTCACCTTGCCGCCAGCCGCCTGTAACCCGACCTAGGTTTTGATCCGGACTAGTGCGTGGAGCGCGATCGAGATGCCATGACGACGCTGCCGATCGAAGATTTCGTCTGGTTCCTCAGCGAGATTCGCGGCACCCGTTACTATTGTCCGTATTGCGGCCACGATGCGTTCACCTTTGTCCCTGCGGATGAAGTAGATGAGCGCGGCACGACGGCCGAATTTGCGCCGCTGTCGGCAGTTAACGGGATCGACAAGGACTTCTACGGTGTCTGCTGCACGAAGTGTGGCAATACCGTTTTCTTTTCCGGTGCCGTCGTGCGCGCCGGCCTTGCCAAACGGCCGCACGTCAAAGGCGATCACTAGAACGTGGCGATACGTCCCATCACTCGGCCGGGTCTTCGTCGCTTGCCGGCGAGGTCACGACGATGAAGACGAGATCGGCCAAGCCAGAATTGTAGATTGCGTGCTCGACGCCCGGCGGGATGAAGATCACGTCGTGACGCCGCACGACGCGCCGCTTGCCGGCGATCTCCATCGTGCCCTCGCCTTCGAGCACGTGATAGACCTGCTCCTGCACCTTGTGCGTATGCGGCGCGACGTACGCCATCGGCCGGTAGCACGAAATGCGATGATCGAGATGGATCGAGCCTTTGGTCTCGGGCATGACGAGCGGCTTCGACAACGCACCGCCGAAATGATCGGGAAACTCGCGCCACGGAACTTCGGCGATGTTCTCAATGGTCGCGCGGCGCTGGCGTGACTTGCGCGCCGGCTTGCGCATCGCCTTGGTCTTGCGTGCCGCCATCAGTCAGTCCTCACCGGCCGACGCCGGCGCAACATGAGGCTTGCCGAATACCGGCTCCTTATGGGGTGTCGGCGGCAACGCCCAAGTACCGATGCCCGGCGGCCGCACATTGGCGTCGACATGCACGTCGAGCAGATATGGCTTGTTGGTTTTGATCGCGTGTTCGAGCGCGCCCTTGAAATCCTGCGATTTGGTCACGGTCGCCGCCTCGACGCCGCAGGCACGCGCCAGCGCGGCGAAATCCGGGTTGTACGGCCGATTATTGGCGCCGCGATAGAACGCGGTGCCGAGCTCGCGGCCACCGAACATGCCGTACTGGATGTCGCGGATCGCCGCCCAGGCAAAATTGTTCCATACCACCCAGACGCACGGAATGTCGTATTCGACCGCGGTGCACAGTACATGCGGCACCATGGTGAAGCCGCCGTCGCCGCACACCGCGACGCACGGCCGCTCAGGCGCGGCGAGCTTGGCGCCGAGAATGGCGCACGGACCGAAGCCCATGCCGGAAAAACCCCAAGTGTTGAGCATGGTCTGCGGCCGGCGTGCTTCCCAGAATTGCATGAACCAGTTGTGATGCACGCCGGAATCGAGCGAGACAATGGCATCGTCGGGCAGTACCGCGCGGCAATCCGCGACGATGCGCTCGGGCCGGATCGGTGACGCGTGTAGCGCGAAGTTCGGCCGCACGTAGGCGTCCCATTCATCCTTCCAATTCGCGATCTGCGCATGCCACGCCTGCAAGCGGGCGCCCTTGGGCGGATTGCGGCGTTCGACTTCGGCCAGCAACTGCCGCAGGAATGTGCGTGCATCGGCGAGGATGGCGAGATCGGGCGCATAATTGCGGCCGAGCTCGGCGTGGTCGACATCGACATGGATGAGCTTGGTCGCCGGGAAATTCCACGAATAGCCCGGCAGCCAAGACGACGACGAGCGGTCGTCGAAACGTGCGCCGATGGCGAGCACCAGATCGGCATAACGGCCAGCCTGATTCGCCGGATAGGTGCCATTGCGGCCGATGAATCCCAACGACAGCGGATCGCGCATGTCGAGACAGCCCATGCCGTTGGGCGAGCTCAGCACCGGAATGCCGAGCCGATGCACGAGCTCGGTCAGCTCGCCGCCGGCTTCGGCGAGCGTGACGCCGTGACCGATGAAGATCGCCGGCCGCACCGCCGCCAGCAGCAACCCGACGGCACGCGTTACGTCGTCGGGCGCGGCGCCGCTGCGCCGCGCATTGAACCCGTCGGTCGGCGGCTCGATGGCAATGTCGGCCTCTTCCTGAAACAGATTGAACGGCACGTCGACGTTCACCGGCCCGGGCCGGCCGCTGTTCATGGTCAACGCGGCCTGGCGCAGCGCCAGCGGCAGCATCTCGACACGCGTCGGCTGGAAGCTGCGCTTCACCACCGGCTTGATGACGCTGGGGAAATCGGCCTGGCCGTGGCGGTTGAGCTCCTGGAACGGACCGCGGTTGAACTGGGAGGTCGGCACGTTGGCGGTAATCGCCAGTAGTGCGGAGGAATCGGTCTGCGCCACCGCCAGCGACATAATCAAATTGGCCGAGCCCGGCCCGCACGAGGTCATGGTCGCGACAGCCTGGTGCTTGACGCGAAAATAGCCGTCGGCCATGTGGCCGGCAGCCTGCTCGTGACGCGGTGAAATCAGCTTGAGCCGGTCGCGCACGTCATAGAATACATCGAGCAGGCCGACATTGCCGTGGCCGCAGATGCCGAAAACATACGGAATCTTTTCGCGGATCAAGAATTCGGCGATGAGCTCGCCGCCTTTCAAGCGGGACATTGGCGGCGTGCTCCCTAGGCGGCTTCCAATCGCGCACCGTCGCGCGCCACCTTGGCTTCCGCCAGTGCGACACGCAGCCGTTCGATTTCAGCTGCGTCGGGCGCGACCAATGGCGGACGCACGGCGGCACACGGAATCCGCCCAAGCAATACAAGCGCCGCCTTCATGCGGTTGTGCATGTCGACAAACGGATCGGCGTAGAACGCTGCAGCGAGCGGCGAAAGGCGTTCGTTCACCGCCCGCGCGCGCGCCAGATCGTCGGCCTGCACGGCGGCGAACAGCGCGCTCTGCAGATCGGCGACGACGCTGCCCATGCCAGACAGCAAGCCACGGCAGCCGAGCACCAGCGAACTCAGCAGCCACGAGCTATGCGTCGTCAGCACATTCACGGGCCGCGTCAAGTTCTGCAGCATGCGGATGTGCGTCTCGTGCTGCGGCACGACGTTGCACCAATCCTTGATCGCGCGCACGCTCGGAACTTCCTCGATCAGCCGCAACAAACGTTCCAGCGGATAGCCCTGCCCGCCGGCAAGCGGATACTGGAACGCGATCAATGGCAGATCGGTCGCGTCGGCGATGCGCTGGAAATGCGCCAGCACCATCGCGTCGGTCTGACCGAGAATAAATGGATTGGGCGGAAACACCAGCAGCGCCGATGCGCCGCCGGCTGCCGCCATGCGTGCAATGCGCGCAGCTTCGAGACTGCCGTCGGCGTAGATGCCATTGACGATCGGCGTACGGTCGCCGATCGCGTCCATCGCCAGATCGAGGACACGGCGCTGTTCTTCGAAGCTGCACGAGGCGACCTCAGTCGCATGCGCGTTGACGGTGATGGCGCTGACACCGGCAACGCCGGCGACGTCGCGCAGATGCCGCCGGTAGGCGCCTTCGTCGATCTCGAGATCGTCGCGGAACGGCAGGATGCAGGCCGGTATGACGCCCTTGGGTTCGAAATTCGGCTGCCGCTGCATGGTTGTCACGCCCTCCCGGCTCCACTGATCGATCGCGTCGTGGTGTGCCAGAGCCGACGAATTATCCATCTTTGCCGTGCGTTCGGCAAAGGCCGCCGCACGGCGAAACGCATCCCAATCCGCGATCAGGGTTGCGGGCATTGCCGCCCGATACTACCGTTGGCCAAAGGCCGCAAAGGCCGCAAAGGCCGGCGTCGCGCGGCCCGAGAATAAGAAATCGAATATCAGGGAGGGAAAACCATGCAACCGATGAATTGGTCGCCAGCTCGCATTGCGCGCGGCGGCTTGAAGTCGCTGATCACCGGCGCGGCATTGATCGGCGTGCTGGTGTATACGGCCGCGCCCGCCGCAGCGCAAAACGCGGCGCCGCCGGCACCCGCCGCAACACCTGCGGCAGCACCTGCCGCAGCGCCGACGCTGAAGCTCGGCATCGTCACGTTCCTGTCCGGTCCGGCCGCCGGACCGTTCGGTATTCCAGCGCGCAACGCCGCCGAACTGGTGACCGAAGCGATCAACAAAGGCACGCTGCCGGCGCCTTACAACACCAAGGGCTTCGGCGGCGCCGAAGCGCAGATGGAGATCGTCGACGAAGCAGGCTCGACCACGGAAGTCGTGCAGAGCTTCCGCAATCTGGTGCAGCGGCAGAACGTCAACGCCGTCGTCGGCTACATTTCATCCGGCAGCTGCCTCGCCGTGGCGCCGGTTGCCGAAGAGCTCAAGATGCTGACGGTGTTCTTCGACTGTGGCACGCCGCGCATCTTCGAAGATGCCAAATACAATTACGTCTTCCGCACCAGTGCGACTTCGACGATGGATAACGTCGCCGCCGTGCGCTACCTCAAGGCCAAATTCCCGAATGATAAGAGCTACGCCGGCATCAACCAGAACTACGCCTGGGGCCAGGACTCCTGGCGCGACTTCGATGGCTCGATGAAGGATCTGTTCCCGAACGACAAGCAAGTTGTATCGGAATTCCCCAAGCTCTTCGCCGGCCAGTACGATGCCGAGATTTCGACCCTGCTGGTCGATCATCCCGACATCGTGCATAGCAGCTTCTGGGGCGGCGACCTCGAGAGCTTCATGCTGCAGGCATCGGCGCGCGGGCTCGAGAAACGGTCACGGCTCGTGCTGACTACCGGCGAGACGACGATGTTCCGTCTGCGCGGCCAGATTCCCAACGGCGTCATCCTCGGCGCACGTGGTCCCTACGGCGTGCTGGCGCACAAGAGTGCGCTCAACGATTGGTTCCGCAAGAATTTCCAGGACCGCTACAACACGCCGCCGGTCTATTCCGCCTATCAGATGGCCCAGGCGATCCTCGGTTTGAAAGTTGCGTACGACAAGGCGGCAAACGGCAAGGGCGTGCCGACGACCGACGCAGTGCGCACGGCACTGACCGGACTCAAATATGAATCGTTCGGCACGCACGTCGACATGGCGCTTGGTGACGGGCACCAGGCCGTAACCGAGACCGCTTATGGCGAGTTCAAGTTCGACAAGAAGACCGACACACCGGAGATCGTCAACGTCGTCTATTACCCCGAGTGGTGCGTGAATCCGCCGCCGGGCGTGAAGAGCAGCGACTGGATCCAGGGTGGCATGAAAGGCGCCAAGTGCGATTAACTTCGTCGGGGGGGCCCGCGGCG
>DASQHO010000081.1:0-85547 GCA_035632055.1 Allostellaceae bacterium
CGTCAGCGTCGAAGTGATGAACTATCGGCCCTTCTTCATTGTCGGAGAGGTTAATAAAGCTGGTTCGTATCCTTACGTCAGCGGGATGACTGTGCTTAGTGCGGTAGCGCTCGCGGGCGGCTTCACTTATCGCGCGAAAGATAACGAGTACAAAATCAGTCGGATTGAGAACGGTCAGCGCGTTACGCTTGGTGCTAACAATGATACGCCGGTGTTTCCGGGAGACATAATTACGATCCCCGAACGTTTCTTCTGATGGCTTCTGATAGCCGTGGCTAAAACAAAGGCTGCGGCTTCGGGTTCACTTCGCTCGCGATGCGTGGCCGGTTGGCTTTCGACGTAATTCTTGGTGACGCCTCACTGCTGCAGTAGATAAAGGCTGGTCCACTGTTATCAGGCCGCTTTTGACGATCAAGCGGCGAAGGTCCAAAGCCGCATTTTCAATGCGGTCCAAGGCGCTTAGGAGATCGTCATCGGGGCTCTCCGCCGTCACCGTTAGTGGCCACGCGTCAGAGGCAGGCGCGGCGCCAGACTTGCCAGCAGATGCCGTGAGTCGGCCTTCGTGTCGTTGACGGTTCAGCCGCCACGCTACAAGATCAGCGACGATCGCACCCATTCTGATTGCCTCCAGTTTCTCGCCGTTTCGGTCAGCTCTGGTTTGTCCACGTAGCCAAACTTGTATCCACGATCCACGAGCGGCCACAACGCCGCGCTCGGATTACACGACCGACCAACCGGCGCGATCTTTTCCTTACCGGCTATAGCCAACTAACCCGTTGGTGATGCGCGCGAGGGCAGCGGCCGCCGATACGCCGTAGGGCGTCGAGTGTCTCGTAAGGGGTTTCTGCAAGACGCATGCCGATTGCCAACCTTGAACGTGTTGCCGCCCCACTTTAATTAGCCACACCTAACCTCGGCGTTGATGGTGCGCGTCAAACACAGCGATTCGCGGCAGCAGACATACTGACAAACCCTGCGGGCTATGCGCGAAGTGACGATCGACAGCGCCATGACATCGGAGTTCCGGTGTCTCTTATTCGAACATTAGCGTCACATCTGTGACAGTTCTCGTGGACACGTAACCTTCGGCGGGGACTAGCCACATCCCGTCGAATGAGAGACGCCTCCGTGAATTCGCCCGTCACGCGCCAATCGCGGCGGCCGTCACCCTCGCCGCATCGTTGCCCAAGTGCGCTGGACGTTTCCAAACAAGGCGGCCTCGATCCGGCAGGAGCGGCGCAGGCGCCAGGCAGAGAGGGTGATACGCTCAGCGACGACGAGGCAAACCGGACCTTCGGGTTCGACGGGTGGGATCGGGAGACCGTGTCGGCCGAGCGCAGTGTCGCAGGATGCCCGGATCAGCCCCAAGGCCAGCTATGCCGTGCAGGTCCGCATCAAAATCCGGGCCGGCAAGACGGTCGTTGCCCGGGAAGGCACAGGGCTCGGTCACGGTATCGGCGCTACCCTCGGCGAAGCCCACGAGAGCGCCCTCAAGGAAGCCGAGACTGACGCAACCACGCGGGCATTGGTCACCTTCGGCAACCCCTTCGGCGTTGCCCTGTATGATAAGGCGCAGGCTGGGGTGCAGCGGACAAGGGCCCTAGACCAAGAACTGAGTGCTGCGCCAGTCGTCTGGACGCTCATGACCGGTACCGCGCCGCCGCAGATCTGCGCGACGCCGCAGCACTTCTGTTCAGCCGCGAAAGAGAACTTCCACCACGCTACATCGATCGCCGAGCTCAAGGCATTGTGGACCGGCAACGCACCCGTTATCGCGCAACTCCGCACCATCTGCCCCGAGCTCAGGACACGCAACGGCGTTCATTACGCCGCGGTCCTGGAGAATTTTTATCGGCAGCAACGTACGCTGATCGAGCCGGAGCCGCGCGAGACGAAAGTGTCATCAGAAGTATATCCCCCTGAAAGTACGGCGGTCGCGATCGTCATACCCCGACGTCTCCGCAATGCCGCTCACCTCAAGTACGTTGCCTCCCTGCCTTGCCTCGTCTGCGGCCAAAACCCGAGCCATGCGCATCACCCGCGCTTCATCCAACCGCGCTCGCTGCATGACGCCGGACGCGAGGAGCAGTGGTGGCAGATCAATGGGATGGATGCCACAGCCGGAGCGGAGAGCTTTGGGCTTCGACGCGCTAGCAGCCAGAACCGCTCGCACCGATTGCCACAACTGCATCGCGCACATCGGAACCGGAGGGAAACTAGCCAAACTCTCCAGAGCCAGAAGCGCAAGCGACGCTGAGTTCCGAATCAAATAACGTCGAGGTACAAAACCTCGAACGGATCTTGCGCGATACCCCACCAGCGTCTAATTGAGGCGGCGCTGGGTCCCCATCGTCTAGAGGCTGAGGATGGGTCCCTCGCACGGCCGAAACTGGGGTTCTAATCCCGCGGGGACGCCATCTTCCGATCAGCGATCAGTGCGCGGGCGCCGGCAACGTGACCGATCGGCAGGTCTTGGCGATCGCCTGCGTTTTGGCCTGGAAGCTGGGCGGGATCGCGTGCTTGGCAGCGATGAATTGCACTTCGTCCGGCGTGATCGCATCCGCTGCTTTTTCCGCCGCGCATTGGCAATAAAGCCCGATCTGGGCTTCAGTGAAGCCGCTCTTCTGCGTCGCGGGATCGTTCATCTCGCTGGCGATGCAGGATTGCTTGGCGCTGGCGACGAACGAATCCTTGTCCTGATCGGACGTGAATCCCGATACCGGTGGAGGCGTCTGCAAGCGCCAATATACCACTCCGCCGACAGCTGCGACGACGATCAGTGCGCCAGCAATCACGAAACTCTTCCGCACCACCGCACCTCCGCACCTCCGCAATGATTAATGTCTGGCGCCCATCTATGGTCGCATCCATGAACGGAAAAATCGGCGCCGGCGACGGAAGTGTTTCAGTTCTCGCTAAAGCTGGCGGCCACGGGAATGCCCGATGCGACGATCATCGCGGTGTCCGACAGCGCGGGTCAACCGGCAAAATCCCGCGACACCCTTCCCTGCTAACAGGGAAAAATACAGGGAATCCGCAAGCGGCAAGTGGCCGAGTTTCTTGCTTGAAACGCGGCAAGCCAAGGTGGGCGGCGGGTTTGACCTGGGACAAACGCCGTACCCTGGTGTCAAAGAACAGGGAAATTTGTGCCGTCGAACAGGGAATGTTTCGCGCCGAACAGGGAATCGATGGCGCTCGAACCAAAAGGCGCGCCAACAGAACCGGGCAGGCGGAATTCAGCAAATTCCATAGTGACGCTTCGTCATCGTGTCGGTCTCGAGACCAACCTTCTGGCGCAAGACATTGGTCAGGTAGCCGCGCACGGCATGCTGTTGCCAGCCGAAATCGGCAGCGACCTGGGGGACCGTGGCGCCCACGGGACGAGGCAGCACGTCGATCGTGCCCTGGTTCTTTGTAATTGAGGCCCCGCCGCCTCATCGATGACGCCAGTCGCCGTTAGGATGGCACTAAGGTGTCGGCCAGCCGTTCGACTGGTTGTGACCCAACCCTTCGAGCGCACATCGCGATGCGGCGGATCGTGTGTGAGGGTTCGCGGCAATCGACGCCATCACACGTTCTGGCCGGGCGGGCTGGTCTATGCGAAGGGCATATGGATGTCGTAACCGCGGCAACGCCTAAGTGGCTGATTCGGCCTCTTGACTAATTTTACTAAAACCCGGTTGGTTCAAGTTTGGTTAACTAAGATCAATGATAATTTGCGGCACGCTGGATCGATTGCCCAGAAATTTTGCGGTGTTCGCAATGGGTCATGTTCGAACGACAGCGATATTTCGATCGCCGCTGCGACAGACGCCGATACACCCGCGCGCGCTGCTCACCGTTTTGGCATTCGCTTTGACGAGTTGCGGCGGGCTACCGTTTTTTTCGGCCAATGACGAACCTACGAAACTGACGGTGGCAACGCCGTCAGTGGAAGAGGTTGCGCCGCTGATGCGGCGTGGCGACGAGGCGGTGGCGCACGACGACATCGCGTCGGCCGCGATACTCTATCAAAGCGCACACTTGGCAGATCCGGCGTCGCGGGAGGCCATGCGTCGTCTGGGAGCCGCGGAACTCGCGCTTGGCCAATATTCTGATGCCTTCAAGACCTATCACGCACTCCAGCAAATCGCGCCGAGCGATGCCGAAGGTGCATTCCGCATGGGCGAGCTGCAACTGATGCGCGGGATGCCGCAGCAGGCCATCGATCAATTCAACGTGGCGTTGAAGGCCCGCAAGGGCGACCCCACGCTCTACAGCGCAATCGGCGTCGCCTACAGTATGATGGGCAAATTCGACCTCGCGGTCGACAATTACCGCGCTGGTCTGAAGATGACACCGAACGATTTCGGACTGCGCAACAACCTCGGATTGGCGCAGTATGGCGCTGGCGATGCCGCGGGCGCGATCAAGACATTCAGCGAACTTGTCGCGATGCCGAATGCCAAGCCGCGCTACCGCCAGACGCTCGCGATGATCTATCTGGCGCAAGCGCGCTCCGTCGCAGGCAGCGATAGGGATTTTGCGTTGCTGGCAAGCGAGGTGAACGATTTTCGCGCTCAGCAGACACCCGGGGCCATGGGCTTGGCCGACGGTCGAAGTATTGTGCGTGTCCTTTTGACCCGCGATGCCGCAATCAAGAACCTGACGGAGATCATCGCCGCCGATCACGAGCACCCGGCCGCCGAGCAAGCGACTACGACCCGCCCAGTTACCGGCTCGCCGTCAGCCGATACCACGCTGCCGTCGCCGGAAAGCGCAACGCCAAAGGCCAGCTTGACGCTGACACCAGTGGAACCGCTTGCGGCGCTTCCTGCCGTCAAGGTCGCTACGGAATCATTACCATCGTCGCCGAAGGCTCCTGCTACACCACTCGCTGGTGCTAAGGCGCAGCCGATCAAAGATCCGACGGCAGTACCCGCGCCGAAGTCCACGCCAGCGGCGGCGCAGGTCACGCTCCCATCGCCGCCAGCCAAGCGGAAGGCCTCTGTTCAAGCCATAGTCGAAGAAACGCCGCCGATCGTCGAGCCGGAACCGCGCACCGCAGTTCCACCCGCGCCAATCGTAACGTCGCCATGAGCGAGATCTGGGATGCCGTAGACGATGGCATCCCGATCAACATCAAGCCCCGATGGCGGTCGCGTTTTTGTTCGTTGCTTCCGTTCACGCAAACCCTGCCAATCACGCATTGTCACTCGTTCTGTTCGGGCGAGGGATCAAGGGCATAGAGCCGGTCCCTGGTCAGCGGAAGAACCGCTAGTAGTAGAAACGTCCGATGGCGTCGAAGCCTTCATTAGGCCCCATCTGACCGAGCTTACGCATGATCCGCAGGTCGCTGGATTTTCTCATATAGTCGAGCGCCTGCGCTGTGGAGTCGACCTGATCATCGTATCGCGTGCCGGGAAAGCCGGTGAGCTCGTTGACGTAATCCCCCAACCAACCTGCCTCGCTTGGCAACAGCACCCGGCCGCCTTCGAAGATTGCGGTCTGGGCGTGCAATCGCATGATCTTGTCGCTGCCAGGGGCCGGCTCGTAGGGCTCGACACAAAATACGCCGTCGCTTTTGAGATCCTGGATCAACTGCGTGCCCGAGGCCTTATCTTCGATGACGACAGTGTCGGCATGGAAGTGTTCGGCCAGTTCCTTCACCTTGCGCCGCAGATCCGGATAATTGAGGCGGGCGCGAAAAACATGCAGAAGATAACAGAAATCGTTTTTAATCCCCCACGACGTGCAAACGCTGAAATCGCTCAACTCGCTCGCTTTATTTGCGGTATCCCAGCTTTGGATGATTTCGTCGAAGTGCGCCGGCTCCTCACCGGAAGCGTAAGATTTGAGCCAGTCCTGTTTGATCATGGCGCCGCCGAGCGGCATCGGGTTCTGCTGGTATTGGCATGAAAAGTTGTATTCGCCGATCGTACGGCGGATCGCCTCGAGGATCGCGCGTGGCTCGCGTTCCGGGTGCAGGACATCGCCGGTCGTCCGCTTGAACGCGCTGCGTCCAAAAATCGTTTCGATGACGTGTGTTTCGTCTTTTTCCGCAATCGCTGGGAACGAAAGGACTTCCCAGTCCCCCTGCTCCAAGACATGCCCCACGAGATCGACCTGGTGCAGCCGCTGCATAATAATGATGATGCAGCCATTGGCCTTGTCATTGAGGCGGCTCAAGAGCGAGTGATCGTACCACTCGTTGGCGCTGGTCCGTCGTGGCGCGGATAGCGCGTCCTCCGGCTTGATCGGATCATCGATAATGATGATATCGGCACCGCGGCCGGTCAGCACGCCGCCGACTGAGGTTGCCATGCGCGTGCCCTGCCGGGTGGTGACAAAATCATAGACGGCGTGCCGGTCGGCCAGCCGGGTAGGAAAGAGCCGGCGATACCATGCACTCAACATGATCGAGCGTGTATCGCGGGCAAATTTGTCGGCGAGTTCCTGGCCATAGCTTACACAGATCAACTGGGCGGCGGGATCGTGACCCAACACCCAGGCCGGAAAGGCGACGGATGCGCAGTGGGATTTGAAATGGCGCGGCGGCAAATTGATGATAAGCCGTCGGATCTTACCTGAACGACACGCCTCGAGCTTCGCGGCGATCACTTCGATGTGGGGCGCCGGAAGAAACGGGGTCTGCGCGTTCAACTCGTAAAACGCCCGCTCGATGAAGCTCATAAAATCGTGCTTCAGAACGGATTGATATTCATCGGTGGTTAGGGTCATTACTCTGGCTCCGGTTCTTGGGGTTCCGCCGATGGCGGCGCAGTCGTCTCCGGCCCATCCGGCGGCGGGCTGGTGGTATTGCGGATGCGTTTGACGATATTTTCGATGACGTTCCGATCCTCCGGCCGGCCGAATAGCGCCTCGGTCGAGATCGCGGCTGGCTGACCCTCGTGCAACCGAGCCTCATTGAGCAGAACCGGGATCACCTTGGCATCACCGGCGGCGGCCTTGTTCACCAGTTGCTTGGCAACCGCTTGCCGTTTGGTAATTTTGCGCCGCCGGCCATTCTCGGTAACCGCGATTTTGACCTCGAGCTCTTCTTGGATCACGGTCGCAAAATTTTTGGCGCCTTTGGGCCGGCCTTTTGGATTGCCCGATTTGCCAGGCTTGAACTGGCTCGAACGGGGTGGCCTTCCGTAGCCGACTGTGTACGAGGAATTGTCGTGCTCAGGCATGGCGCCCTTCTCGCTCGGCTGCCATCGCATCGAACGATTTACCGGTCATGGCATGAATCGCTTCCCCGCCGGTATAGCGTTGCCAACGCCGGATTGCCGTATCGATATAAAGCGGGTCGATTTCGATGCCGTAGCAGATACGGCCGACGCGTTCTGCCGCGATCAGGGTCGACCCACTGCCGAGGAAGGGATCGAGTACAATGTCGCCGCGGGCTGAGCAATCCAGGATTGCATCGGCAATGAGGGCGACCGGCTTTACCGTTGGGTGGAGCGCAAGCAGGTTGCCCTCTTCGCCGCCACGGCTCAGCGTATTGGCGCCAGGGTAGGCCCAAACATTTGTGCGATTGCGACCGAATTTGCCGAGCTGAATGTTGTTGCGATGCCGTGCGGTGCCACTTTTGAAAACAAAGATGAGTTCGTGCTGACTGCGGTAGAAAGAGCCCAAGCCACCATTATCTTTGACCCAAACGCAGACGTTCTTAAGCTCAGTATAGGCCGCCTGGCCGGCGCTCAGGAGCTCGCCCATGTGCCGCCAGTCCATGCAAAGATAATGGATCGCGCCGTCGACGCTGTTCTGGGCGAGCCGCTTGCAGATTTGGATTAGAAACTCCGTGTACTGGGCCGCCGTCATCTCACCAGCGGCCATGGCAAACTCCCGGTGATGGATTTGCCCATTGCCCGACGCGTGCCCATCGATCGGTACGTTGAATGGTGGATCTGTGAAGATCAGGTCAGCCACTGCGCCCTGCATAAGGGGCTCATAAGCAATCGAATCCAAAGCATTGCCGCACAGCACCCGGTGTCGACCTAAGTGCCATATGTCATTCGGCCGGGTTACCGCGATCTGAGTGGCGACAGTCGGTAGCTCGTCGGCAGAATCGGGCCTGTCTTGCGACAGGCCCTCAATCTGCAAGTCGATCTCGCCCATTGAAAAGCCAGTCACCTCGAGGCTGAAGTCAAGCTCAGCCGCGGCCAAATCGCGGAAGATTTCGCCGAGCAACTGATCGTTCCAGGTCCCGAGTTCAGTTAGGCGATTATCAGCAATCGCGAAGGCGCGCGCTTGCGCTTCTGTCAGATGCGCCAGTCGAATGATAGGTACCTCGTTCCAACCGCGTTTTTGGCAGGCTAAGTAGCGTCCGGTTCCAGCGCGAACGATGTTCTCATGATCGACCAGAATTGGGACGTTAAAGCCGAAACATTCGATGCTTCGAGCGATCTGCTCAATCTGTCGTTCACTGTGCTGTTTAGCATTGCCCGGGTCGAGCTTTAGCGCGCTGGCCGGCAAATACTCAACCTGCAGAATTGGAAAAGTCTTGGTCCCCACGGCTTGCTCCTGAGCACGCGCCTGCGACCGGCGCACACCAGGAGGCTAAACCGGGCAATTCGCGCAACCCGGTTAGCGCGAGCGAACTTTCATCCGGGCTCTCGATAGCCTGTCCTTGAGACCGGACAGCTTGGCTTCTTTGCCACGCCCGTGGCGATCCTTGAACGCGATCACCTCGTCATCGACGTCCTCGATGACGTCCGGCCACTGTTCTCGTGTCAGCTTTGTGCGCAGCTGCGGCTCTGTAATGCGAGGGTCCTGTCGCACAAGGGCTTCGATAGCCATCTGAAGCGCGTCCGTTTTTTTGGCTTTCCCGGCTTCGCGCGCGCGTTCCTTGATAAAACGCTCGTATGAGTCGCTCGCTTTGATGAAGCGATCGCTCGCGTGGGCGGCTTGCTCCAACGCAAGGTCGACCGATATTTGGTGAAATAACGGGACACCCCGCTGATGTTCGGATCGAATCAGCGCAAATGCTGTTTCCCGAATGGCAACGTCGCCCAATCGTTGTTCCATCCGTTTGGCCCGCTTTCGCCAAAATCTTCGATTGAGCCGATTGAGCCGCGCAATGCTGATGCCAATGGCCGGCATTTTCTGTTCGCCAACAAGCCAATTCACGATGAAATATTACACCTTACGGCACGTGCGTCGTAGTCGTTTTCGCTAAGAGATTGGCTTCGGTTTGCAAAACGAATCCGATCACCGCTGGCCGGCGGATTCTGGCATGTGACGGAATTCGCTGGGGCACCTATTGGATTCGTTCTGCAAAAGCTGCTTCGGTCTCTTCGCGGTCATGATTTTGCAAAACGAACCCAATCACCGCCGGGCCCTCAGTCGCACGCCAGGGCCGTCACCATTACCGTCAAGGAAGAGGATGCCGCCTTTCTCGAGAGTGCGGCGGAGCTTGGTCAGGGTCTCGTTGTAGGCGTCGCGGCCGTTTTCGTAGCGCGTGATGCTGTTGAGCGAAACGCCCGAGCGGCGGGCCAAGTCGCGAATGGTCCAATTGAGGCCGGCGCGGGCCATTTTGAGCTGTTCGCGGGTGATCATGGGCGACTCGGATTGGAGTTGATGTGTCCTCTGATATGAGTATATCGTACTCATATTAGAGTGCAAGGATGCCCCACAAGGGGCCAAGGAGGCGCGATGTCTGTCCCTTTACGCCAGGCGGCGATAGAGCATGTGGCTCTAAAGGCCGAGCTGAAGGCCATGTTTGCCGATATCGATGACGAGACCTTGCATGACACCTTGGAAGGGATCAGCAGCCTATCCGAGGCGCTGGCGGCAGTGGTCCGGACCTATCTGGATGATTTAAGCCTGGCGGCGGCCTTGGGCATGCGGATCGCCGACATGCAGGATCGTCTCGCCCGCTTCGAGGCCCGGGCAGAGAAGAAGCGAGCGCTGGTGACCCAGGTGATGGAACAGGGAGAGCTCACGAAAGTGCAAGAGCCCGACTTCACGGTGTCATTACGGGCGGTGCCACCCGGTTTGGTAGTGAGCGACGAGACGCAGATTCCGGTCGATTACTGGAAACCGCAACCGCCCAAGCTCGACAAGAAAAGGCTGCTCGCCAACCTCAATGCCGGTCAGGCAATCCTCGGCGCCAGCCTCGGCAATGGCGGCGCCACCATTTCGGTGAGGACACGCTGATGGCCTTCACCCGGACTCAAATTCGCAAGCTCGCCGGCAAACTGCCTGAACGTTTTGTCAAAACGCGTATCGAGCGGGCGATGACCCTCTCCTATATCGAGGGCTGGCACGTAATCGACGAAGCCAATCGAGTGTTCGGCTTCGATGGCTGGGACCGGGAGACCGTCTCGGCTGATTGTGTCTGGCAGGATTTCCGGCAGAGTCCCAAGGCCTGTAGCTACGCCGTTCGGGTGCGCATCAAAGTGCGCGCCGGCAGGATCATGGTCGCCCGCGAGGGCACCGGCGTGGGTCACGGCACTGGCGCCACCTTGGGCGAAGCTCATGAAAGCGCACTCAAGGAAGCCGAGACCGACGCCACCAAACGCGCGCTCGTCACCTTCGGCAATCTCTTCGGCCTTGCCTTATACGATAAGGAGCAGGCTGGCGTGCAGCGGGCCAAGGCCAATGGCCGCGACGCGCCAGTGGTTTGGACTTTGATTGTCAGCACCGAGCCGCCGCGCCCCTGCGAGACGCCGCAGCAGTTCTGCTCGGCCGCGAAGGAGATCCTACGCCAGGCCAAATCGGTCAGTGAACTCGAGGCCCTCTGGACCGGCAATGCACCGGCCATTGCTCAGCTGCGGTCGATCCGGCCGGAGCTACGGACAAGCTACGGCACCCACTATGCCGACGTGCTGGAGAGCCTCTACCGGCAACAACGCAGCGCGCTTGAGCAACAGGCGGTAAATCCTCAGACGGCAGAGGCATCGACAGCTGACAAATCCGACCTTGCAATCGCAATGCCCAAGCGCGTCCGCAATTCCGGCCATCTCAAATACGTATCCTCCCTCGCCTGTCTGGTTTGCGGTCGCACGCCGGGCCATGCTCACCACCTGCGTTTTGTTCAGCCACGCTCGCTCGGCAGCAAGCCCAGCGACGAATGGACAGTGCCGCTCTGCCCCATTCACCACCGCTCGCTGCATGACGCCAGCCGCGAAGAAGAATGGTGGCAGGCCAAAGGCATCGATGCCAAAGCCGAGGCCGAGAGACTGTGGCAAACGACGCATGCGCCAGCACCGGGTCTCGTTCAACAAGCGGCCGCCACGGAAGCGGGCATCGGACCGTTACCCGCGGCTGCAACCGGACCTGCCGAACCGCCCGGGACACCGCCGACCGACAGTCAGGGTCAGCCCCTCCCGGTCAATCTTCACTCCGGCGCACCCCGGCTGAGTTGAGGCACCATGACCAGCCAATTGCAAATCGAAGCCAATCGACGCAATGCCCAGCTTAGCACCGGACCCAAGACAGCCGAGGGCCGCACCGCTAGCCGAATGAACGCCTTGAAGCATGGGCTCATGGCACAGCAGGTCGTGCTCTGCGATGAAGCCGTGGAAGATTTCGAGGCTTTCTTCGGCGAGATCATCGCGGCCCTCGCCCCTGGGGATCCGGTCGAGACCCAACTCGCCGAGCGCATCGCCGTCTGCGCTTGGCGGCTCAGGCGCTCCTACCGTATCGAGGCGGCAATGTTCGAGAACGTCCGGCGCAGCTGGACCAACAATGTACCCACCTTCACCTCGCGGATCGAGCACCTCTTCATCCGCGTCACCGCCTACGACGACCACCTCGCCAAGCTCAACCGCTACGAGGTCAGTCTCGAACGATCAATTCAGCGGACGCTATTCGCTCTGGAACACCGGCAAATGCGACGGCTGAATCGGTCCTGATGCAGTTGAGCTCGCTCCGCAGAGTAACCTCGAGCCTAACGCAAGATTACGTCGAAGCCGGCGACGCACAACTCATCTTCCGGCCGGTCGCGGAACGCGCGCGCGAACTTCGTTCGCGGTATCGGCAGTGCGGGGAAATCGCGCCGATTGCGCCACCCGGCGGCAAACCCTGCTGCCTTGAAGCGCAGCATCATCTCTGAGCAGCCGATCTGGTTAGTGTAAAAACCGGATCGCGCGAACCAATCTGCTTCCCACAGCCATTCGGGAAAGCGCAAATTGTCTAGACCGCCACCGAGACGATCCTGCAAGTCAACGGCGTGGCTGCTAGCGCCGCCTGGGCGAAGGATGCAGCGCATTTCGTGCAAGAGAGCGTCGAAGTCGCGGCGACGGATATGCTCCAGCACCGCATGGGATCAGATCAGGTCAACGCTGACATTCGGAACCGTGCGCGAAGAGTCGATTCCGCCGGTGAGATAAGTGGCGTTGCAATCAGCCAGCAGAGTGTCGAACGACGCTAACGCTTCAGGCGGTGGCGCCATCAAGCCCAGTTGCTCAAGGTGCCGCGCCATGCTGTGGTAAATGAGGACGTCACGTTGCGCGAGATCACCGGAGTCGACCATCCAGCAGCGCGTCGTGCCCTTAGCCTTCGCGATCATCGCAGAGCACAGCGAACCGCCGGGTCCGATTTCGAGACATGTGCAACCGCTCCGGCCCTCGAACGCCGCCATTCCAAAGTGACTGAGGAATACTCCCATCGAATAATCCGGCAGTTTCATGCTGCCGTGCTCGAATAAACCCAAGCGGTTCCACGCGCGATAAGGGAGTGGCATTCGCGAAAGGAATACCTTCGCGGCGATTTTGAGCCACCAGGGGAATCCCGATTTCACGCTCAAACGATTACTACCTTTAGTTCAACTGGATCACACGCCTATACCATCGGGGTGGACGTGCCGGATGTTACGTAGGATTGAGGGCCATATTGTCCCCGTCTCCGGAAAGACTTCAGCGTCACCGCCATCATCATTACCCAACCGCCCTCTAAACGCGGCATTCGACGAAGGCGCCTAGCACGCGAGGCTCGACGACCTAGCGCGTCTCAGCAAAGAGAGCATTGAACCGACCGATCGAGGTAATCCTGACTCTGTGGCACAACCCCGTCGCCGCTTGAAACGCCGGATCGAGGATGTCCGAATTGCTTTCTTTCAGTTGCAATGAATGCTTCGAGCGATCAAACCCGCACTGAAGCTATAGCGCAGGTTCTCCGACGACAGGTCCGTTTTTGGTAAATCAGGTGGCTATTTGAGTTCGCGACCTAGCGACCTTCGTGGTACCAGACCGTGCCGGTCCGCCGACGACGGCAACAAACCTTTAATACAGTCATTCAACCTTACCGTTCCGCAAGGTCCCCTGCTGAACTGTATAAGGAAAATTGTCCGGCCAGCCGGCGTAATATCGTGCACGCACATCGTGCCACAACATGTCACCTGCGCTTTCTATAACGTCGGCGCGAACTGCAGCCGACGACGCACCGTGCTCGGCGCGATACGCGGCAACTGCTTCATCGAGCGCCACGTACATCGATGCCCCGCGATCTCGTGCCGCGAAGTACCTGCTGATCGCAGCAGCAGAGCGCTTGCGTCCGTAGCCGTCACAGAATGGATCGATCACTTCGGCCCATGGTGAAATATCGCCTAAGCTGCGGTCGCCAGTTGCCAGTCGTCGAATCGCGCCAGCAAATGCCACCGGGTTACGAAAAATAAGTCTCGGAGCGGCTTTATTGGATGCCAAGGGGTAGTAATGAAGGTGGTTATTATCATAGAAGAGCACGGGCCGGCCGGTGTTCATCGCACCCTGAACACCAGCGGAATTCACGCTGAAGCAAACAATGGCGTCAGCCGCGAGCGACACCATTGTCGGCTTCGTGGCATTGGGAAGGCGCATACACCGCCCCTCGGCTTCAAGTGCTCGCACAACATCTTGTAAGCCGACTTGGACAGGCAAATCGTCGTAAGCGGTCGCCTTGGATTTGATGAGACATCCCCAGTCCTTGTTGTCGTTCACCAATTCGAGCACGGTCCGATAGAATTCAGCACAACGTTCGGGCGTGTGATGGATGCCCCGTGGCTCATGCGCACTGTCGAATATCGCGAGAACGAAACTCGATTTCGCCGTCAGTCGTGCGCGTAATGCCGCCGCGCGGTCGCGGTCAGTGATCTCAGTGCCGTCGTACGTCAGCGCACCAGCCTTAATCGCATAATGGTAGTCAAATGAAAGGGCTCGGCAATATCCGAGGTCATAGCCTCCCCATGCCATCAACAGATCAACGAAGGCGTGCTGGACAGCTTGCTCTAGAAGCAACATGACCGACCAGAAACTCCACACCACTGCAACTTGTTCCTGCCGGCACGCCAGATTGAGCGCCATTTGCGACGATGCGAATTGCGTTCCCTGAAAAAATGCCATGGCCCGAGATTCGCGCAGAAACGTTCTGTACCAAATCACTAGTGGATTCAAACGGGCGACAATTGCCCAGCGGCGAAGAGCAGCACCGTGCCAGGGCGCCGGAAACATTCGCAGCGAGGTCAATAATGCGCGCAAAGATCCGATAAAAGCGCGGGGGTCGAGGCGCGAAACTGACGAGAAATCGACCCAGCCGAATCCGAGTTTGGTGAGTTTGGAGCGTACTGCATCGTCAAGGGGGCTGTCGGATCGATTGAATAGGAAGACGAGCCGCTCGGCTGGTAGATTGCTGAATTCGTACCAGTCAATGGTGGCGCCGAGCGGCAGGCGCTCCAGCATGCCGCGTTCGTAGCCAACCAGCGCGATGCCCTTTCGCGCTTCTGTAATCTTTGTCTCAGGCGCCTTGCGGCGCGCGACCCAGCAGACGATCAGATAGCCGAATTGTAAGAGCTGTCGCCCCAGGACGTGCACTGCTTTTGCCAATGGATTCGGCGACCGCCCTCGAATCTCGACTGGGAACTGTAGTCTGAGTATAGACGCTGCGTACTCAGCATAGACGGCGGCGACCTCTTGCCGGCCCAGATCGATGATCAGCTTTTCAGGCGAAGGCGTCGCACCCGTTCTGTAACGGATCTCGACGAATGCTAGGTAATCCGAAAGCTTCGGGCCATGTTCATAGTAATGCGACGCGACGACACGCAACCATTCCGCTCCCCAAGGACGCATTGACGGTGCGAGCCAGCGATAGCCGTTAGGGTCTCCGGCTGCTCGACGGATTAGGGCGGCACCAAGCGCTTCCGCACGGGCACGAATGTTGCAACCGTTCTCATCTTCCACTGCCATTGACGCGGGCACGACTTCAAGAACGCCCGGGGGTAGGGGCTTGCGAGCAAGTATCATACCGGCTTCGGGCGTTACTGTGTCGGCAAAGACCCGTGCGGGCCCACCGCGAAGCACCGCACGAACACGACGCAACGCACCGGCGTCGAGAACCCGGATCCAGAGATGGTGCATGATTGTGAGAGGACCGCCCTGTTGAATCGGGGCGGAGATTCCGCGCCTACTCGGCGGCTACGGATGTTAATTCGACCTTTGCCCGCGCCCGAGTATTGGCCCGCTCGACGCCGGCCTGTGGATCACCTTTGAGGCGTCGCCACTCGGCCTCGAACTTATCGAGTTTGTCGAACTCACCACGGATCATGAGCTCACGCAAACCGTAGAGCTCGACGGCATTGAAGTTCTCGGAAATCGTTGCCGTGACGTCAGTCGCGTCGCCCAGGCCAGAAACGAAGCGTTCGAGGTCGCCGTCGTATTGCTCGAGAATCTTGTCCTTGTACATACTGTACCATTCACAACCCGGATATGGCGTGACAAAGAACGGCTTGCACACAATGCCAAGACGATCCCATGCGCGCATCGACTCACGGATGCTCTCGAAATCCTCGCTCGGAAAGCCGATCATCTGATTCGGAATTGGCCGAATGCCGGCTCGCATCGTCCACAAATACGACCGTATGTTGTTCTCCGGTGTTGCACCCTTACCGACCGTCTTCAAAATCCGCGGAGAAAACGACTCCCACCCGTAATCGAGATGTGAACAGCCGGCATTGCCCATCTTTTGAAGAATTCGTTCGGTACAAAGAGTCGCATGGCTCGTACCACCCCAGTGCACGCCGGTGCGGCAGTTTGCATCATGGGGCACGCCTCTATGACGGCACTCAGGCTGAAGACCCTCCGCCAGCCACAGATCGCAGATCGCATCAAGCCATGTACGCTTCGAAAATTGATCCATGGTCATCAGGTTTTCATCCAGGAACGAAACGAAGTTCACCTGGAAGCGATCGACCATGTACTTGACCATGTCGACGATATAGCGAGGGCTATGATAGCGGATTGAGCGGGTATGGTTGCCCGGCAGGTCGAATGCGACATCGGCCTTCCCAGCAGTATCCTTTGCATAGGTCATGTCGCCAGCAATACCGAGATGGAAGCAAAACCGGCAAACCAGCGAGCAGCCGTAACTTGTATTGACATCGAGCCGGCGCGTCGCGGTCATCGATTCTTCGGACAGCGCTACACCCGAATTTGGGAAGTAGATTTCCTCGAGCGGGAATAATTCCCACGCTGGGTATGGCAGGCTGTCGAGATTCTGCAACAATGCTCGGCACCGCGTAAGGTAAGTGTCGTTGCCCCGACGTAGGACCAGCCCATCGACATCATCATAGCTGTTAGCCTTGGCATCGATTGCCGCCATCAATTCGGGAAAGGTTACATAAGCCTCGCCCACGATGCCGACATCGACTTCGGGAAGGAAACGCATAATGTCGTGCGGCATACTCGTCAAACCGCCACCGCCAATTACCGTGACAGCTTTCGGTGCATAGGCCCGTGCGGCCTTAAAGATGGACTTGAGTGAATTGTAGGCCGTCGTGATGCCGCCACCCGCGACCACATCCCAATCGTCGGCCTGCATCACGTCTTTGAGGACGGAATCGTCAAGCCGCCAGGCGTTGTGATCGTACACTTGCACCTGATGACCGGCGCGGATCGCCACCGATGCCAGCATGGCAATACCATATGGCACATGCCGCGGCGCATCCTCGGCACGAACCACTGGATTCACGAATAAAATCTTCGCCACGCTGCCTCCAAAATCGCTATGCCGAGGACTGCGTCGCCTCGACAAACGTCGAGAAAGGAACGAACTCGACACCGGGCCCAAAAAGAATGCCGCCGCCGGTGCAGTTGTAGGTGGTGACGCCGGTCGCTACAACCTCTTCGGCCATCTCCAAGAACGCCATTCTATACCAATAATACGCAGGGTCGGTAAAGAACTCGGCGCCAAGATAGGGATTTTTGATGTGTACAAAGGCCTCGCCGAGCCGGTTTTCGCCGAGCATTTCCTTCAGCTCGGTATAGTATTGGGTTTCGCGATAGGTAGTTTCGCCGTAATAGCTCAAATCCATACCGAGAATGCCAATCTTGCGCTTGCCTAAGACTGCGTGCGCGATCACCCAACAGGCGGTCCCGACATTCCCGCCGGCATTGATGCAGGGTTTGCCGTTGAGTGCGCGAATTTTGCGGGTGAGGCTGTCCGGCCGATCGTAGTCATCGAGCAGCGGATTCCACCAATAGACCGTCATCTGCGTCTCGGCGCATCGTCGCACGACAGCCGGCGCCGCCGAGGTTGCAACGCAAATCCGCATCGCAGGCCCATGCCGATTTAGCAGCGTGAGAAGCTCGTGATTTATCTTCAACTGATTAAAACGGAATTTCGGGTCCATATCCTGCCGCGCGAAATAGTCATCGCGGGCAATCGCTGCCTCGTCGAGCGCCGGATCGCCGAACCACCGCACGATACGCGAGCCATGCGGATCGACGGTAACGACTAGCTGGGGCACGATGTCGTTGCGCAAGCACCACGCCATGGCAGATTCGGTGGCGATGATTGGGCCCCGAAAGCCGCTCTGTTTGATCAGCTGCGCCGTGTTCTGTCGATGGAGGCTCGGCCCCGCGGCAATTACCAGAGCCGCATCGCCCTGCGCCAGCTCGGTGTCGCGCAACGCCAGGATAGATGCGCCGTCACGGGCCGCCGCTTGATTCGTCCGTGCGTTCGTTATCGCCTGGTTGCCAATACGCTCGAGGGTGTATTGGTCCATCCGCGCCGCAAGCCTTAGCGCCAAAGAATCATCCGAGGACATATTGGGGGCTACGTTAAATGTGCCGGCGCCGCTCAGCCTACGAACCGCGGCATTGCTTAGTTCTTACGATGCGTGTCGAGCTGATCGAACATGTGCCGAACATGCGGCGGGCAGTGCGCGAGCTCGGGCCAATCCGTCGTGCGATCGCGGAACTGCTCGACATGATGTCCAGTCGTGACCGTCCAAATGAAAACTTTGCGGCGGCTGTTCGGAATCAGATTGCGGCAATGGACGCCGGTCGTGTCGTAGACGAACAAAGTGCCCTTCTTGCCAACCAGATGGAAGATCCGCTCGGGCGCGGATTGAGCCCAACGCCGGCACTCGTCATAAGTCATCTCGATACCGGTTTTCATAAACGACCGCTGATGCGAACCCATTAGGTATTCCATGTGGGTGTCATTAACGGTCTGATCGGATACCAGTAGCATCGCACTGACCTGTCGGAAACGATCAACGTGGTAGTCATTGCCAAGCTCGAGGCGGCTGTCGGGCTTGACGTCGGTATACTGGATGCGCGGCTGGTTCCGGTAATACGGCTGACGGCGATAGTAGTTGTAGATCATGCCAGCGATATCCGGATCGCGTAGCATCGGCGCGAGCCCGTTATCAAGCAGGGAAATTTCACAGGTCATGACGACGCCGAACGCACGAAACGAATCACTGCTGCCATCAAGCGTGAACAGCCGCTTGTCGTCGAACTGACTGCCGTCGAGATTGTGGTCGGTGCGGCCAGCCAGCTTCTGGAAATATGCCCGGTCGAGATAGTCGGCAACACCGTGGAACATTTCAGGCTCGATGCGGACGATACCGTTTTCGCGCAGCTCGCGAAGCCAGCCCTCAGCACGTGGCGAGATCCGAACCGCAGGTCTAACGAGATTCGGCGCCGTGTATCTGATGAGATTGAGATAGGCGGGCGTACGCACGATCGCACGCTTCATGCCCGGCGGCATCATCGAACCGATGAATTTCCGTACACGCAGGGCCGGACTTAGATCGTTATGGGAGACGGTCTGGCTCATAATTGGGTCTCTTGTGTAGAACGGCGTGACAACAACCACGCACTATATGGCGGCCCGCTTAGCCGGGCTTCTTGGAATTGCCCGATGGCGTTGCGTTCTGCGCGTCATATTGCGCGGCGCGGCCAACGACCGGCCGGCCTTTATCGTCATTACCATCGCCGTCCCAAAGGAATTTCTTACGCGAAACATAAGCGATGCTGCCGCCGAGCTGCGCCAGCGCTGCGCGCTCGAATTTTTCTGATAAGTTCTCTTCGGTCTTTTCAGACTTCACCTCAGTGCGCGCGGTGAAATTGCCTCGTAACAGCTTGCTCACCTGTTCGCTCCATGACGAAATTGCCGGGCAATCAAGATACAGCGTCATTCCTGCAAAAGCAAAAATCCATTAAGTCAAACGCTTATGGTGATTTGGCATCCGGGGGCTCGCAACCAGAAACACACAATCCGCTGGCAGGTATTGGACCAGGGCCGGAAGGAGACGCCCCGCGACGCGCGCCATGGGTCCTTTGAGGCCCCATGCGTCGATCGCATGCGTCACGAGAACAGACTGGCGTCCTCCAGCGGTGACATTGAATCCATGTCGGCGAAGCGCATTGGCCAACGTGCGGCGCTCGTAGAAGACGGTGGCGTTTGCGCCAACCCTGCCGATAAGAGACGCGCCGCGCCAATAGTAAGGGCTGCTGGCCACGTGGCACGAGATGAACAGAATTCCGTTAGGGCGCAATAGATCACGAACCAGGTCGAGTGTCTCACCCTGGTCGTCCATGTAGTTGATCGTGTCGCCGAAACTCACGATGTCGAAAGAATTGTCGGCGAAAATCCGCTTGATCGACCGATCGAAACGACCAATGTGAACTTGGAATCCGGCCGCGCGTGCGATTTCCGCGTGCGGCGCAAACGGTTCGATCCCGACGGCGGCGATCCCCTTATGCTTGAAGACCGCCAGTAAATTGCCCGTGCCCGAGCCGATATCCAGCGCGCGCAGATCGCTCCGGCTTCTCGAAAGATGCTCAAACAGGAACGCGCTCTCGGAGACCACTTCCGGATGATCGGGGTCCGGTGCTTGCGGCGGCAGCGCCTGGTAGGATGTTTCCAGCACGGACTGCATATGCGCGGATGACAGGACATGCGATCGCCGCAGCAAACCGCAATCGGCGCAGCGCACGAAATCGCCTTGGCCATGCACTGCCTTCGGTGGCCGAGAACTGCCGCATGCTGTGCAACGATTCATCGGACGATCATGCCGTCAGAATGTGAAAACAACTCAGCGGCTCGCCGATGCACGCACGGTACTCATACGTGGAGAATCCAGCGTCATTCGCGACGCGGCGCATAAACGCCTCACTAGTGTAATTCACGACAAGCATCGTGCGCATCCCAGCATCGATTTCCGGTTGCCCGCGATGCCGCGGATCCGAGCAAAAGTTCACGAGAACGCCGCCCGAGTTGAGCACCTCACGGCAACGGCGGAAAAATATTGGCGATAAATCGGGGATATACATCAGGACGTGAAAGAACGTCAGCGCATCGTAACGCGGCAGCGGACCCCGTTCGTCCGGGAATGAGCCCCCAACGATTGCGTCGACACCGCATTGCCGCAAGACATCGACTACTTCCTCGTTCGGTTCGACGCCATAGGCTTCGATGCCGCATTGCCGTGCCAGCCGGACAAATGCTCCGTAAGAACAGCCGGCGTCTAACAGACTGCGAGCCTTTTGCGCACGGAGCATCGTCATTGCCTCGCCGGCACGCCCAACACCGAAATCAAGTTTCGGGTGCACCGCACGGTACATCGCGCGTAGACTATCGCGGATCGGCGTAGGACGCCAAATCTGGCCGACAGTTACGCGTGGATCGTAGATCCGATCCTTGCTGTTATAGAATTCCTTGAAATAGCGATTGAGACCAGCGGCACTCTGCTTATCAATCGGCGCAGCATAGTAAAAGTCGCAGTCGAGACAGCGGAACATGGACATTTCGCCGTTGAAGAACGGCGTCACGCTTGGCTGGACTTCCTTGCGTGTGACAAATTCGCCCTTCGCCTTCCCGCAATACGGGCAGGCGATTCGCGGGGCTTGACTCATCACGCCGTTGCAGCCCGTTTCATCCGCGTGCGGTTTCACTACAGTCAGTTTATGGCGATGTCGTGGAACTGCTTCCGCAGCAATCCATCAAGTGGATAGTCGCGCAACACCGCAGCGATCCGCTCGGCCGCACCGCCGCTACCATAAGGCGATTGGACTTTGCGTGCCGCGGAGCGAAATTCGGGCGATATCGCGCGATCGATCGCCGCCTGAATCTCGGCCACGTTTTCTGCGCAATCGATGACCGATGCGGCACGCAGGCGTCCTTTCTGACGGTCGCCAATATTGACCGACGGCACCTTCATGGTCGGCGCCTCGATGATGCCGCTCGATGAGTTGCCGACGACCGCCAGACAATCGCGCATCGCGCCGAGATAGCGCCGTTGCCCGAGTGACGCGACTAGCCGGGCCCGACCAGGCCGTTTCGCCACGTACTCCAACAGTTGCCGTGCGATGGTATCGTGTCCGACATCGGCATTAACTCCGGTAATCAATACGGCGTGCTGCGGAAAGGCATCGAGCGCCGCAAGCGTCGCCTTAAGTCCACCCACGCCTAGATCCGCGGCGAGCGTGAGCGGATGATATGTGACGAGGAAGAAGCCATTACCGAGCGGAAGGCCCGCAACCTGCTCAATTTCGTTCAACGGAGCCAGCGGCAACCGCTCGATCGCGTCGAGGCCAAGAGCCCCAACATCGAACACCCGCGCCGGATCTTCGCCCATCTGAACGATACGCCGGCGATAATCCTCACACGCCGCAAAATGCAGGTGCGCAAGCTTTGTAATCGCGTGACGAAAGCTATCGTCGGTCGCACCTTCTGTCAGCTCGCCACCATGGGCGTGCGCAATCGGCACCCGGCATATACATGCGGCCTCGGCAGCGGCCAGGATCTCATAACGATCGCCAAGCAGGAGGAGTAAATCCGGCCGTCGCCGCTCCAACGTGGCCGTGACGCCGACGACGCATCGACCCAGGGCTGCTGCGATCGCGTCCGGCGTATCACCGGAAATTTCCAACGGAATACGTTCGTCAATCACGAAGCCATCGCTCTCGATTGCGCGCACGGTCTCGCCGAATTTGGGCTCGAGGTGTGTGCCCGTTACGATAAGCCGCAGGTCGAGTGCAGGATCGGCAGTAATTGCCTTGAGCGTCCAATAGAGCAGCCCATATTCGGCACGCGTGCCGGTCAGGACAGCGATGCTCCGGCTCATCGATTGAGCTCGCTCCCCCGCCAGCTCGCGAGCGCGGCGACCACGCGCGCAACCTCCGTTTCGGCCAACATGCTGCCACACGGCAATGAAACCAGCGTGCCGGAGAGGCTTTCAGAAATTCCTTGGAGTTGACGCGGAAAATTCGCGTAGGCCGGCTGCGTCGATAACGCCTGCCAGAACTGCCGTGCGGATATTCCCTGGCGTCGCAAATGAGCCACCAGATCGGCGGCGGCCTCCGGCGACGCCGTACGCACCACATACATCCAGCCGTTCCATTCGGCCCAGTTTGGTGCCGGCGGCGGTGCAAGATCGCCGCGTCCGTCAAGCGACTCCGTATAGGCATTGGCGACGTTGCGCCGCGCCGCCACCATAGTTTCCAGACGTTCGAGCTGCGCGACGACGACCGCGGCGCTGAGATTGGTGGTGCGATAATTGAAGCCGATCGCGTCATACGCATAACGCGAATCGGCGCGCGCCTGCGTGCTTAAATGGCGAGCCTGGCACGCCCATGTCTCGCGGTTCGTGACGATCGCGCCACCCCCGCCGCCCGTCACTATCTTGTTGCCATTGAAGCTGAAGATACCCGCATCGGCCAGTCCGCCGGCGGGCCGCCCCTTATAGTGCGAACCGAGTGCACCGGCGGCATCCTCGATCAGCGTCGCGCCGCGCTGGCGACAGAAATCGATGAGCCCATCGAAATCGGCCGGCAGGCCGAGCGGATCGACCGCGATAACCGCGGCGATCGGCTTTCCAGAGCGTTCGGCGTCATCGAATGCGGCTGAAAGCATATTAGCGTCCAGACTCCAATGGTCCGGATCGACATCGACCATCACCGGCGTGGCGCCGGCATGGACGACGGCATTGGCAGTGGCGGCAAACGTCCAGTCAGGAACAGCCACGCGCTTGCCGTCGCCGATCCCGAGAGTCGCCAACAAAAGCTGAAGCGCTGTCGTGCCGCTGGCGGTGGCAACGGCATGCGAGCAGTCGGACAATGCGGCAACGCGCGCCTCCATCTGGCCGACAAACGGCCCCGCAGAGGACACCCATCCGGTCTGGATGCACTCGCGGAGATAGGTTTCTTCGTTGCCGCGCAGATCTGGCTCGGCGAGCGGAATCACACGTTCAGAGGACATAACCACCCGTTCGCAAGCGATGACGATTTTCCTTGAGCCATTCGATGGTGTGGCGGAGCCCGTCTTCGAGCGTCGTTTTGGGCCGCCAGCCGAGAAGCGTCCGTGCCTTTCCGTTGTCGGACTTGAGCCGACCGACCTCGCTGGCCTCCGGTCGCAAGCGCTCTTTCTCGCTTTCGATACGCACGGTTTTGCCCATCAGCCGGCCGATCAGCGTCGCGAGATCGCCGATGGCAATTTCCTGGCCGGTGCCGAGATTGATGGTCTCTCCAACAGCCTTTTCGGCAACCGCAGCGGCAAGAAAACCCTCGGCCGTGTCGGCGACGTAGGTCAGGTCGCGGGTCGGCGTCAAAGCACCGAGTCTGACGCGGTCGCCTTCAAGACATTGCGTGACGATGGTGGGGATGACCGCGCGGGCTGATTGGCGCGGACCAAAAGTATTGAATGGCCGCAATGTGACCACGGGCAAGCCGTAAGCCAGATGAAACGACTCTGCAATCTTGTCGGCACCGATCTTGCTGGCCGAATACGGCGATTGACCTTGCAGCGGATGGTCTTCACCGATCGGGACCCGCTGGGCGGTGCCATAGACTTCGGAAGTCGAGGTCTGGATAACACGCACCACCCCTGCGTCGCGCGCCGCCTGAAGCACGCGTAGCGTACCCAAGACGTTCGTCTGAACGTACGATTCGGGTGCCTCATACGAGTAGGGAATGGCGATCAATGCCGCCAGGTGGAACACGATCTCCACATCGCGCATCGCCCCCTTGAGCAAATCGTGATCGGTCACATCTCCGGCGACGATCTCCATGTTCGATTTCAACGGCGAATCGTCAAGCCACCCCTGGCGGCCCGTCGAATTGTAACGGACCAGAGCGCGCGTGCGCGCGCCCTGCCGGGTCAGTTCCTCGGCAAGATGGCTGCCGATGAAACCGCCCGCGCCCGTAATCAGCACACGGCGACCGTTCAAGCTCATCGTTCGAGACGTCCTGCTGCCATGTCGCGTTGTGCGCGTTCATAGTCATCGGGCCGTCCGACGTCGAGCCAATATTCCCGTATCGGGAAGCTGACGACGTTGCCGCCACCGGCGATGACGCGCTCGATCATCTGGGTCATGTCGATGCGATCCCCGTGCGATATGAAATCCCAAGCGCGCGGCTCGATCAGGTAAATTCCGGCATTGACCAAAAACCGGAACGAAGGTTTTTCGCGCACCGCGGTGACGCGCACATCGTCGCAATCGATGACACCATAGGGCACGGCCATTTCGTAAAGGCGGACGGCAACAGTCAGCACGGCTCCATGGCTGCGATGAAATTCGGCCATGGCACGGAAATCGACGTTGGTCAGCACGTCGCCATTGATGACGAGCGTGGTCTGCGTCGGCCTGCCGAGAAGACCGAGCGCACCCGCCGTGCCGAGAGGCCGCTCCTCCTGCACATAGTGGAGATGAACGCCGAACTGCGCACCGCTTCCGAAATGATCGACAATCTTCTTGTGCAGATAGTGGGTCGAAATATTGACTTCGGTAATGCCCGCCTCGCGCAGATTGTCGATCGTGCGCTCGAGCAACGGCTTGTCGCCGACCGGCAGCATTGGCTTCGGCGTATCGTCGGTAAATGGCCGCAGCCGCGTGCCGAACCCACCTGCCATCACCACGGCGCGGATATCATCGCCGGTTTCCGGGACCAGCGCACGCAGCAGGGCGAGATCGACCACACGGCCGTCTTCATCGAGCAACGGGATGTGCTGTACATCTGCAGTTCGCATGATGCGAAGCAACTCTTCGTCGCTTGTGTTGACCGAACGGGTGATAGCCACTGGATGCGCCGAAGACGACTTGAAATCAAGCAAGCGGCGCGCGAGCTCGTCAAAGTTCACGCCGGCCAACATGGCACGGCGGACGTCACCGTCCGTGATCGTCGCGATTAGCCGTTGGCCATCGTCAACGAGCAGTGCCATGCCGATGCGCGACTGGTCGATACGGCGGACGACATCGCGGATGGCCTCCGAAGTGACCACCAGGCATTGGGTGAAGTTTGGGAAAAACGGCCGCTGCATCACGTTTTCTTCCGCGGCCTCGCCGGAACTCCCATAACGACGGCGTTGGGGGCGACATCCTTGACCACGACCGAGCCGGCTGCAACGAGCGCACCTGATCCCACAGCGATACTCTGGCGTACCGTCGCGCCTGCCCCGATTAGCGCCCGGTCGCCTACGGAAACCTGACCGCAAA
This sequence comes from Allostellaceae bacterium, assembly GCA_035632055.1. Classification (GTDB taxonomy): domain Bacteria; phylum Pseudomonadota; class Alphaproteobacteria; order ATCC43930; family CGMCC-115725; genus REEB95. The sequence continues at coordinate 25,682 of DASQHO010000081.1, forward strand.
GACGTGAGCCTGATGCGACATGGACGTGATTACCGATGTGGCAGTGATGTTCGACGATAGCTCCGGTATTGATGATCGCATTTCGGCCTATTACGGCGCGCGCGGAAACAGCGGCGCCCGCTAGGACGACGGTGCCGGCCCCGATACTCGCACTGGGAGAAACCGTTGCTCCCGGATGAACAACCGCCAGCGGTTCCAAACCGGCCGCCAATCCCTTTTCGAATGAATCCTGACGCGGTCCACCCGGCCCAATCGAGCCGTGTGTGACCACAAAATGGGTCACCTCACCCTTGGTCAAGCGATCGTCGCCGCCAAGGACCGGAACGCCGAGGAGTTCGCTACCCCATTGCTCGCGATCTCGATCCAGAAGGAACGTCGGCGTATGGCCAAGGGCTTTCATAGCCTCGATTACCATCGCCGCATGACCACCACCACCGAGAAGCACACTGCGCACACCGGCATCAATATGCTTCCACGACGAGGGCATCGGCTGGCGGCCGTCGCCACTACGATCCGGCTTCGTGAAGGCTTTGGCACGAACCGGCGCGAAATCGCCAATTTGTGGCCAGACAGCCTCCGACATGAACCTGACGAAGAGCGAGTTATGCCGAAATGGTCGCGACCCGAGCAGGATCGGGTGCAATACGCGACTCACGAAATAATGCGAACTGAGGAAATGATCAGGCGCATCAGACTCGGGGCCAACCCATGCGCCAAGGCCGCTGACGCCGGCAAAGAATTGCTCGTCAAGATAGCGATTGTGATGGGCCGGCTTGATTTCCGGCAAATCAAATTCCGCGCGTGCCTGATTCAGGTTGTCGAGACTACGCTGAAACGCTTCGATGAAAAGCAAATGGCCGCCGGGACGTACGGCGTCAATCAGATTTCGTAGCGCCTGCGTCTGATCTGCAGCGTCCAGCAGGTTGATTAGGACGCGCTGGCAGATGAGAACATCGACCGGTTCGGGCCCCAGCGTGCTGCGATCGCGAATGTCCGCGTGGCGGACCTCGATTTTCTGGTCGGCAAAGCGCTTTTTGGCAAGCGCTGCCAACTCCGGGGAAAATTCATAACCGATCAATTTCGGCCGCGCGTCGATGCCTCGTAACACTTCGAGCGTATAGCCATTGCCGCAACCGACATCCGCAATCACAACGTCATCGACCCTGCGGCCTCGCGATTTCAAATCGACGAGTGACGAACGAACGAAACGGCAAATCAGCTCGGTCTCAAGCTGACGTGTCCGGTTGTCCGCCATCGTGGCGCTGGAATTAAGGCCAGCATGTTCTGCGACTTCGCGATAATGATCGAGAATGACTTTGTCGTATGATTTCACAGCTCGTCCCTTTCACCGATCGGCTCATCCGGCGCGTAGGCACGGCGTGCTGGCCGTCCTATCAGGTCCCAATATCGCAACGGACTCAAGCCGGTCGCCGGCCGTTTCGCCGTGACGTTGTCAGCGGTGAACGTCTCCCCCAGCGCGATCGCCCGCGCTGCGACCAATCCGCGCCGAACGATTGGCCGATTGCGAAGCTCCGCAGCCGTCGGTTCTTTAACAGGACGCCCCAGGGCCGCCTCGGCCGCGCGGATTCCCGCAACCATGGCGGCGAGTTCGCCGGGCTCGAGCGAGGCTTTGTGATCGGGCCCGGACATGGTGCGGTCGAGCGTGAAATGCTTTTCCACGGCGACAGCGCCGCGCGCCACCGCCGCAATCGGTACGGCGATGCCCGGTGTATGGTCAGACAAGCCGACCGGCAGGTCGAATGCCTCGCGCATCGCGTCCATCGCCCGCAGATTGGTTTCGTCAAAGGCCGCCGGATATTCCGAGGTGCAGTGGAGCAGGATGACCTTGTCGGCCAGCGCGCGACGCCCGCTAGCTGAAGCGTAAGTATCGGCAAAGGCGGCAGCCGACGGCGGCTCCTGGCGTTGCATCAGGCCGAAAGCGAGGACGCCGAGCGCGGTCTTAACCTCGGCCAGCATGCTCATTCCCGTCGACAAAATCATGGGCAGGCCGAATCGTGCCAGCGCCAGCAGAAGCGGCGCATTCGTTACCTCGCCGGACGGGACTTTGAGAACCGGCACCTTGAGTTCGTCAGCCAGAAAATGCGCGCTTTCGTCGTCGAAGGCGGTTGACATGAACAGAATCCCGCGAGCCGCGCAGCGTTCGGCGATGGGCCGGTGGAATTCGCGTTTGAGCTCGAGTTTACGCACCATGTCGAGCTGGCTTTCGCCGGCATCGGTGGTTCGCGTCTGATAGGCCGCCTTGGGCGCGCTCGCGGCGATCACGCGGTCGGCCTGGAAGGTCTGGAATTTGACGGCATCGGCGCCGGCATCGGCGGCGACGTCAGCCAGGCGCAGCGCAAGGTCAAGCGCGCCATTGTGATTGACGCCCGCCTCCGCCACGACGAAGCAGCGTGCGCCATCGCCGACCTTCCGCTCGGCAATCGTGATCGTACTCAATTGGCACTCCCGAAGACCGTGAAGCCCCAGCGTTTTGCCACGAGCTCGGCCAGCATCAGATCGACTTCCTCGTCGACGTCGACGGCACGCAGCGGCTCCATCTCAACGACGCGCAACGGGTCGACAAACAACGTCCGCTCGCGCCGCAATACCTCCGTCCGCACCGCATAGGCAGCACCGGACGGAAAAAATGGCCGCTCCAGAAGTTGGGTATGGATAGCATCGCCGGAAATTCTTTTATCAAGCAACGGATGGACGGTGCCGTCCGATATGCGCTGGAACATCCACTGGGGCGGCTCGTCCACTTTCCGGACGGCGAAACAGCAATTGGCGTCGGTCTCGCGCAGCGTGTCGGCACAAGCGCTGATCGTGTTCGGCTCCACGAAAGGCGAAGTCGGCTGGAGCTGGACAATGATTTCGTACCCCCTACCCTCCTGCGCTGCAATGGCGTCATGGGCATGGAGAAGGATATCGCTGTCCTGCGCGTAATCCTCAGCAAGCGCCGCTGGACGGCGAAACGGTACATCGCCGCCTTCGCGCATAGCGACTGCCGCAATCTCCTCGTCCTCGGTGGAGACAACCACCCGGTCGAGCGTGCTCGCGCGGGCAGCACCAATCATGTAAGCGATAAGCGGCCGACCGTTGAGCGGCAGCACGTTCTTGCGCGGCAGCCGCTTGGAGCCACCGCGTGCCGGTATAATGCCGAGCGCCCGCAATGTCATCAGCCGCGTCGCGCCGCCACTGGCGCCACGCCAATCCGCCCTGCGCTGTGGCCGCCGATCTTGTGTGCTAGACCCTCGGCGGCGGCAGCCAGGATCGTGCGGTTGTCGATCACCTTGCGGAACGCGGCCGCGATGTCGCGCATGTCCTCTTCGGTCGAGGAATACGCGATGTGATAGAGCCAAATGAATCGCTCGCTCAATAGACTTTCGGCCACCGGGCACATGCCCTTGGAGTAAGTCACGGTGCTTTCGTAACCGGGTCCTTTCCACGGCCAGCCACTGTGGCCATAGGCGATGCGTTTAAGGAAATGCGGCGCCGCGTACATGGGACGTGCATAGCCGGTGCCCACCGGAACGCCTTCCTCACGCAACGCCGCCACAAAAAGCGCGCGCGACATCCCCATCGCCGCCGCATTGTAAAGCACGGTGAGAAAGTGCGGCACTTCGCGCGCGGGCCCGCTGGCAGCACGCTGGCTCGGCGCGACCTCGATGCCAGGAAGGCCGGCGAGCTCGCGCCGCAGAAAATCGGCGTTGCGGGTGCGCCATTCGTTGACACGATCGAGCTTTTCGATCTGCGCGCGCCCAACTGCGGCACAGAGCTCCGGCATGCGAAAATTTAGCCCGACGACATTCGCCAGCTCCGCTTCGGTCGCGTCGTCGCCGAAGGTGAGCTCGCCGTGATTCAGGATAAGGCGTGCACGAGCCGCGAGATCGGGATCGCGCGTAATGATCATTCCACCTTCGCCGGTCATGATGTTCTTCGATTGCTGGAAGCTAAAAACGCCAGCGTCACCGACCGATCCGGCGTGCCGGTTGCCCCATATCGCGCCGATCGCCTGAGCTGCATCCTCGATCACTTTGAGTTTGTGCCGACGGGCGATCTTCATGATCGCATCCATATCGGCGACGTTGCCGGCGAGATGGACCGGCAGCAACGCCTTCGTACGCGGAGTGATCGCACGTTCGATCGCCTGGGGATTAATGCAGAAGGTCTGCGGGTCGACGTCGACAAAAACCGGTATCGAATCGAACATGAGCACGGCGTTGCCCGAGGCGCTGAAAGAGATAGCAGGCACGATCACCTCGTCGCCGGGCCCCACGCCAGCCGCCGCAAGTGCGACACCGATCGCCGCCGTCGCCGACGTGATTGGAATCGCATACGGCACGTCAAACTTGGCGGCGAAGGCGGCGGCAAAGGCCCGCACATTCACGCCGCCGTGAAAATGCCAGTAATCGGAAACATTTGCCGCTTCCGCGCTGGTCATCTCGAGAACGTCCCGGCCGACCGGCGTGCCGATGTAGCGGGAAAAATTCTTGTCGCGCACCGCCTGAACGACCAGCCGTTCTTCCGCTTCATCGACCATCGGCTCAACAATGAACGGCTTTGTGCGCAGCGGTACGCCGCCTAATATTGCAAGTTTCTCGTTCATTTATCGCTTCCCACTCACGAACATGGTTATTGCAGAGAGAGCGGCGGACCGGCAATAACGGGTGTCGCCACCTGTGGAGCCTCGATGTCGCATCCAGCCGTTACTACGGACAGCCGTCTGCGAGCGGCCGTTATCGGACTTGGTCAAGCCGGATCTCGATTCGACGAGGAGCCCGGCCGTAAGGTGGTGTGGAGCCACGTCGGCGCTTATCTCGGGCTCCCGGATCGCGTTGCCATCGGCGGCGCTGTCGAAATTGCACCGGTCAACGCCGCGGCCTTCCATGCACGCTGTCCGAATGTTCCACTCTATACCGACATCGGCCGCATGATTGCCGAATGCCGACCGCAGATCGCCAGTATCTGTACACCAGCCGAAAGTCATGGCGACGTGCTGTTCCATCTTCTCCAATGCAAGGACCTGCGGCTTATTTGGTGCGAGAAGCCACTCTCGTCTGATTTCGACGAAGCACAGCATATGGTCGAAGTTTGTAGGGCGCGCGGCGTGAAACTCATGGTGTCGTACAACCGCCATTGGTTGCCAGTATGGCGCTCAGTGCAGGCGCGCATCTACGAAGGCGCTCTGGGTACGCTGCGCAGCGTGCGTGTGGCGTTTCCCAATCGTCTTTTCAGCATCGGAAGCCACGCGGTCGACCTCGCGCTCATGCTCGGCGGTCCCGTCGAGGATATTTCTGCCCTGCGCTTGTCCGGTCTCGAAGAGACCGGCGAACCGGCGGTCGCCGCAATTTTGCGCTACGTTTCTGGCGCCGCCGGGATCGTGCAAGTGACTGGTCTTAGCCGACAGCTCATGGTCGAAGCCGAGGCGATCGGCGACGACGGTCGGCTTTTCGCCCGCGAGGATCATGGGAGCATCACCATTGAGCGTTTCGGACCGAGCCGGCTCTATACGGGGTACCGCCAGCTTGGCATGCCGCGCGTCGAGCAGACGAACGACGCTGGATTCTCTGCCTTCGCCGCAATGGCGGAGAATGCGGTTGATGCGATAACCCGGGACGCGCCCCTTGCCTGCGACGGCGCACACGCGCTTGAAGTCCAGCGGGTTCTCGACCTCATGGCCGCCGCGAAAGCTTAGCATCAGATCCCACTTGGGCTGCTAGGCGTCGCGCGGCGTGAACCCACGCCCGCCGGAGGCAATAAAGCGGATCGACAGCGATCATGCGGACAAACTGCCACGCCGCCGGCAGAAACTTGCGCGCGCGCCAAAGCTCCCGTCCCAGCACGAAATGCGTTGTTGCCAAGTTGACGCGGCCGTGCCGGCGCGCTTCAGCCGACATTCCTGGCCGCGCCAAGGCCTGACGCCAAAGCTCGATCGATTCGTAATAGCGACTGAAATACATCGCAGGCGAGACCGTCGCATTGGCCGGATGGATGCGCACATCGACAAGCGGTTTCGCGATCATCGCCGCCTCGCCCCGAGCCGTAAGCGCCAGTGACATCGCGAGATCGTTGCCAAAGGGATAGCGCGGACAGTAACCGCCGGCCGCCAAGGCAACCGCCCGGCGGTACATGATGGAGGAATGCGGGAACGGATTGCCGTAGGCAAGCGCTTCATGCAATTGCACTGGGTCGGCCGGCGGCGTATGTGCGCCGATAACGGCGCCGCCATCGTCGATGTAACGGGCATGACTTGCAACCATGACGGCGTTGGGCCGAGCGTCAAGCGCAGCCACCTCGAGTGCAAGACGCTCAGGATGTGCGACATCATCGGCATCGAGGATTGCGGCGAATTCGCCGCGCGCCTCGTCAAGAGCCCGGTTGAGCGCAGGTACCCGGCCAATATTCTCGGGCAACTCGATCAACCGAATTCGTCGATCGGCTGCCGCGTAGCGTCGGACAACGTCGCGGGCGCCGTCGCGCGATCCATTTTCGATCGCGATCAGTTCGAAATTTGTGAAGGTTTGTGTAAGTACGCTTTCGATCGCCGGAGCGAGGAATGGTCCCGGGTTGTAAATCGTCATCAGCACGGACACGCGCGGATTCACGCTGCAGCTCCGACCAATTCCGCGAGCGCCGCTTCGGGCGGACGTGGCCGCCAGTTCAGCAACTTTGCGGCTTTGGCGTTGTCGCCGAATGACACCAGTGGTTCGCCAGGCCGCATGGGAATGGCACCGAAACGTAGCAATGCGGGATCGCGCGCCGCGACCTTGGCCATCGCCAGCAGTAGCGATTTGAGCGCGAGAGCGTGGCCGCTGCACAGATTGAAGAGGTCATAGATGGTGCGGCTCATGTCGCCGGCGAGGGCGATATAGCCGCGGCAGACCTCGTCGACCGAGAGAAAGTCGCGCTTCTGCTCGCACGGCGACAAGTCGACGGCGCGCCCAGCTCGCAACGCCTCGCTTACGGTTGGGATGAGCTTGCCAGGGTTGTCGAGCGAGCCGAACGGGATGTAGAGCCGAGCCACACGCGTCGGCACGTTGTGGCGCTTAGCTAGCGATTCCGCAGCCCGGCTTTCCGCCAGCTTCGATCGGCCATAGGGCGTGACCGGCGTACATGCCTCATCCTCACGGTTCGCCCGATCCGACGGCGCATATTCCATCGACGATCCGGTGACGATCACACCGCAATTCTTGCCTGTGAGCGCGGCGTACAATGGTGCCAGCGGCCCGACGTTTACCGCATCGCCCTGGGACGTATCGTAACGCGGCGAAGCATAGTCCGTAGCATAGCCGGCGTGATGCAGCCAAAGGTGCGGCTTCGTCTCGGCTGCAAAGCGTGGGATTTCCGTGTGATCCCGTAGGTCGAGACGCCGTAACGTCGCGGTCACTGCGACGCGCGCGAGCCGCTCAGCCTCGATACCGGCATAGCCCTCGCGCGGCCGGCTATGCGTCGCGATGACCGTCCAACCTGCTTCGGCAAAGGCTCGAATGAGATGGCAACCGACGAAGCTGCTGGCGCCTGTAACGACAACCGTTCTCATCCGCGGCCGCCGTCCCAATTGTATGGAATGCGCGCATCGTTCGGCTCGCACCGCTCGATCTCGGCCGGATCATGGGGCAACGTCGCACAGTTGGCGACCAGTGCGGTCTCTGAGCCAATGCCTTTGAAGCCGCTCCAGACCATGGCCGGGATTGTCACCAGATTGTAGTTGTCGGAGCCGAGCGTCATTTCCTGCAACTCACCGCGCGTTGCGCTGCCCGCGCGGTCGTCAAACAGCACCAATCGAATCGTTCCCACCGGCACCGCGTAGTTGAGCGCCATTCGTTTGTGGATATGCCAGGCCTTTACCGCCCCCGAAATCACGGTGGAGAAATATATCTCGCCGAAACCCTGAAAATGCTGCGCGTCGGCGCGCAACATGTGCATGACCTTGCCGCGTGCATCGGCGATCTGCTTGAGCGGAATGACGCTGACGCCTTCAATCACGCCGCCACCAACTCGCGCTCGTAGGCGGCGATCTGCTGGCGCGACGCCACAAGCGGCGATGCACCGTCATGCACGGCCCGATACCAGCGTGCTGTTTCGACCGCGGCGCGCTCGAAATTCCACTGGGCGGACCAGCCGAGGAGCGCGCGTGCTTTGGCGCTGGACAGATGCAATAGGGTCGCTTCGTGCGGCGCGGCGGGATCAGGCTGATGCACGATCCGGCCCTCGCCCCAGGCGTGAACGATAGCGCGCGCCAGATCGTCGACGGTCCGGATTGCCGTCTCGTCCGGACCGAAATTGTAGGCGCCGTCGTAACGACGTGGATCGCGTGTAAGCGCTACCGCAAGGCGCATATAACCGTAAATCGGGTCGAGCACGTGCTGCCAGGGCCGTGTCGCGTCGGGCTTGCGCAGCACGATCGGCTTGCCAGCTTCGAGCGCCGCAATCGTATCGGGGACGATCCGATCCGGCGAGCGGTCGCCGCCGCCGATCACATTGCCGGCTCGCGCCGACGCCGCACCAAAGCTGTTTCGCCGACTGAAAAACGATTGATCGTAGGCGCGAAACGCAAACTCTGCGCACGCCTTCGACGCCGAATAGGGATCGGGCCCGCCGAGCTCGTCGTCCTCCCGATAGGGCTCGTGCCGTTCCTTGTTGAGGTAGCACTTGTCCGAAGTGATATAGACCAAGGCCCTGACGCTCTCGGTTTGGCGTACGGCCTCGAGGACATTGACCGAACCAAGGAGATTGGTCGCGAAGGTAGCCTGCGGTTCGACGTAGGATCGGCGCAACAGCGCTTGAGCAGCCAGGTGGAAGACGAACTCTGGCCGCGCAGCCGCCAGCGTGCGGCGTACGGTGTCGAAATCTCGGATATCGCCGTCGATATGACGCACGAGTTTCGCTTCACCGATTGCACCGGCTAGCAGGTTTGATGGCTCAGCCGGAAGGGCGAGACCGGCCACTTCGGCGCCGAGCGCTGTAAGCCAGAGCACGAGCCAGCTTCCTTTGAAGCCGGTGTCCCCGGTGACCAGAACACGCTTGCCAGCAAACGCCGCGAAGACGTCGTGTCCTACCATACCTTCCACGGCGCCTTACCTTTGCTCCACACCTCGTTGAGCATTTTGTAATCGCGCGACGTGTCCATCGGATGCCAAAAGCCATCGTGCCGGTACACCATCAACTCGCCAGCTTTCACGAGCGCTTGCATCGGCTCCATTTCGAACATGAGGTTTTCGCGATCGTCGAGATAGTCGAACACACGCCGATTGCACACGAAGAAGCCCCCGGAAATACGGCCCTCGGTCGCCTGCGGCTTCTCATTGAAGCCGATCACGCGATCACCGTTGATCTCGAGCTCGCCAAACCGTCCGGGCGGCCGTACGCCGGTGATGGTCACCATTTTGCCGTGCTTCTTGTGGAAGGCGAGCAGCGCAGCAATGTCGACATTGCCGACGCCGTCGCCGTACGTCAGCATGAAGGTGTCGTCATCCTTGAGATAGTCGCGCACGCGCCGAATCCGCGCGCCGGTCAACGTGTCCAGACCGGTCTCGGCCAGCGTGACACGCCAATCGTGTCCGTCCTCGACAGCACGCGGCTCGATTCGCGCGCCACCGTTGAGCGTTACCGTCACATCGGCGGTAAGCACCTGAAAGTTAACGAAAAACTGCCTGATCACCTGTCCCTGATAGCCGAGGCAAAGCACGAAATCCTTGTGCCCCCAATGGGCATAGCCGCGCATGATGTGCCAAAGGATCGGATAACGACCGATAGCGATCATCGGCTTCGGAATATCGGCAGCGACGTCGCGGATCCGGGTGCCCTGGCCGCCGCAGAGGATGACCGTCTTCATGCAGCCCGTCCTGTAGGCACGCGCGCCGATAATAGCGCGCTAAAAGCCGCGGCATTGAACGGCGCGATCCATTGATTCAACGCCGAACCGCCATTGACGCGACGCGATCCAGCAGAAGCAAAGACCGCGCGTAAAGCGGCGCACAAATCGTCAACAGCGGTGCAGCGGACCGACAAATCGTCTGGCACCTTATTGAGATCGAGATCGACGTCACGACCGACATAGATTACCGGCTTGTTTGCCATCAGCGCATCGAACGCCGACGCCGACGTGCTGTAGAGGACGACAGCCGCATCGTCCAACAGTGTGCTGGCCGGTGCGTCAACATACTGGACATGTGAAACATCGCCACCGACGATGCGTTCGACTGCGTCGCGCAAATTGTTGCGGAATATATCATTTGTAACCGGATGATAGTTCACAACCAGCGGGCGTCCAAGGTCGCGGCTCGCCAATGTCGCTTTCGCTGCCAACTCGATCGATTCAGCGAGATCGATGCCGGTACAGCATAAAATGCCTTTCCCGCCAGCGCGCGCTGCCGATCGCAGTTGTTCGTAGCGCGGCGCGCCGATCACCACGAGCCGGCTGTCAGGAAATCCCGCATCGCGGAACCAACCGACATAGCCGTCACCCGGCACGAGCAGGCGGTCCGGGATCAGGTCGTTTTCGATTTCACGCTTGCTCGCAAAGAAGCTGAGGTAGCCAAACGCAAATGGCGAATGTTGGACGCCGATAACGCGGCATCCGGGCAGCCAGCGACGTACACCGGCGTGCAGCAACTTCTCCCATGGCTGGTGTTCAAACGGATGGATCAATGCGTCCACCTTGACGCCAATGCTGGCGAGGCGGCGACAAGCCGCCCGATGGCCATAAGCCGGAACGACGTCCCAACTCCCGAGTTCGCGCCATGCTTCATAGCGCAACAGGGCCCTGATGTCCTCGCCCGCCAGTTCGACGGACTGCATTCGAAGCGGCAGCAAGAGCGAGACCATCGCCGCGGCCACAAACGCTCCCATTGATACGAGCTCTTCGAGAAACACGAGCGGTATGGCGCACGAGACCGCGGTCTGCGCCAATTTCCCGTAATCGCCGACACCAGGCAAGGCGCGCATCAAGTATGCAACGCGTCGTCCTGCGTTTGACGCAGTCTCCGCAAGGTGCGGCAGATACGGATCGTATGGCAATGCAGCGCCCGATTGCTCGCCATCTGCGCGTAACCAAGACACAAACAATATGTCGACTTGCGTCAATTGGGCGCGTGGCAGCGCATAGCGTCGGCGGAGCCTGCGCAATATCGAACGACGTTGGCCGAACTCGACCAGGCCGCGCAGGCGAACCCGCAAGCCTCGCACCACGCAGCGCAGCACCCATCCAGCGGCTCGCAACCGCTCCGTGAATGGCAAGCCGCGGCCGGGCACAGCCCATCCAGCCCGACCGCCAGTACGCCGGATTTCAGCGTAGAGAAGCCGACAAAGTGCGCGATCATCGCATAGGATCAAAGCGCGATCGTGATGCTTGAGTGTTTCGCGCAGAGCGGCAAACCGCGCCAGATTGAGCATGAGTGTTGACGCCAAGGGATTGCGTTCGCCGACATGCGTCGCGTCCCACCAAGTACGTGATGCCCCGGATTTCAGGACTGCCGCGTCAAGATCAATGACGGCGCCGCGCATGGCGTTGGCCGCTGTGTTGAGCATGCCGCCGGTCGGCAACAGTGACCAACGCTCGGGCAGACGCTGCGACAACGCTGTAAACTCCGCGAACGACGAACCCAAATAAAGAACCGCGAAGTCGCCACGACTCGCGAGCGCAGCCAAAACGCGTTTGCTGGCCTCATCAAATGGCAGCACCACGCCTTCGCTCTGTTGCGTCATGCCAGCGTCTTGGCCCAGGTGACCATGTCGGCGACGCCGTCGTTAAGTGCGACCCGCGGCAACCAGCCAAGCTCGGCTTTGGCGCGATGCGCATTGGCTACCGAGCCGAACACGTCACTGGGCGAACCCGCTTGCTCCTCGATCGGATGACTGGGCGGCAACTCGAGAGCGCTGATCAAAAGTTCGAGGATTTCGCGCACCGTCGTTTTGTGGCCTGTGCCGATATTGTAGACGGCGGATGGCGTCGACGGGCGGATCAAAGCGTCCATCAGAACCGCAACGACATCGTCGACATGCACGAAATCGCGATAGCGATCGAGTCGGCCGGTCACCGGTACAGGCATGCGCTTGAGCAGGTAAGCGAGATAGATGCTCGCCATGCCTTGATAGAGGTTGCCCAAATTCTGGCCGCGACCATAGACGTTATAGAGCCGGAACGACGTGACGTTCAGCCCTTCCGAAGCAGCGAGGCGCAGATAGGTTTCTGCCGCGAGTTTGGCGGCACCGTAATAGCTGATCGGCAAGACCGGTGACGTTTCGTCGACCGGCTCACGATTGCCGTGTCCGTATACAGTCATCGAACTGGTGAACACGAAACGCGGCACGCCTTGCTTCCGGCACCACTGCGCGAGCAACAGCGTCGCGCCGACGTTGACACGCATATCGGCATACGGATCGACCTGACCGATGGCGCCGGACGATTGCGCCGCCAGGTGGGCGACTGCGTCGAATGGGTCCGGCGGCATCGCGGCAAGCGCGGCAGGATCAGCAAGATCGGCTTCGACGAAACGTGCACCGCGCGGCAGATTTTCGCGCCGGCCGGTCGAGAGATTGTCGACGATGGCGACATCGTGTCCATCGCGCAGCAGGCGACGCGCCAGAGCGGAACCGATAAAGCCAGCACCGCCGGTAACCAGAACGCGCATCAGGCGGGCTCCGGTACGATCCGCGTAACCTCGCCGGTGCGTGCCGAGCGGTAAAGCGCGTCCAGCAAAGCGACCGACTTTCGCCCTTCGTGCCCATCCGGCACGTCCGCTGTTGTTTCGCCCGACAGCGCCGCGACGACGCGACGATACATCTCGTCGTGGCCGAAACCATAAACCGTCGGGGGCTCGTAATCGGCCTGACGCGCTGCGGCATCGTCCTCGGCATCGGGCGTAGCGAATTCCCACTCGAGGATCTTGTTCATCGCCTTGCCGCCGACCCGCACCGTGCCGCGCTCACCGCAGAGTGTGATGCTGCCCTCGCGATCATCGGGAAAGTTGATGCAGGTCAGGTTGAGGCTCCCGATAACGCCGTTCGTGAACGTAACCACGGCGCTGCCATGGGTCTCGACTTCAATCGGATGTATTGCTGTCGCCATCCGTGCGAAACAGGTTTCGGCCGCGGAACCGGCAAGCCATTGCATCGTGTCGACGTAATGGACGGCCTGGTTCGTGAACACGCCACCAGCGAGCTCGCGGCTGCCGCGCCAGCCGTTGTCCTCCTGGTAATACGCGAGTCCGCGATGCCAACGCAGCGTCACGTTGAGCGTCAGCAATCGCCCGAAACGGCCCCGATCTACGGCACGCTTGAGCAGCTGATTGGTCGCGTTGAAGCGGTTCTGCAACACCGTGAACAGCCGCACGCCCCGCCCTTTACAATAGGCGATCAGCGCATCGACCTCATCAAGCCGCATGCCCAACGGCTTCTCGGCCATGACATTGACGCCACGCCCTGCCGCTTTCTGCGCCAACCTGGGGTGAAGTCCATTCGGCACATTGATGCTGACCAAATCGAGCCGCTCGTTCGCGAGCATGTCGTCGAGATCGTAATAGGCGCGGACATTATTCTTGCGCGCCCATTCGTCGGCGCGACCGCGGTCGATGTCGCAGACTGCGGCGAACTCGAGGTTCGGGTTACCCTTGATCGCCGAATAATGCGCCGTACGGCTGACGCGACCGCAGCCAACCACGGCGACCCGCAACTGCCGACTCATGATCCGTTCGCGGCGCACCGATTGCCCGTAGCGCGGCCATGTCTTAGTGTCGCCCGAGATGTCATCGCCGACGAATTGCCCACTCTGCGGCGCCGCTGCCAGTGAACAGTCGGTCGTCACCACCACGGTCTACGGTGATGACGCCGGACGCGCGATCTTCCACTGCGCGGCGTGCGACGTTCGCTATCTCCACCCCGGCCTGTCGCCGGCAAATGAAGCGAAATTTTACGCCGCCGAATTCGAATCCTTCATGGCAAAGCGGTCCGCCGCCGATTCTGGCTGGGACGGCCCGGAACGCCATATCACGGCCAACGAGGCGCAGCGTCGCCGCCGCATCGGGCACTTGACCGATTATCTGCGGCCGAAAAGCCGAATCCTCGAGATCGGCTGCTCCTCTGGATTCATGCTCTATCCCCTCGCCGCTTCCGGTCACGATTGCGTCGGGATCGAGCCTTCCGGTGTCTTCTCGGATTACGTCCGCCAGCGAGGACTTACCTGCTACCAAAGCCTCGACGAGCTCGCTGCCGCCGACGCCAGCGGCTTTGATTTGATCCTGCATTACTACGTGATGGAGCATCTGGCCGATCCCGTCGCCTTCTTGCAGCACCTGCTTCGGCTGCTTCGGCCCGGTGGACGCATCGTGTTTGAAGTGCCGAACGCCAACGACGCATTGACGACGATCTACGCGGTTCCCGCCTACGCGCGCTTCATTTGGGTGGTCTCGCATCGCTGGTATTTCAGCGAGCGCTCGCTCACCCACGTTTTCGCTGCCGCCGGCGGTAAGGGTGAGATCGCGCTCGATCAGCGCTACGACCTGTCCAATCATCTGATCTGGCTGCGCGACGGCAAACCGGGCGGTATGGGCCGTTTCACCGCTATTCTTGGCCAAGAGGTCGAAGAACAATACCGCCAGGCCCTCATCCAGGCACGACGTTGCGATACGCTGATCGGCATCCTCCACGCCTGAGTCTCAGGCCACGGGTCGCGCGACGTGTTTGCGCGTCTCCGCGACGGCCTCGGCCAATGCGGCAACAAATGGCGTCATCACGTCGGGACCGTTGAGCGACACGCGCATGCAATTGGCGAGCGCCGGATGATCGAAATCGGCTTTCACCAGGTACCGCCTGCGCTCGAGCGCCGTGGCAATCGCCACCACATCATCACCGGCGCGGCAGCGTAGCAGCTGGAAATTGGTGACGCAGGGCAGCGCCTCAAGCCCAAGCTTGGTCACACCAGCGATCAACACGTCCCTGCCAGCGGCGACGGCGTGGCGAAACTCCTCGGCAATTTCGGGATGATCAAGCAGGTAACAGCCGAGCGCCAGCGACACGCCCGAAACTTCGTTGCCGCCACGAACTGCCATCAGTCCGTCGATGAGTGTCGGATTTCCAAGGGCGTAGCCTAGGCGCAAGCCGGCGCACCCCGGATATTTCGAGAACGAGCGCAGCACCAGCAGATGATCGAATTCCCGTACCCAGTCGGCGACTGTCACCGGATGAAACGGATGATAGGCCTCATCGACGATGCACAGGGCACCGACCGACGCCGCACGTTCGACAACCTGCCGCAAGGCTTCGGGCGCGATGGCGACGCCCATCGGTTGATCGGGATGAGCGAGGATGACGATGCGCACGCCCGGTTTAATCGCCGCCAACAATGCAGCCAAATCCGGGCTTCGATCTGCACCGAATTCGATCCGTTCCAGCACACCTTCGAAGATGCGCGTGTAAAGGGCGTACATGGCATAGCCCGGATTGAGCGCGACAACGCGGTCGCCCGGCCGCAAATAGGCCATGAAAGCGCGCCGTATACCGGCATCGGACCCAGCGAGCTCGGCGATGTGGTCTTCCCCGAGGCCAACTGCGCGCGCCAGCCGCGCGACAAAGGGCCCGGCATCCGGATAACTCGTCAAATCAGCCGCCGACAAGCTCGCCAGCATCGACTTAAATGTCTCGTGCGGGATTGGTGATACGCGCTCATTGCGATCGAGAGCGACGAAGCCGTCACGGCCGAGATTGCGCTCGCTTGAACGGTAAATCGATAACAGGTGTTCTTTAGGAGTTACGCTTGGCATGATGCAGTCAGCAACATCCGACAACCGGGTAAGGCAAGCTGGCGTCATGCCGAGGAATATCGCCTATCAAACGGATCGAATCGCCGCGTATTACGCAGCGAATCGGCGCCGATGGGCCGATTTCTACCCATCCGAACAATCGATCTTCGAACGCGTTGCCGCTGAGCGTGGCACGCTCGGCCGCGTGCTCGATGTCGGATGTGCCGCAGGTGGCCTCGGCGAAGCGCTGGGCGAACGTTTCGCGTCCGTGGCGGCTTACACCGGTATCGACATCAATCGTCAGGCGATCGAGACGGCGCGCGCGGGTACTGATCACCTGGCAGTCCCAGGCGAATTCATCATCGGCGACATTTGCAACTGTTCCGACCTCGCTGCGTGCACTTTCGACCTTGTGACCGCGCTCAGCGTTGCCGACTGGAACGTCGACGCCCAAGGTATCCTGGCGGCATGCTGGGACCATGTGGCACCAGGCGGTCATCTGGTCGTGTCCTTGCGCTTGACGACTGCTGTCGGTGTCCACGATATGAACCGCAGTTTCCAATACATTTGGTTCGAGCCGACGCCCGTCCCAGCCGATGCTGAGCGGGCTCCGTACAACGTATTCAATGTCGCCGAAGCGACGGCTTGGCTGTCCGGCCAAACGCCCAAACCGGACAAAATTCTGATTCACGGTTACTGGGGGAAACCTTCGCAGACGGCGCGAACACCTTATGAGCGCTTGATCTTTTCGGTCGTTGCCCTGCGCAAGCCGCGCGAACAAACTGCCGGTGATACCACGATCGAAATCGACTTGCCGCACGACGCCCTTACGATTCTTTCGCTCGCTTCGCCTTCGGCCCCGCGTAAGCCCTGAGCCAGAACTCGGCCTGCGGCAACTGATAGGCGTAATCGACGTCGAGGCCGCCTTCGTTCTTGATCGGATAGATTTTCTGCCCCATCCATTTTTGTGGCAGCAACCCATCTTCGAGTCGGTCGAGATTGCGCGGCCGCACGATCGAGACCCCCATGTCGGCAAACCAGGCGTCGCCCTGACTGTCGCGATCGCAATTTAGCGTCTTCGGATCGCCGAAGGTTTCGAACGGCACAAACGGATGCAGCAGCCCGTCGGCGCCGATCTTGCGCGCCCGCAATGGGCTCCACATGTTGTAGCACGAAACCGTCACGGCCGAATCGTAGTCCGGATTTAGCCGCAACGCTGCAATGCCTTCACGTAACTGCTCCGGCGAGACTGTCGGCGCGTTTGCCATGAGCAGAACGTAAAGTTCGGGAGACTTCCCTTCGCGCGCCAGCTCGGCACTGATCACGTGATGCGCATGCTCGTAAGCATGCTCGCCGAGTGCTGCTTTCGTCGCGAGCTGCGCGGGGCGCTCGATGATCCGCGCGCCATATTCTCGTGCAATCGCCGTGATCCGCGGGCTATCGGTCGAAACATAGGTGCGCTCAATTTCAGCAACTTGCCGGGCCGATTCGAGCGGCCAAGCGACCAGCGGGCGGCCATGCACCGGTATCACGTTCTTGCCCGGAAAGCCCGTTGAGCCTTCGCGCCCAATCAGAATTGCGACAATCATCGGGGCAAACGCTCTCACTCGTTGCGACGAAACTGATAATTGAAAATCGACTTGTACTCACCGCTTTCGATCATATCGCTATGGCGCCGTGCCATTAGAAGGAGCCCTGCCCTTTCGACGCGCGCAACGACAGAGTTGGTGTATTCAACCCGGCCAGAATCGAGTTCGATAGAGAGCGACTTAAGGCGTCCGTCGGCCAGAGTTCTTTGCGCACCAGCGATAATGCGATCCTCAATACCGTCAACGTCAATCTTCAGGTGATTGGGAAAAGTGGGTCGGAAGTGATCGATAAAGGCGTCAATCGAGAAGCCAATTGCACCTTGCCTGAATCGTGCAGAAAACGTCTTGCCAAATGGATCGATTGGCTCACCAAAACTGGATAATGCCCCTCCCAGCCCGGTCGACAACATATTCAGAGCGTCAATGCGATCATCATCCGAAAACGCGACGCATAAACCCTGCACAATGCCATCCAGCTTATTCAGTTCGATGTTTCGGTTGAGTAGGAAATAATTGGCCGCTGAGGGCTCGAATGCGAGTACCCGAATTCTCCGGTTGATGGCGGCGTAGAGTGAATAGACGCCGACATTAGCGCCAACGTCCCAAAACGTGTCGCCATCGCTAAAAGAGTCGATCCATTCGATAGTTTCAGGCTCTTTCGTCAGAAGGCTCAGCGCGCGCCAGCGCGCTGTGTCTCCGAGGCAATAGAAGGTGACGTCACCTCGTGACGTCGGAACACGCTCAATGACCTGGTAAAGATGCTCATCACCGGGCGACAGCGCCTCAGTAACGATGCGATGCCAACGCTCGCCGCCGCAACGCAACGCAGACCGCAAAACGGCGACCGCATGCCGGCGCAGGAAGGATTTCACGAATTACTCTTCAGGCCGATATGCGTATCGAGCTCGCGTACATAATCTAACAGACCGAGTCCCAGATCGATGTACGTATTCCGGACAAGGCGCCGACCGAGCCTGGGCGTGTAGTTGTACGGCGTTTGCAAATAATGACCGGGCAGATCGGTTGCCTTGAACGTCACCGCGATTTCGCCGCCGAGGATTTCCCGTACCATGCTCATCATGTCACGGCTCGTCATCCGCTCGCGGCCGGTAAGATGAATAAATTGGTTCGCGAATTCTGGCGCCAATATGTCGGCGCTCATCGCTGCGGCATCGAGGACATGGATGTATTCCCGCACTTCATCGCCGGTGCCGTAATGATCGATCCGACGTTCGACAATGGCCTGTGTCAGCAAATGATGGATGTAGTTGCTGCCGTCCGCCCGCGGGCCATAGAGCGAGCCGAAACGCAGTACCGTAAACTCGAGGCCAAAACGTTCCTGGTAGTCGACGACGAGACTTTCACACGTCTGTTTGGTCGTGCGATAGAAAGATCCTTGGTTCGAATAGACATAGACCGAACTTGCGAGGACGAACCGCTTGAGGCCAGCCGCCTGCGCCGCCTCGAGCATGTTGAGCGTACCGAGAATATTCACCTCGACCGCCGCGCGCGGCTGATTGATCGCCTCGTTGATGTCTGCAACGGCGGCGAGGTGATAGACCGCGTCGCAGCCAACCATCGCGCGTTTCACGCCCGCCGCATCGAGCACATCGCCGACGATCATCGTTTGGTTCGACTGAAGCCACGGCGACGGCTTACGGTCAAAGATCACGGCCTGATGGCCAGCGCCGGTCAAAGCGTCTGCGATGTGGCTGCCGAGGAAGCCGCTGCCGCCAGTGACGAGAATCTTCATGACGTCGCGGCCTGTGGTTGGGTCGTGGCGTAAAGCCGCCGCGCGGATTCAGCCAGCGGCGTCAAATCGCGCACCGTCGGCACTTCCGGTGAAAACGGATATGGGTCGCCGGGCGTGAGCCGGCCGATAAACGCGACGCCGTTGGTGCGCGCCGCCGCGAGATCGGCAGCGGCGTCGCCGACCATCAACACGTTCGCCGCAGTCCATCCGCGTTCCTCCAGCAGCGCGCGCACGGCTTCGCTCTTCGCCGGCGGACTGCCGCGCACGGCCGCAAAGAAACGCCCCAAGCCGCGTCGGGCCACGACGCGCTCGAGCTCCCGCTGCGGCGTCGACGAAACGACGGCCATCGACATCCGGCGATCGAGCGTGGCGAGCAGCTCGCCGGCACCAGGCACCATCGGGCAGTTTGTTACCGCATCCTCGACGAGTTGCGCGAATCGCACCCCAAGATCTTGGCGGATCGACGCCGTAAGCGGCTCATGCAAGATGTCGCGATAGATCATCTCGAACTTGGTGAAGCGATCGACGCCCGCGTGACGACGATGGAGATCGACAATCGCCTCGATCCGGCCGGCCCGGTCGGCAAAAAGCGCGCGAAACGCTTCAGTCTTTAGCTCTGTCGATTCGACGATTACGCCGTCGAAATCGAAGATCATTGCCGCGAAACGCCGATCAAGCACGGGTGCGCCGCTCTGCAATTGCGTATTCCTCTTCGGGAACGGGTGACAATAGGTTCTGTCCGCTGAGAAAGCGGATGGCCTCGCGCGTCGCCTCGATCTCCATCTGCGCGCGGCAATCGACCGTCATCGAACCCATGTGGCAGGTTAGCAGAGCGTTCGGCAATTCGGCGAGCGCGCCCCGATACGGCTCATCGCAAAAGACGTCGATAGCGGCGCTCTTGATCATGCCGCCGCTCAGCGCACGGGCCAGATCCATCTCGTTGACGATCCCGCCGCGCGCAGTATTCACTAAAACCGCCGACCGCTTCATCAAAGCGAGCTCGCGGGCACCGATTAGATCGATGGTGTCGGCAGTTAACGGTACGTGCACGCTTACGATATCCGCGTTCCGATAAATCGTTTCTTTGTCGACCCATTCGACGCCAGTCAGCGTTTGATCGGGAGCAAGGTCGTTCGCGAGAATGCGCACGCCCGGAAACCCTCCTTGCAGATGACGAATGACCCGACGGCCGATGCGACCGACCCCTAAAATCCCCACAGTTGCATTTGCCAGGCGCAAGCCGGTATGGCGGGTCCACTCGCCGGCGCGCAGCCCGCGATCCGCTGGATTGACGCCCCGCAATAGATCGATCATCAGACCGATCGCAAGTTCGCCAACCGCTGCCGAAGGACCGTCGGGCGTGTAAGAAACGGCAATGCCACGCCGTCGCGCGGCCATCAGGTCGACACTGTCGAGTCCGATGCCGACCCGGCAAATCGCCTTCAATTCTGGGCAAGCCGCCATGACTTCGGCGGTGATCGGCTCGGTGCCGGCGACGACAACCGGAAAGCCCTTGATGACACCCAAGACCTCGGCCGGCTGCAGCCGCCGGTCGAGCGGATTAAACGCGAGCTCGATACCGGCGGCTGCCGCGAGCTCGAGCGGCGTACGATCATGCACGCCAAAGGGTGCGGTGGTAACGACAATGCGCTTCGAGTGGAGACTCATGCTTGGGCCCGGGCGCCCAGGGCGCCGTCTTCAGACACGAGGTCAAGACGTTGATGCTCGACCATGTCTCGGTAGCGCCCGCCACGGGCGATGAGTTCGTCGTGCCCGCCCTCTTCCACAATTCGGCCAGCCTCCATGACCAGAACTTTATCCGCGCGACGAACAGTTGAGAGCCGGTGAGCGATAACAAGAACGGTGCGATCTTGCGACAGGGTTTCGATTGCCCGCTGGATCGCGCGCTCCGTAAAAGTATCAAGATTGCTTGTCGCCTCGTCGAAGATAAGGAGGTCTGGATTCGCCAGGATCGCTCGCGCGATCGAAATGCGCTGCTGCTGGCCACCGGACAGTCGCACGCCACGGTCGCCGAGCGGTGTATCGTACCCCTGAGGCAGTTGTTCGATGAACTCGTCTGCCGCAGCGAGCCGCGCTGCCGCCTGTATTTCCCCGATTGCCACATGCTCGCGACCGAACGCGATGTTGCGCGCGGCCGTGTCGTTGAAGATGATGGTATCTTGCGTCACAACGGCGATACGCCGACGCCAACTGCGAATGTCGAAATTGCGTAGATCCACATCGTCAACCGTGATCCGGCCGTTCTGTGGATCGTAAAGGCGCGCGATTAATGCGATCAACGTCGTCTTACCGGCACCAGACGGGCCGACAATTGCGGTCATCTTACCGCGGTCGATCGTCAACGACAGATCGTGAATCGCCCGATCGCCATCACCTGCATACATAAACCCGACGTTCTCGAATCTGATACTACGGCGCAAGCCGTCGGCCGGGCGCACTCCATTCGGCTGCCGTCGTCCCGAAGCTTCTGCGTAAAACGAATCGAGCGCATCGAAGAATGGAATATTGTTCACGATCCGCGCACGTGCCGTGTTGATCGTACTGATTGGCGTCATCAATCGAAACATGAGGAAGAAGAACACAAGGACTGGCGCCACCCACGCGACAGAGTCTTGTGAATGAACGGCAGCGTTCGCGAAAAGCAGAAACGCAATAAAAAGCCCCCCCATCGTGCTCAGAAGCGGCCCATTCAACGCAAAAATACTGGTCGATCGTATTCGTTGCGACGCCATCTCGCCGACTGCGTCGGCGTATGCACGGACCATTTGCGGTTCCGCCGTCGCTAGCCTCACCAGCTTCATTCCCATCATGCTTTGGATCATGGTCTGGTTCGCGCGGCTGATCGCCGTCGTCAAGCGCTCGCCAGCGTTGCGCAGTGGACCTGATGATATCCAACGCAGTAGAAGAGACGCAGCGATCAGGAACACCGTGGCGAGCATCGTTAGTTTCCACGATACGGCCAGCATCAATACCATGTAGACCGTAACCACGAGACCGTTGGACAGAACATCGGCCAAACTGGTGAACATACTGGCGGTGGCCTGCGTCCATCCTTCGGCCGTACTCAGGAGAAAACCAAATTCCTTCTGATTGATGTACGCAATCTCGACTGCCATCATCGATTCAAAGCTACGCACATTCAATTTTCGTTCCAGCCGTATTGGGATAACGGAACCGCAAACGGCTATCGCGTACTGCAATGCATTGCGCAAAACCACGATGCCGGCCAATGCGACGGCGACGATCTCAATGCGCCGTCCAGGTGTGTAACCGGAGAAGAACGCCGATATGTCACCCAGCAAGGGGATATTCGTGAAGCCTCCGCTGCCTTGCGTTTCCAAAATCGGCACGACGAGCGATACGGTTATACCTTCGGTAAATGCGCCGATGACCGACAGAACAAGAAATAGCGCGAATAAACCCTTCTCTTCCGCGAGTGCGTGAATGCACCGCCGGCCAAAATTCACATATCCGATGATTTTCTGCGCAATCATTGTGGATGGGACTGAACTACACCGTTGCGAGGATTTGCCACCACCTGAACCACCAAAACCTGTCGGCGAGCGCGAATTTTTCGCACCAACGCTTCCGCGCGCGCTCGACCCGAGGTTCGCGCCACCACTCTTCGGCGCGGTTCAATACCGATTGAACCTGCACCGCCGCCTGTTCAGGGTTGGAAAACAAAATTCCCGCATCTTCGAGTTCGGCAAACAGAGGCGCTGCTTGGCGTGAGAGCGGCCATGCGTCCTTCTGCCAATACCCGATGGTTGGAATTCCACACGCCATGCTGATTGGAAAAGTCGTGAACGGGTGATCGATGACAGTGAGCCGGCTGGCCAT
This sequence comes from Allostellaceae bacterium, assembly GCA_035632055.1. Lineage (GTDB taxonomy): Bacteria > Pseudomonadota > Alphaproteobacteria > ATCC43930 > CGMCC-115725 > REEB95. The sequence goes on from DASQHO010000081.1 coordinate 48,625, forward strand.
CATCGCATCGTGCAAACGGCCCTCGACAGTTTTGAGATTTGGGATGAACTGGCGCAGCCATTCGACGTCGGCGAAGGAATACGGTGAAAGATACGGTCGATATAGAAGCTTTGCAGTCACCGTCGACGGCAGTACAGAAAAGAACCGCTCTTTCCAGCGGCGATATTCGACGTGCGTTGGCGTGAGATCGAATCGAGTATAGAGCGGTAACATTAGCGAGCTGACGAAAACCCAGTTTTCGCTCGGCCGCCGCGGCAATCCCAAACCGCTTCCCAAGGTCGCCGACGGCAAGGGCACAAAACGCGACGTTTCGTCCTCATATTCGGTCCATCCCCACGTGGCGAAGGCCTCGTAGCCGTATTCGTTCTCGACGTGCTGCGTATCGGGCGAACCCCACCCGTAAACTCCACCATGCTGGACCGGAACGACACGCTCGCCGGCCTCAACAGCGTGCGCACGCCGAACGCTTTCCTGATCGTTGTGGGGATTCATGTAGACGACGTGAAGCCTTCCTGAACGATATTGTTGCGTCGCTGCATCGGCATCGAGCGATTTGAAACCTGACCCCAAACATTCGGGCTCGGTGCTGTCGACCAACTCATCGACGAGCTTGAGGAATGCTTCCGGAAAGTCTGTTGGCGCACGAAACGGTGGCGGCACCGGGCGCGCCTTGCGGCGCGGCAAAAGATTGACATAAAGAGCTGTTGCACGTTCCCAGACGTGGGCGAAGCGCCATCCGCGCATCGCCAAAGTCGCAATGTTTTCGACCGAGCGGCGCCGATGCAACCGTAACGGCGGCAGCGTGATGGGCTGCGGTGTAATCTTGCGATCGTTGGCGACGCGCCAATGAGCTGGGGCCAAGCGCCGTACGATTTCATTAATGAGCCAGGCCCGAAAGTCACTCGGATCCCGCGTCTCGACCACAAATTGCTGTGTAGTCGCGAACCGAAAAGGCGCCGTCGCAACCACCAGAGAGACATCGAGCGGCTCTGCACCGGCGCGGCCAATGAAGGCCCCGACGTGCCCCCAAATCCGCCAGCACGTCATCGTCAGATGCAACAACCAGTCGATGAGCACGACACGCCAGAACGCGCGGCTGTAGTTGACGCCATGTCGTCGATTCATCTCTGGCCAAAGCCGGTCGAGCAGCGTATGCGCGAGGGCGCGCGTCACCTTGCCCGCTTCCCTGCGAGCGCCCGCTTCGGCGAATGGGTCGACGAATTCGAGCGAATCCCATTCGGGATAAATGTTCTCTGCTCGAAAAAAACACCATGGCCCCAGGGCGACATGCGTTTCGGGGCTGAAGTCAGGTGGGATGGTATCGACAATCAGTCGGCGCGGCTTTGTCATCGTGGATCACAATTTTCTTACGTGCGGCCGCACCCAATGCTACCGCAGTCCGGGTGAATCGCTGTTCACCGGACCGCTTGCGGAACTAAAGTTTGTGCACGCCGCGGCTAGGCAGCGCGCACGGCAGCAAAGGGCAGCGCGACGCGAAGCGCGCGGCCCAGCATCTCGACGAGCAGCACGACCTGCCGCTCTCCCGATATCCGTTCGAAAAGGCCAACCAGATCGGCCATCGGGCCGCGCTCAATGAGCACCGGCTGACCGGGCTTAAAGCTCGGCTGCGGCAGATCCATGACATCCGCCTCGTCGCAGTCGCCGCGGATCGCAGCGATGATATTCGACGGCACGGCACTCGGTAGCAGACCAAAGCTCACCAAAGACGTCACACCGAATGTTCCGTTGATGCAGCGCCAAGCTTGTGCGTTGATGTCGAACTTCACGAACAAATACCGTGGGAAAACCGGCGCCAGGACGGTTTCGACCTTGCGCGCGTGGCTGCGCAGCTTGCGAAAGCGCGGCAAGAAAGTCTCGAAGCCTTGGTGGCGCAGGTTGGCATCCGCCTTGGATTCAGCCGCCGTCTGCGTGCGCACCGCATACCATTGTTTCAAAGCGTCAACCTCGCCCGTTGGGATCCCTGTCTGTCTGCGCAGGCCCAAATTCTACGGCCATGTTCATGGTGTGAACAATACGCTATTCGCGATCTCGTGGTCAAGGCCGGTGGTCACAGAAAATGTCATTAACTGATTGAGATATATGACATATTCACGGTGCGGCATTGGCAGCGTTCGAGCCGCGCGGCGGGGTGATCTGAAGGAATTCCGGGGCCAACACCCGCTCCGTGCCGAGCCTCGCCGTCAGCGCCTCAAAACGCGCCTGTGGATGTTTGGTGTCGGTGATGATGACCGCATCGACCGCGCCCGCGGCTTCAAGATTGGGAAGAACCGGCCAGCGATTGCTTCCATGCATACTCGCGTCATCGACTACAATCAGCTCCACCGAACGTCCTTGCGCAGCAAGCTGAGCGATTTCCGCCAGCTCGCCATCACCCGCCAATACGATCCGCCGCCACCCGCGCTCTTCACACAGCGCAAATAGGTCGCCATAAGCCGCGCGTGCCTGACGAAAGAAATCAAGTGACACCGAAAGATATTCCGCGACCAATCTCGACTTCTCGGCGAAACCGTCGGGCGTCAAGTAGTATGCGTAGCGGCGTGCGGGCGCTTGACTGATCTTGACCAGCCCCTTGCGCACGCAACGTTTGATCAGCGCATTCGCCAGTCCGAGTGCAACGCCGGCGCGGCTCGCGACGCTGCGTTGATTGGTGTGAGCGCCACCATCCAATGCATTCAAGACCGCGAGCATGGTTTCGTGCGGCGTCGCGGTCTCAGATGATCGCGAGAGCTTGTTCACCGTGTGAACATGACCTGATATAATAAAAAAGTCAAATTTCTCTTGTCCCGCAATGGGTTTAAATCAGATTTCCATGGTCGCTGACACACCGGAAAACAGGCGCTTCGCCTTTGGGGCCAACTGGCGACGTTATGCCAAGGAATTGGATGAGGCGGCGATCCACCGCGCCGAACTGTCCGTGTGTACCCTCCTCGATGTTGAGGATCTCAAGGGCCGCAGTTTTCTCGATGTTGGATCCGGCAGTGGTTTGTTTTCACTGGCAGCGCGCCGGTTAGGCGCGTCAGTCCTGTCGTTCGACTACGACCCCGAATCGGTCGCCGTCACGGAGAGCCTGCGCGCCCGCCATAAACCCGACAAATCCGGCTGGCGGATTGAACGCGGATCCGCCCTCGACGCCAACTACCTCGCAGGCCTCGGTCAATTTGAGATCGTCTATGCCTGGGGGGTCCTGCATCATACCGGCGACATGTGGACAGCCCTTGGCAATGTCGCGGGCACCGTCGCACCGAGCGGCACTTTGGCGATCGCGATATACAATGACCAGGGCCCCGCCAGTCGCCGCTGGGTATCGATCAAGCGGGCTTACAATCGTCTCCCCAAGCTAATGCGCTTTGTCATTCTTTGGCCGGCTTTGCTGCGATTGTGGGGTCCCTGCAGTGTACGCGACATCCTCGCCGGCCGCGGTTTTTCGACATGGCGCGACTATCGTCGCGAGCGCGGAATGTCGCCCTGGCGCGACGTCGTCGACTGGGTTGGCGGCTGGCCATTTGAAGTTGCAACGCCCGACGCGATCGTCGCGTTCTTCGCAATGCGCGGATTTACTCTCTTGCGGTCGAAAACCGTCGGCCGCGGTCACGGCTGTAACGAATTCGTCTTCCGCCGCACTTAACCGACGATCGTCTGCAATGCGCGCTCGGTAGCGACAGCAATACTTTCGACGCCAAAGCGTTCGACGATCGAACGTCGCAAATCTGCCGCTCGGATAGAACCCGCCTCGAGCCGTTCGCGAAGATCAACAAACCCCTTAGCCAGCGCGGCGACATCGCCTGGCGGCACAATCGCGCCGAGGTCACCGACAATAACGCCTGCATCGCCAACATCGGTGACAACACATGGCACGCCGCATGCCATTGCCTCAGCGACAGCATTGGGAAACCCCTCCCCAAAGCGCGACGCCTGGCAGACGATATCGAAAGCGTTTATGCACGCTCCCATATCCGCGCGCGTCTTGGCAAAGATCACACGCTGTGCAACGCCAAATTGCTCAGCTAGAGCCCGCGCCTGCGGAATCTTGTCGTCATCGATACCGATACAAACGAAACGCCACGAGCGATCATTTGCCAGCTGTTGAGCAGCCGCAAAAAAGATGTGGTGCCCCTTCATTGGGTCGAAGCGCGCGATATGGCCGACAAGCGTCTCGTTTTCCTGAACACCCCATTCGCCACGAACCCGAGTGCGCGCCACAGGATCAGGCGCAAACCGCTCGGTATCGATCCCATTCGGTATAGCGGCCGCAGGAACGCCACGAAAGCCGCGGGAGGCGATGTCGGACAGTCCATTTCTCGAATTGACGATGACGCCATCGGCCACGCCCGAAAAAAGCGTCTCGACGCGGTATTGCAACCCGGTCAACCAATCGTATTCGGCAGTAACCATGCGTGCGGAACGCACGCCAAAGACGACACGCGGTGCCGGACGAACGAACTGCTTGACGATCGCTGAAACGATATTGGCGACCGGCAGAAACGCGTAAAGCACATCAGCGCGCTCACGGACCATGAGACGGCGCAACCGGAGCAAAAAACCGAACACATCCCATCGTCCGTTTTTTTTCAGGTCATGGATCGTTATGCCAGATGCCGCTACAGCCGACGCGAATGGACCGCCGCCATAGAAAACCGCCACCGAAACGTCGTGACCGCGTAGCTTGAGGGCGGGCGCAAGCAGCGCGACCTGGCGCTGCGTGCCGCCGACAACCAGCGACTGGCATAAGAGAATGATTTTCATGTTGGGCGTTCGCGCGTAAACATTTGTCCTATCAGGCGGGGCGCGCGAACTCTCGGCATGGCAACAGGGGAACCTACCATGCGCCCCTGGCATGTGAAATCCCGCCGTGATTGACCACCGACGACTCTGCCGATATGCCTGTCGCGATGTCGCCAGCGCCGCCGCAGCACATTACGATTGTGATTCCGACGCTTACCGCCGGCGGAGCGGCGCGCGTCGTGTCGAACTTGACAGCCGCCTGGGCAGAACGTCGCTGGGCGATAAACATTCTGACCTTTGACGGCGGCGATTCAGTTTTTCCGATCCATTCCGCAGTCATTCGCAGACCGCTCAATCTTGTTGCCGACAGCTATGGAAGCCCTTGGCGTGGCCTTTGGAACAATCTGAAGCGGCTGCGCATCCTTCGTAAAGAGATCTCCAGCACCCGGCCCGACTTTGTCCTTTCGTTCATCGACCAAACAAATGTCATGACCGTGCTTGCCTTGCTCGGAACCGGCATGAAGGTCGCGGTGTGGGAGAACACCGACCCAGCCGGCGCAGAAAACAGCCGCTATACAGCGAACTGGGGTCGACGCTTCGCGCGTTTCGTTTACCCCTTTGCCGGCGCAATTGTCGCTCAAACGAATGAGGCGGCAGCGTTCCTGCGGCAGTCGTTCGGTCAAAAAGTGGTTGCAGTTTCGAACCCTGTCGTGCCGCCTCCCGCTGTCGAGCCAATGAAACTGAAACGGCCCGCAATAATTGGGCTCGGGCGCCTTGTCCAAGAGAAGGGTTTTGACCTGCTGTTGCGTGCCTACGCCGTTAACACCAGTCGCTTTCCTGATTGGCACCTTTATATCTTTGGCGAGGGTCCGCAGCGCTCGCAACTCGAAGGGCTATTGCAAGAACTGGGGCTCTCTGGTCGTGTCGAGCTCCCCGGCGCATTGACCGAGCCGACGGTCGCATTGCGCTCAGGCGACATATTCGTCGTTTCATCATATATCGAAGGATTTAGCCTTGTCTTGGCCGAGGCCATGGCTTGCGGCTTGCCGGCAATCGCAACCGACGCGGGCGGCCCGCGATCGATCATCCGTCATGAATACGACGGGCTGGTGGTGCCGCCTGGCGACGTCGACCTACTCGCATCGGCAATGGTGCGCCTGATGGGAGACGACGCGCTACGCGCAACCTTCGCCGCACGCGCCCCCGACGTACTGAAGCGCTATTCGCTGCAAAACGCACTGGCCGGCTGGGATGCGCTATTTGATTGGATGCGAGGTCATAGGCGCTATGCTGGATCCCACTCGGGCATATCGGACTCACGCTCCTGAATCCGATTACGAACTTGCCCCAGACGGTCGATCTCGATGCGATCTTCGGCCGCCAGCGTAAAATCGAATACCGCCAGATTTTCCGCGGCGTGTGCCGCCGACCGCGCTTTCGGGATTGCCGCAACATTGTGCTGTTCGATGAGCCAACGCAACGCGATCTGCGCCGGTGTTTTACCGTATTTGGCAGCGAGGGCGCGGATTGTCGGATCGCCTTCGACACGACCACGGGCAAGCGGCGAATATGCCACGACGATCATGCCCAAACGCCGCGCTGCATCGCGCACAAACGCCTGCGACAGAAACGGGTGATATTCGACCTGATCGCATAAAAGATTGGCGTGACACGTTTCCACAGCTTCAGCCAGCGACTTGCTGCCGAAATTGCATACACCGATAAAACGCGCCTTGCCGACTTCGCGCAACTGAGACATTGCTTCCAATGTCTCCGCTAACGGAATTGCGTTGTTTGGCCAGTGGATCAGCAGCAAATCGACGTAGTCGGTGGCTAGTTGCCGCAAGCTTTCATCGGCCGATCGGCGAACCGCGTCAGCTCCGAGGTTTTCACGACGCAGCTTAGTCACGAGGAAGACTTCTCCGCGATCGACGCCGCTGGAACGCATTGCCCGGCCAACGTCACCTTCGTTTTCATAAAGCTGCGCGGTATCGATATGGCGATAGCCGAGGCCTAACGCTCGGTCGATAGCACGTCGTCCGCGCCATCCGCGCAAAGACCAGGTGCCGAATCCGATCGCCGGCATGCGCGCTCCCTTTGTCGTTAGGTAATTCATGCCTGTTGGCGAGCTTCCCGTTCCGGGTGACAATATGTCAAAGAGCCCGAACCCGCGATGTTCTCCATTGAGCAGCTCAACGTCATACGTGCCGCCGAAATTGCGGAAATCGCGCCGCATATTCCGCGACGCGCACGTGTTCTCGAGATTGGCGCGGGAACCGGACAGCAAGCGTTGGAATTGCAGCGGCGTGGTTTCGATGTGACCGCCATTGAGGTTTCCAACTCGGCATATGCGAGCGCTCGTGTCTTTCCGGTCATCGACTACGATGGTGCCCACATTCGATTTCCAGAACGAAGCTTTGACGTGGTGTTCTCATCGAACGCTCTGGAGCATGTGCGCGATCTTGCTGGTCTTCACACCGAGATCCGGCGCGTGTTGAAACCGGATGGCGTCGCTATTCATGTTCTACCGACACACACTTGGCGTTTCTGGTCAACCATCGCCTCGTCCGTAAGCGCGTTGATCTATCTCGGCGCGGCTCTGCGCCGGATGTTGCCAGCCTCCGACGACCCGCGCAGCGTCGGCCGGGCCTGGTACGAGGCAGTGCGTGCCAGCGGAGTCGCGTTACTGCAACCCCGACATGGCGAGCGCGGTTTTGGGCTTGCTGAGCTTTGGCTGTTCCATCCCCGTTGGTGGCGCAAAAATTTCCGCCGCAATGGATTCGCGTTGCTGTACGACAAGCCAATGGGTCTGTTCTATACGGGCTCGATGGTGTTCGGGCCACGGATATCGCTGGAGCGACGCGCCCGGTTGGCAAAAATACTGGGCAGTTCTTGCCATCTTTTTGTCATGCGGCCAGCAGAAACTTCGCAATCATAGTGTTCCGGGGGAGGTATGCTCCGTTGGCAATTTTCTCTGATTCTCGTATTGCGCCGTCTGCGTTGATGCAGCCGTTGCCGAACATCGAATCCTCGAATTTTAAGTGATATGGTCGCCACCAATGGTGAAAACCGGGTCGCTTAGCGCAACATTCGCGCGTATGCGCCCGTTTATGTACCTCGGATTAGGTTGCCGCGAAGCACACCGATGAAACCCGCGATCGTCCACGTCATCACCGAATTAGGAGCGGGCGGCGCCGAACGCATGCTGTTGCGCCTCGTCACAGCGTCGACTCGGTATCGTCACGTCGTGGTATCGCTCTCTCACGACGGCACCTTGGTTCCAGCGCTCCGTGATGCTGGGGCCGAGGTCCTTTCACTCGGCATGTGGCGTTACCTACCGTCGCTCCGGGGAATATTTGGCCTAGTCAAAATCATTCGGCGCGAACGGCCGATTGTTATTCAAACGTGGCTTTACCATGCCGATTTGATCGGGCTCATCGCCGCAAAGTTGACGGGATATCCCATCGTGTGGAACCTCCGCTGCTCGAACATGGATCTGTCACGATATCGGTGGTCGACGCGGATTGTCGTGCGGCTCCTCGTCTGGCTCTCGTCCCTGCCGGACTTGGTCATGGTGAATTCCGAAGCCGGACGCCGATGGCATACGCATCTAGGCTATCGCGCGCGGCAATGGGAGTTCGTGCCGAACGGCATCGACACCGCCGTTTTCTATCCCAACACTGACGCCCGAATCCGTTGGCGGCAGCATCTCGGGGTAAAAGGCGGCGCCGTCCTTGTTGGCATGGTCGCACGGCGCGATCCGATGAAGGATCACGAGGGCATGCTGCACGCGGCCGCTGCGGCCGCGCGTCACCAGCCGAATTTGGAATTCGTGTTTGCCGGACGTGGTGTCACACAAAATGATCAAGACTTGGCAAGCTTAGCAGCATCGGTTGGAGCGCCGGTTCACCTTATCGGCGAATGCGACGACCCGGCGGGTTTGAACGCGGCGCTCGATATCGCAGTACTTTCATCGGCATACGGCGAAGGGTTTCCCAACGTGGTGGCCGAGGCAATGGCGGTCGGCGTGCCTTGCATTGCAACCGACGTTGGCGATGCCAAATCGATCATCGACCAGACCGGGCTTGTCGTGCCGCCGCGCAACGCCTCAGCGTTGGCTGAAGCTATTGTAAAGCTGACGGAAGATCAGCCCCTCCGTCTTCGGCTTGGCAAAGCGGCGCGTGAACGTATCGAGCAGCATCACGACCTTTCAGCCGCGATCGCGCGCTATGAAGCGATATGGCAGCGCTTCGGCACGGGTGTGGAACGTACCGGCGATGATTCAGAATCCCGCAAAGCCCAGGACCCCATTGGCCTTGGTTTCGAATTCGAAAAACCGGCACTCGCGACCGCTCAAATCAATTCCGCGCTAGATACAAGCTGGGGTACCTCGGCGTACGACCGTACAGATAAGCCCGGGCCGCTTAACAGGTCGGCATCGGCCTATGGAGGTGATGCCTTCGTGGTGCCCGATGCATCCGGTTCAAGGCGCAAGCCGATTTCCCGCCAATCCGCGCTCCTCAAAATTGCGCAGCACGGGTTGCCAATTGTCGTCACGATTAGCGCACTTGCAGTGGCCTTTAGCCGTTTCGATCTCGATCAGCTGTGGAAGACAGCGGCCGGCCTGCAATTGTCGACTTTGGCGGTCGTCCTGCTCGCGCTCACGCTCGGCAATTTGCTTGCTTGTGTGCGGCTCCAGTTGCTTGCCCGCGATTTGCATCATCCAGTCCATTTTAGGGATGCCTTTGCCGCAACGGCCTTGGGCCAGCTTGCGGGCAGCTTTTTTTTCCAGGTCATCGGGCAGACCATTGCCCGAAGCGCCGTGTTTTCGAAGGTCGGCGTGTCCATGCCGACGACCATCATTATCACCGGATATGAGCGCGTCGTTGCCGCCGCGATCTCCCTCGCCCTTGCGCTGATCGGCACTTTCTATTTGTTCGGCCATATCACGCTCGATCTTGCTGGGGGCGGCGAGGAGCTCCTCAAGATCCTCGCGGGAATTGCGATTGTCGGCACCGCTGGCGCGATATTTGGTTGGGGAACCGGTGCAAAGCGTGCGCTCGAGAATGTCGCTTGGGTCGATGCGACCACGATCTATTTCCGGACTTCGCTTGTCAGCCTGTTAATCCAGTTGACGACCATGGCCGCATACATCGTTGCAGCCATAGGCCTTGTGCATTCCGTCGGGTTTATCAATCTCGTGGCAGCAACGACTCTTGTGATGTTCGCGGCAAGCATCCCGGTGAGCCTCGCCGGCTGGGGCTTGCGTGAAGTCAGTGCCGTCTATGCGCTGGGCGCCATCGGCGTACCGTATTCGACATCGCTCGTCATCGCATTGCTCATCGGCTTCTCGTCGATCTTGATCATGGCGATGCTGGCTCTGGTGAGTTCAGCGCTTACCAAGTTCGCCCCGGCGAGGAATGTACAACAAATCGGGTCGCAAACAGGTGCGACACACAGCGTCTTTCTCAATTGGTGCATTCCGCTCTTCGTCGCGTCTGCGGTTTTCTTTCAAATCCACGTTCCGGTAGGCGCCGGCCAACTTGATGTCAATCTTGCCGATTCCGTCGTGCTCTTTGGCGGCGCACTCTTTGTTCGTCAGATGCTATCGAGCCCGGCGCGAATGCGGTCAAGTCGTGTGCCGAATTCCGGCCTCATGACCGGGCTTATGAGTCTGGTGATTGTGCTCGCGTTCCTGCACGGTTGGTTCGTCGACGGCTGGACCGCCTGGGCATCAACCAATCGCCTCTTTGGCTGGTTGGTTCTGCTGGCCTATGCGGGAACCGGTGCGCTGCTGGCAATGCAAAAAGGCGGCGAAAGCACTCAGATCTTGCTGCGAACGTTTGCTGCCGCCGGGTTAGCGGTCGTCGCGCTTGTATTATCGCTGCTCGTTGCCGTCGCGTTAGGAGCGGACATTCCACCCAACTTGCTCGCGTATCGCATTGAAGGGTTTGCCCAAAATCCGAATGCATTCGGCTTTCAGCTTTTACTCGTGCTCGCCGCCATCATTGCGCTCCGACTGTCTGGTTGGCGGCAACGTCTTTCTTTAACGCTCACCTACATGGCGCTTTATTTTTCCGCCTCGCGCGCTGCCGAGGGTACATGCGTTGTTGTTTGCGTCGCCGCTTTTATGCTCGGCTACATCAACTGGCGATCCCTGTTGGTGCCCGTTGCCTACGCCGTTATTGGCGTACTCGCCATCGCGTCGATTGGACACCTGATGGTGCTCATTACCAATGGTGACCACGCGTCCGCGAGCATCAACAAGTATATTGGATACGTCAATCGACAACTAACGGAAGGTGATTCCGCTTATGTGTTTAATAACGATCGGTGGATGGGCCTCGTTGACGCAATCAAAATGTTCCTCGCACATCCATTATTTGGTGGTGGCCTCGGCGCCTTCGTTTTTGCTGCCGAAAAAACACAAGGCAAATTCCTCATCATCCATTCGACGCCGCTGTGGCTGTTGGCGGAAACTGGATTTGTTGGTTTTCTGATGTTTGCGGTTCCCTACGTCTCTGTTCTTCACCGCGAAATCCGGGAATCGCTCAAAGGTCACGCTGATAGCGCCCGTATCCTTCTTGTCCTTTCGCTCCTCGCGTTCGGCGTGATGTCTCAAGTGCATGACCTGATGTACCAGCGGACCTTCTGGTTTCTAATTGGTGCCGCACTCTTCAGCGCGGAACCAAAGTCATGGACACAGCCGAGTGAAATCCGGTCGAACGCTGCTTGTGATATTGAGAGGACAGCGGTCGTGTCGTGACGCACCGAGCGCGTATTTTCGCATTCGACTTTTTGGCGCATATTCCCTGTAAGTAAGCGGCGAAATCAATTGTGACCGGTTACTACCAGCGCGCCTTCTAATGCGCGGTAGCCGCCATTTGGAGGACTCGTTTGTAATCTGCGCCGCGCTCGCCACCGGCTAATTATTCCGGGGGCCCGGCCGCGCTGCGACTAAGAAAAAAAGTCAGCGTCATTAGTTAACGGACTACGTAGCGGCGTTTTCCACTTCCATGACTTTCACTCTCCACAATCATCGTGCTTGTGCTCGCGGCCGTTTGATACCGCGATATTGGCGGAGCAGCTCCGCTGGTCCGATAACCGGCGCTTTGCAATTTGATCCTATGAAATAGTATTCGGCGGCTGCATCGAGAGCACCCGGTCCTCTACGCATCAAAATATCGAAGTACTTCACCCAAAACAACGTTGCACGTACCAGACCGGACGCAAACAGCGCAGTCTTGTATGATGGGCACAACGAGCGGCAGAAATATTCGATACTCCAAAGTAGTGCTGACGCGGGCCCACCCATGCTGCCTCGCTGAACCTCTTTGAAGTTACGGAACAGCCAGCGGTGCCCCAAGTCGGTGAAGCGTTCAAAATCGTACGCCCCCATATGAACCTGCTCTATGAAGGCGGTCGTCGCGACAACCACGCCACCCGGCCGCAGGACGCGTCCGATTTCCTCAACCACGCGGACCGGATCCAGAACGTGCTCCAGAACGGCAGTGGCCACGACCATGTCGATAGCGTTGTCCAAGAAGGGGATGTCATGGCCGTCGCAGACCAGATCAGTCTCGGGTTGCCTTACTACATCCGAGATTACGACTTCGTCGAACGCAGCGGTTGCGATAGACCAGATTTTGGGATTCTCACCGCCGCCTATGACCAAACAAAGCCTCCGTAGGCCCTCGAGCGCCGAGATCCCCAAATCCACGATTTGGTGCGGAGCTGGGTCCTGGTACGTAGGCTCCGGTAGCAGCTTGGCAATCCACCTGACCGAGGGATTAAACCCACTCCGCGCCGTATCCGCAGCACCTTCAGGGCTAAACATCTCGTTGTCCCGCCGAAGTAGAATCGACACGCCGTCGACTATCGCGAAGCTGGTACCACATCTCTGGCAATGCAGCGTGCCTTCGCGATCAACCAACGCGTCGGCGCCACATTCAACGCAGCGCAACTTGGTCCTAGCATAGCCCTCCGGTTTCATTTCACAGCGACCCCTCCCCCAGACGCTCGGGGGTCAGAATGGGCCGTTCCAGCGGACCCGACAAGAGTTACACCTATCGGGGGTCGCGCGGATCGAGGTGAAAATTGAAGTCGCCATTATTTATTTTATCGCGCGCGAAATTTTGGTCAGCCCGACCACAATCGCCGACTATGTTAACTCGTCTGCCGAAATACGGCAGAGTTCTACCTTGATGGCCGCGTCGGACGCCGGCCCATGCGAATGATCGATCGCGAAAACACATCCCAAATAATGAGGGTTCACCGCGCCATCGCAGGCGCCACACTTTGCCCGAGAAGCTCGAGCCACACTTCAAGAATTAGCCGAATCAACAACTGATGGGCGCGATTAGGCGACTGGTGCGGTGCTTATGCCGATGACCAGTGACAAAGCCATAATATGCGGATGGATGGGACCGGTGCGTTTGAGGCGTAGTTCGCCGAGGAAGCCATCGGCCCGGTCGCGCAGTCCGGTACCCAGCCAACGCCCAATCGATGGGTCGAAGCCCTGATTCTTTCGGCCGATGAGCGAAGAGGGCACGCGGCAATAGCGTGCCTCGCACAAAACGCGTTCGGCCCGGCCGCCCGACCAAGCAAACTCCGTGATATCGTTGCGAAATGCAAGGTGCTCGCCGCGTTCAATGGCATAAGCGCGTACGTAGCACGCCCTTCGCCGCGCGCGGCACCTCGGCAGCCGAGCAACCGGAGCAGAGCCGGAAGCGGCGCTCGTCCGCGAAATGTATACGTGCGCGCTATAGAAGTTCTAGAGTTCGAAATGTGCTGCGAAACGCGATCTGGGCAAACCGCTGATGCATCGGCGATCGACCTCGCCCGACACCCGACAGTTCCGTTGCGCTTATTGGAGGTCCCCTTTTGCCGGCGTGTCGCCCCCCCGATCCAGTGCCAAAGAAGCCTAAATTCGTGCTGCCCGCGGGCGCATGCGACGCGCATTGCCACGTCTTCGGCCCGGTATGGAATTTTCCCTATGCCGCCGACCGTGCTTATACGCCGCCCGATGCACCGAAGGAGACGCTGGCGGCGATGCACCGGTTTCTTGGCGTCTCACGCGCGGTGATCGTGCAGGCCAGCTGCCACGGCGCCGACAATCGCGCGACACTTGACGCGATTGCCGCCAGTGATGGACGCTACAAAGGCATCGCCATCGTCGACGAGAGGTTCGACGACCGTGCGTTCCGTGCGCTGCACGAGAACGGCATCCGCGGCGTGCGTTTCAACTTCGTCCAGCATCTGGGCGGCCGACCCGATCCGAAGCTCTTCGAGCGGACGGTGGCGCGGCTCAAGGATTTGGGCTGGCATCTCGTGCTGCATCTTGACGCCAAGGACATCGCCGAACTCTCGCCGACGATCCGCGTTTTGCCGGTGCCGTTCGTTATCGACCATATGGGCCGGGTCAGAGCCAGTGACGGCCTCGACCAGCCCGCGTTCAAGGCTTTGCTCGAGCTGATGAAGCTTGAAACCGCCTGGGTCAAGGTCTGTGGCTCGGAACGCGTCTCGACCGCGGGACCACCCTTCACGGACGCGGTGCCGTTCGCCCAGGCGCTCGTCAAAGCCGCTCCCGATCGCGTGCTGTGGGGCACCGATTGGCCGCATCCCAACATCGCCAGGCACATGCCCAACGACGGCGATCTCATCGATCTTGTGCCACTGATCGCGCCGGATGAAACTCATCGCCGCAAGCTTCTGATTGACAATCCGGCGCAACTCTATGGTTTTGGCCAAGCGTGACGGGCATGACGAGTAACACAAACAGGATCGCGCTCATCGGTTTCGGGGAAGTCGGCTCGCTGTTCGCGCGCGAGCTGATGGCCACCGGACGGCACAGTGTCGCGGTCTATGACATCCTGTTCGATGCGGCCTCCGGCGCTGCGATGATCGAAAAGGCCCGCGCCCTCAAAGCCGAGCCTGCTGCCACGGCGGCTAAGGCCGCCAACGACGCCCTGGTCGTGATTTCGGCGGTGACCGCGACATCGGCCGCGGATGTCGCGCGCGAGGCCGGCGGTTATTTGAAACCGGGCCAATTCTTCCTCGACATCAATTCGGTTTCGCCCGAAACCAAGCGTGGCGACGAGGCGCTGGTCGAAAAATCCGGCGCCGATTATGTCGAGGCGGCGGTGATGGCGCCGGTGGCGCCTTACGGCATCAAGGTGCCGATGCTCTTGGGCGGCAAACACGCCGCGGCGCTCGCCGAAATCCTCAACCCATCCGGATTCCGCATGACAGCCGTGGCCGAGGCCGTCGGCCAGGCCAGCGCCATCAAGATGTGCCGCAGCGTCTTTATCAAGGGCATCGAGGCGCTGGCAGTCGAAGGCTTCCTGGCGGCACGGCAATATGGCGTCGAGGATAAGGTGATTGCCTCGCTCGACGAAACCTTCCCCAGCCTCGATTGGGAGAAGCAGGCAGGCTATCTAATTTCGCGGGTGCTCGAACATGGCCGCCGACGCGCCGCTGAGATGCGCGAGAGCGCCGAAACCGTGGCGGCTGCGGGCATCGAGCCGCTGATGACCCTGGCGACCGCCCAGCGGCACGACTGGCTCGCCGATCGCGTCGCCGACAATCCCGCGCTCAAGACTGCGCCGCAGTCCGAATGGCGCGCGAGCCTCGACGCTATTCTCGCGCGACTAAAGCGGGCGAAAACCGCGGTCGAATGATTAGCGCGCGAAGATTTCCTTCAGCCGCTGCACCATCTGCTGGTGGCGCGACGCATCGGCGACATTGACGCCCTTGCCGACGCCGAGATAGCGTTCGGCGACCTCAGGATTGTGCAGCAAATCCTTGCCGGTACCCGTGAGCATCACGCGGCCGTTCTCGATGACATAGCCGCGATCCGCGATCGCCAGCGACAGCCGCGCGTTCTGTTCCGACAGCAGGATCGCGCGGCCCTCGGAGCGCAAGCTGGCGACCAACCGGAATATCTCGGTCACCAGCACCGGCGCCAAGCCGAGCGATGGCTCATCGAGCACCAGGATGCGCGGCGCGGCCATCAGGCCGCGGGCGATCGCCAGCATCTGCTGCTGACCGCCCGACAGGTTGCCAGCCTGCTCCTTAAGCCGTTGAAGCAGCACGGGAAATCGTTCACAGACGCGGCTAATCCGCTGATTCATGGCGGTCTCGTCAAGGCCGTTGCGCCGCGCGTAAGCGCCGAGCCGCAAATTTTCGAGCACGGTCAGGCCGCTGAAGATCTGGCGGCCCTCTGGCACCAGCGACACGCCCGCGAGCACCCGCGCCCGCGCATCAAGCCGGTCAATCTGTTTGCCGCCGAGCGTGATTCTGCCTGCGCGCAACGTCAGCAGCCCGGAGATGGCCTTGACCAAAGTGGATTTGCCGGCACCGTTGGCGCCGACCAACGCGACAATCTCGCCCGGCGCCACCGTCAGGTCGATGTCGTGAATGACATTCGCGGTTTCGTAACCGGTGGAGACGCGCACCAGCTCCAGCATCATGCCTCCGCGCCGACATAAGCGGCGATGACGCGCTTGTCCTGTTGGATCTCGCGCGGCGATCCGGATGCCACGATCGAGCCGGCATCGAGGACGACAACCTGATCGGCAACGCCCATTACCAGCGACATATTGTGTTCGACGACGATGACCGTGACGCCGCTGTCGCGCACCGCGCGCAGCAGCTCCGCCAAATCCGCGGTCTCGGCGTCGTTGAGGCCCGCCGCCGGCTCATCGAGCAGCAGCAATCGCGGCTCCGCCATCAACGCGCGCACGACCTCAAGCATCTTTTGTGCGCCCATCGGCAAGTCCGTCGCAGCGGCATCACGAAAAACCGCCAACCCAACGAGGTCGAGCAGCCGGTCGACCTTGGCGGCGAGCACCTGCTCCTCGCGCCGCGCGTTCTTGAGCCAGAGCATGTGCTTCCAGGTCGGAGCGCCGAGATGCATGTGTGCGCCGGCCAGCGCATTCTCGCGCGTCGTCATGCCCGGAAAGATGCGTGCGGACTGGAACGTGCGGATCAGTCCGAGACGTGCGATCTCGCCCGGCGCGCGGCCGCGGATCGAGCGTCCGTGGAACTCGATCGCGCCGCTGTCGGCGGGATAGAGATTGGTCACCAGATTGAACAGCGTCGTCTTGCCGGCACCATTGGGCCCGATCACGGCCGTAAGGCTGCCATCCGGCACGGTCAGCGACACGTCCGCAATCGCCATGACACCGCCGAAGCTCTTGGACAGGCCTTTGATCGTGAGCGCCGCGTCGGTCATGGCACTGCCTTTTTGGCGCCAGCGGCAGACAACGTACGCCGGCGGAGCCGACGCGCCAGCTGCACCGTGGCAAAGCCGAACATACCTTCGGGTAGCCACATGAAGCACAACACCAGCAGGAGGCCTTCGGCCAACGTCTTATAGAGTGCGAACGGCTGGAACACGGTCGGCAACAGCGTCAGCAGCGCGACGCCGAGAACGGAGCCCACCAGCGTACCTTCGCCACCGGCCACCAGCATGGCGATCATCTCGAACGAGCGCGGCGTGGCGACCATTTCGGGTGCGAGGAAATGGAAATAAAATGCATAGAGGCTTCCGGACAGGGAGCCGAGCGCGGCGCTGATCAAGAAGGCCGCGAGCTTGTAACGCACCACATTGACGCCGAGTGCCGCCGCCGCGGTTTGGTCGGTGCGTATCGCGATAAGTGCCCGGCCGAAACCCGAACGCATGGCGCCATAGAGCGCAAAGACCAAGACGATCACGATGCCGGCGACCAGGTAATACATCGCGACCGGACTGGCGAACACGATGCTGCCGACACTGAATGCCGGAATGCCCGCCAGGCCTGATGGACCGCCGGTCGTGTCGACCATGCCGACGGTCAGGGAATCGATCAGCAAACCGAACGCCAACGTAGCGAGCGCCAGATAATGTCCGCGCAAACGCAAGGTGACGAACGACAGCGCCCCTGCTGCTGCCACCGACAGTACGATCCCCGCCAAGGTTCCCCACAAGGGCGACACGCCATAAGTCACCGCCAGGACGGATGCGGTGTAGCCGCCGATCGCCATGAAACCGGCCTGGCCGAGGCTGACCTGGCCGGCATAGCCCATCAGGACATCGAGACCGAGCACCGAGATGTAAAGAATGCCGGTGATCACCAGCGAGCTCAGAATGCCGGCGCTCGAGAACAGCAGCGGCAGCACCAGAACCAAGGCGACGGCAGCAATGCCGAACATCAGCCCGCCCTTGCCCTGAACGCGGACGATCGCGTGATAGATGCGCTGCTCGTCACGCACGTCGGTGCGCCGGACCGTGCCGCTGCCGAATAGGCCGTTCGGCCGCCATAACAGCACCATCAGCAACAGCGCCAATGCCAATGCATTGGCGAAAAGTGACGAGACATAGCCGGCAGCGAGCTGTTCGGCGACGCCGAGAAACAAACCGCCGGCAACGGAGCCGAGGAACGAGCCCAATCCGCCGATCGCGACGGCGATGAAGCCGAAATTAGTGAAGAACCCGCCGGTATCGAATTCGAGCGACGTGATCGGCGCCACGGCGATGCCGCTGATTGCGGCGATCAACACCGCCAGCCCGAAGCTGAGCAACGTCATCCGCGGCACGTCGATGCCCATCAGGCGTGCCGCAATGCGGTTCTCGGCGCAAGCGCGCAAGGCGGTGCCTAATGTGGTCCGTTGGACCAGGAACCACATGGCGACGACGATGGCGATGGTGATGCCCGCGATCCAGAAGCCCTGAGTCGGGACCCGCACGCCCCACAGCACCACCGGCGCTTCGCCCGAAAACGGCGGTAAAGCATAGGGCTGGCTCGACCAGCCGATCAGCAGAACGCCCTGCAGCAACGTCAGCAGGCCCGCCGTCAGGATCAACATCGAGCTGACCGGCAGCCGCGGCACCGCCGGCACGAAACAGAGCGCACCGAGCGCGACGCCGAACGCCGCCGTCGCCAGCGACGCCGCCACCGCGGCAATTGGCGTCGGCCAGCCCCAAGTCACTTGGATCGTGTACATCACCAGCGCGCCGACCACACAGAACGCGCCTTGCGACAAATTGAGCACGCCGGTGACACGGAACACGAGCGAGAAGCCCAAGGCGATGACGGCAAAAACCGCGCCTTGCAGCAGCCCGCCAATGACGATCTGAATGGCGAGGTTCATGCTACGGGCAGCATACCTGCCCCAAACGCGCTAAAGCAGCGGAACGCCCGCCGGTTTGCTGACGACTTCCCAAGTCGCCTTGTCGGACGTCCAGCGCGTCACCACCGAATCGCCGACGTCGAGCCCGCGCTGCGGCGTCTTGGTAAAGTCGTAGACGCCGTTGACGCCGGCGAAACCGCGAAGCTTCGTCATGTGGTCGCGCAGCTGTTTCGCTGTCGCGTTGGGACCGAGCTGCCGCAGCGAATCGACGACGATCCAGGCAGCGTCCCAAGCGAGCTCCGAAGCAATGTCGGGTTTCACGCCAGCGGCCTCGAACGACTTGTAGAAAATCTCGTGCGGCTTGCGCAGCGCCGGCGCCAACAAATCCGGATCGCTGACCACCCATTGCGCGGCCGGAATGTAGAGCTGCTTCGGCAGGAAATCTTTGTACTGCGTCATCTGCGCATAGGTCATGTTGCCGTCGGTGGTCGCGACCGGAATATCCAGTCCTTCCTGCTGGATGCCGCGGAAGATCGTGGCGATCGGCGAACCGGTTGTCCACGCCACCATTGCTTGCGCGCCCGACGCCTTGATGTGCGCAATTTGCGCCGTCACGCTCAAATCGGTCGTGTTGAAGTGCTCGGTGTCGACGACCTGCACGTCCTTGAAATCGGCGTTGGCGAGAACCGATTTAATGCCGTTCTCGGCATCCTGGCCGGTGGCGTCGGAGCTGAACATGAGCGCGAGTTTCTTCCAGCCTCTGAGCCGATAATACCGCAGCAGCGAGTGTGCCAGATCGAGCGTCGAGACACTTGCAGTGAAGACGTAGCTGCCGGCTTCGGGATGAACACCGGGCGAAAAGCAGTAATTGACCGGCCCATCCGCCATCAGCGGCCCCATGGCACGGCAGATGGCGACCAACGACGAACCCAGCAAGACCGCGGGCTTTTTCGCGATCACGGTGTTCGCCAGTTGCACTCCGGTTTGCGGACTGGTGCCGTCATCCTGAATGACGAACTTCACCGGCTGGCCGTGAAGGCCGCCGCTGGCGTTCATCGCCTTTTCGGCGAGCTGCAGCGAGGTTTCCTCGCCCTTGCCAAGAAACGCCGCCGGTCCCGTCAGCGGCAGGATGACGTTGATCTCGTAGGGCTCGGCGGCGCGCACCGGCGTCGCAACGAGCATCGCGGCCACCGCCACTGCGCCGGCGCCAATGCCCATAAGGAACCCGGATTGTCGTGTCACGGCGCCCCTCCCCTCGATTTTTTATTCGTGCAAGATTATTGAATTAGTTCGAATGCGAAGCAAGCGGCAAAACCGCTGCGAATTCCATCGGTTAGCCGGCGATCATGGCGCCGCCGTCGACGACGATGCATTGACCGGTGATGAACCGGCCGGCGTCGGAAGCGAGGAGAATTACGGCGCCGGCAACATCGATCGGCTCGCCGACGCGACCAAGCGGCGTGGTTGCCAAGCGGCGCGCGAGCACCTCTTTGTTCTCGATCAGCGCGCGCGAAAAATCGGTGCGGATCAGGCCCGGCGCGACAGAGTTGATGCGGATATTGTGCGGACTCCATTCGCCGGCCAGGCTGCGTGCGGTCTGCATGATCGCCGCCTTGGAAATGGCGTAGGCGCCAAGATTGCGCGAGCCGCGAAAACCGCCGATGCTGGCCATGAAGACGATGGCGCCGTCCCTGCGCGCCGCCATTTCGGGCAGCACCAAGGCGCACAGCCAAAGCTGGCTGCGGACGTTGACCGCCATCGTCTTGTCGAATGCCTCATCTCTGACTTCGGCCAAGGGACCGTAAGCCGGATTGGTCGCCGCGTTCAGCACCAGGATATCAATCCGGCCGAAGGCGGCGTGCGCTTTAGCCACCAGTGTCTCGACCTGGGACTTGTCGCCGATGTGGCAAGCGATCCCGACAACGTCGCCGCCGGCCTGACGGATTTCGGCAGCAACCGTGTCGCAGACGTCTTGCTTGCGCCCCGAGACGACGACGCGAGCGCCGGCGCGTGCCATTTCTTCCGCGATCGCACGGCCAATACCGCGGGTGCTGCCGGTTACGACGGCAACCTTACCCGTCAGGTCGAAAAGCCCCATGCGAGCCTCCGCGGTTCACAATGCCGCGATGCTACACACGCAGCCGGTTGCGGGAAACTGCCGCGGCGTGCGAGCCTCGCAGCCGGGAGGAACCGCTATGACAATGAAGCTGTTCACCTACTATCGCTCGCAAGCGAGCTTTCGTGTCCGCATCGCCCTCAATATCAAGGGCCTCAAGCGCGAGGATACGTTCCTGCATCTCGAGCACGGCGACCAACATGCAGCCGGCTATAAGAGACTTAATCCGCAAGCCGTTGTGCCGACCTTGTTCGACGGCGATCGCAAATTATTCCAATCGATGGCGATCCTCGAATATCTCGAGGAGACCCATCCCAATCCGCCGTTGCTACCGCGGGATCCGTCGGCGCGCGCGTGGGTACGGGGCCTCGCCCTTATCAACGTGGCAGATTCCCATCCGCTGATCGTGCCGCGGGTGCGCAACTATCTCACGGGCACGCTCAAGATTTCCGAAGACCAGAAACTGGCATGGATCCAGCACTGGCTCACGCTCGGGCTTGAGGCGATGGAAATCCTGCTTGCCGAACACACCGAAAGTGGCCGGTTCTGCCACGGCGACACGCCGACGCTGGCCGATATCTGCCTTGTGACCCAGGTGTTTCCGGCACGCATGTTCAAGGTCAAGCTCGAGCCTTATCGGCGCGCGGTACGCATCTACGATTCCTGTATGGCGATGCCGGCCTTTGCCGAGGCCGCGCCGCCGAAGCAGCCAGACGCCGAAAAAGCCGCATAAAATGCGGCGCCGTCCGGCCACTGCCGCATGACACACATGCTTCGGCGAGCCTCCTGCCGCGCTCAAGCGCGTGGTAGATAGCGGCTTCCATGGTGCAGCTCACCGATACCGCCGCGCGGCTGACGCGATCGCGCGATGCGAAGATCATCGGCCTCGTCAGCGGCGCGCATTTTGTCAGCCACGTCTACATGCTGGTGTTGCCACCGCTGTTCGCACTCGTACGCGCGGAATATGGAGTGAGCTACGCCGAGCTCGGCATCGCCATCGCCGCCTTCAACGTCGTCTCGCTGGTGTTCCAGCCGCCGGCCGGATTTCTCGCTGACCGGTTCGGCGCGCGCCGGTTGCTGATCGGCGGACTGATGTTGAGCGGTGTCGGCGTCATCGTCGCCGGCTCGATAACTTCCTATTGGGCGCTGGTCGGCGGCATGGCGCTGATGGGCTTGGCCAACACCACCTACCATCCTGCCGACTACTCGATCCTGTCGCATTCGATTCCGGGCCGACGTATCGGCCAGGCGTTCTCGATCCACACGTTCTTCGGCACGTTCGGCACCGCGATCGCGCCGATCACGATGCTCTTCCTGGCCAAACTGTGGGGATGGCACGGCGCCTTCATCGGCGCCTCGGTCTTCGGCTTCGGTATGGCGCTGATCCTGTGGCTTGGCGGCGACGTATTGCCTGAACCTATCGCTGCGCCGCGCCAAGCTGCGCCGCCTGTCGGCGTGGACCATAAAACCGGCTGGCGCCTGCTGTTCTCGCCGCCGATCATTCGCAACGTCGCGTTCTTCGTTATTCTGTCGATGGCAACCGGCGGCATCAGCGGATTCTCGATCGTGGCGCTGGGTGCGCTTTACGGCACGCCGATCGCGACGGCGAACTTCGTGCTATCGGCCTATTTGCTGTGCAACGCCATTGGTGTTCTGGCTGGTGGCTATGTCGCGACGCGCGCCCGCCGCCATGAATTTGTTGCCGGCGCCGGTTTCATCGGCAGCGGCGCGCTGATCCTGCTCGTCGGCCTGATCGACATGGGTGCCGGTATTCTGGTTTTGGTGATGGCGCTCAGTGGCTTCCTCAATGGCGTCATCCAGCCGTCGCGCGACATGATCGTGCGCGCGGCGACGCCGCCGGGCTCGTTTGGCAAGGTCTTCGGCTTCGTTTCGACCGGCTTCAATTTCGCCGGCATCGCCGCGCCGCTGCTGTTCGGCTGGTTGATGGACCAGGCGCATCCGCGCAGCATTTTCATCGTGGTCGCCGGCCTGACCCTGCTGTCGCTTCCGCTGTTGACGGGCAAACCGGCACGCGGGCCCGAAGCGCCGGCAGCGGCGGATTAGCGGGCACGCCAAATTCAGCTGCGTGACCGCGAACGACGTGTTCCTAACGTCTACGGCGTTAACGCGGCGAACGTAACCGGGCGGACATCAGCCTGTCGGAGGATTGCAACGACCGCGGTGTCGACGAGCGCTTCGAATTCGCCGCGGCAGGCATAATTCTGCGGCCAGGAGCCAGGCCCGCTCCACCGGTCGACCGCGGCGTGCACATAGAGTTCCGACACGCCCTCCGGCAGATTGGAAAGATAGCGGGCGACACGCTCGCTCCGCATGTCGCCGGTATCGCTCAAGCCAAGGACACGATCGTTGAAGCGGATGCCGGCGCGATCGAGCCGCCGACGCAGCGATTTCGCCCAAGGCGCCTGGCTAGCCCAGGCGAGCCCGCGCCTGGCCAGGCGGTCGCCGGTGGCCCGCCAACTTTCAATTGGCTGCTCAATCGGCACACGCACGGCCCTGATGCCGTATTCCGGCGCGAGGCGAACCAGCGTCGCGGCGATGGTTGGATGAACGTGAAAATGATGATGCGAATTGACGTGATCGAGTGCGAGACCGGTCTTGTGAAACAGTTCGAGCTGGGCGCGGATCTCGCGTTCGAGCTGCGTGCGCGCGCGAGGCCGACAAAAGATGTTGATTCCGGCCATCGTTACGTTCGTCGGAAATCGGCCATCGGGTCCGACAAGATCGGGAATTTGCTCGGGCGGCAGCGCCGGCTGGCCATCGACCAGCACCAGATGAAGTCCGACGCCGAGCCGCGGCAGACGCCTAGCGCGAGCAACGGCATCGGTAGCTGCCGGTGCCGTGACCATGAGGCTTGCCGCCGACAGAATACCGTGGCGGTGCGCTTCCTCCACGGCCTCGTTCACCGCAGGCGCCAAACCAAAATCATCGGCGGTCACAATCAACTGTTTCACGAGTTCGCCATGGTCATCGGGATACCTGTTGGCCAGCGACACCGATCCGTCGCCTGCACATTAGGACCCTGCCGTCACACGGCGGACGCGCCGTGGCTGGCGAAGGTTCCCCAGCGGCAGCCATGAGTCAATCGTCCTATCGTTTGCTGTGTGCGCCCATTACTCGCCGGTCAAATGGAGGACGATCTCACGCCGATGCGCTTGCCGCCGGTGCTCGAGCACGTAAATCCCCTGCCAGGTACCGAGCAGCATCCGACCATGCGCGACGGGTATGGAGAGCTGAACCGGCAGCAAAGCGGCGCGCGCATGGGCCGGCATGTCATCCGCGCCCTCGTCGTCGTGCCGCCAGCGCGCGGGATCCTCGGGAGCCAGCCCGGCGAGGAAATCCGCCAAATCGGCGCGAACCTCGGGGGCGGCGTTTTCCTGAATCAGCAGCGAAGCCGAGCTATGCCGAATGAACAGCGTCAGTAAACCGGTACCGATTCCCTGTTCAGCGACCCATGCCGCCGCTTGCGCCGTCAGCTCGTAAAACCCCTGGCCCGCGGTCGTGATTTCGAGCCGTCCTTGCACCACTCTGATATTGGCCATTTTCCTGCCATTCCGACGCACCAGCCGGCTTGAAATGGGGCCCCGGCGGCGCTATGGTCCGGCCCTTCATCCATTCTTTCGCGGATCGACGCCATGGCCAAGGGCGGCTCAATTATCGTTAAGCTCGTCAGCAGCGCGGACACCGGGTTCTTTTATGTCACGCACAAGAACCCGCGCGGCATCAAGACCGAGAAGCTCGCGCTCAAGAAGTACGACCCGATCGCGAAAAAGCACGTCGTCTTCAAGGAATCGAAGATCAAATAGGCTGGCGGTTTTCGCGCCAATGAAAAAAGCCGCATCCCCGGATGCGGCTTTTCGTTATCGAGCGTTCGGGCCGATTGTCGTCAGGCAGCGGCGCCGTTGGCCATGGCTGCGTCCGCTGGAAAGGTCATCACGCAGTTCCGGCCGTGCGCCTTGGCCGCGTACAGCGCCTCGTCGGCGCGGCGCATTAACGAGGCCGCGGTCTCGCCAGCGTCGTGCGTTACGGCGACGCCGACGCTGATCGAAACGCTGATTTCCGTTCCTTCGCTGACCACGATCGGCTTTTCCACGACGACTGCGCGCAGACGCTCCGCAACCACGACGGCGACGGGCAGCGGGGTCTCCGGCAAGACGACGACGAATTCCTCGCCGCCATAGCGCGACACAAGATCGAAAGCCCGTACATTGCGCGCAACACGGGCGGAAACTTCGCGCAATACCGCATCGCCCGCTGCATGCCCGTAGGTATCATTGACTCGCTTGAAGAAGTCGATATCGAACATCAGCAGCCCTGGCCCTTTGGAGCCGTCTGTCACATTCGGCAGCAGGCTTTCAAGGTGCGCCGACAGGTAGCGGCGATTGTAAAGCCCAGTCAGGCCATCGGTCAGAGCCAATGACAGGCTCTTCTGATAATTTTCTTGCAGCCGGTCCTGTACCCGCTTGCGGCGGATACCGGTGCGCGCCCGAGCGATCAGTTCGTTACGATCGAGCGGCCGGACGAGATAATCGGTGGCGCCAAGATCCAGACCTTTGGCGAGCCGCGGCAATTCCGATGGATCGGCGATGAGCAGGATGGGTACCATGCGGCTCTGTTCTTGCGCGCGTAGCTGCGAGACGAGACGCAAGGCGTCGACCTTCCCGGCGAGCGAAAGAATGACGAGCTCGATCGAATGATCGCAACCGTGGATGAGCTCTTCGGCGCTCGTCGGGCGAATGACTTCGCTCGCCACCGGCGCCAGGAGCTCGGCGATACGGGCGCCGGAAAAGCTGTTCTCCTCCCACAACAGGATGCGCGCCGGACCGCGATCTTCGGCCGGCGATGCCTTGTCGAAGAGAGCGTTGAATTGATCGTAGACTTCTTCGCGATGCCGCCATTCCTCCATCATGCGGCGCAGCCGCACGAGCGAGCGGACACGCGCGAAGAGCGCGATATCGTTGACCGGCTTGGAGAGGAAGTCGTCGGCGCCGGCCTCGAGTCCGCGGACGCGGTCCGCGGCTTCGGTCAGCGCGGTCACCATCACCACTGGGATGTCGGCGGGACGCGCATCCGCCTTGAGCCGGCGGCAGACTTCGAATCCGTCCATGCGCGGCATCATGACGTCGAGCAGAATAAGATCGGGCCGCTCTTCTTGAGCAATGCGCAACGCGCTTTCGCCGTCGTTGGCGGCAAGCACGTTGAAGTACTCGCTCGCCAGCTTGGCTTCGAGGAGCTTGACGTTCACATCGACGTCGTCGACGACCAGGATGCGGGCGGACATGCCGAGTTACTCAATTCAGGAAACGGGCGACAGTCTGGAGGAAATTGGCGACCGAGATCGGTTTGGCGATGTACGCCTCGCATCCGCCTTCGCGGATCTTCTCTTCGTCGCCCTTCATTGCGAAGGCGGTCACCGCGATCACCGGGATGGCGCGCAGTTCTTCGTCTTCCTTGATCCATTTGGTGACCTCGAGGCCGGACACCTCGGGCAACTGGATATCCATCAATATCAGGTCCGGATGGTGCTGGCGCGCCAGCTTCAGCGCCTCCATGCCATCCTTGGTTTGCAGAATGTCATAGCCGTGCGCTTCCAGCAGATCGTGGAAGAGCTTCATATTGAGGTCGTTGTCTTCGACGATGAGGACCCGCTTGCTGCCCATATTGATGTTCCTGTCCACGCTCGCTGCGCGTTCCAAAGCCCGGCAGATCCGTATCCTAGGGATAAGTGGTTAAAAGATTATACGGGCGGGATCGGGAGTTCCCGCCCTATCGCCGGTTGCCGCATGTCGCCCAAACGCTTCATACGTTCACAGACATTAATATTTGGTAACTATTCCGGTACGCTGCGATCTAGCAGCCTGGACGCGCCAGCGGCTTGATGTCGCTGAGGGTAGCGGCGATCACATAGTCGCTGTAATCGAGCTTCATATCCTGGGTGACCCCGTTTTCCAGCAGCCGCATGCTGAGCTCGTAATCGGGCTCGGTCTGGTCCGCGGCATTGCTGTCGCTGGCCGGGAAAAACGCCAGGCGGATCGGCCAGCCGGCGTGCTGCAGCAACGGATCGCTGAGTGGCTTGACCGCCTTGGGACCGGGCGGCGGCAGCGCGCTGCCGATAAAGGCGGAAACCTGTCCGGCGTTCTCGACGTCGGACCCGTCGAAGACATAGCGCGAGATGAATTGTTGATGCGCCTGGGCGGCGGCGATCAGTGCCAGCGTGTGCGCCGTCGGGAATAGAACGCCAGGTTTCAGAGTCATCGTCGCGGCCTCGGGCTTGGTGAATTCCGCGACACCACCCTTGCCTGGTCCGTTGAGATGCGCCTCGCCGCGAATTTCAGCGTCGACCTCACCGTTGCGCAGACGGCGCTCGTTGAAGCGATAGCGCAAACCATCCTTCGACTCAAAGGTGACGACGGTCGAGCTGATGTCGGTCGCGTCCTCTTCGGCATAGGAAATGCGCAGATGGAACCGCTGCTCGAGCGTCCAGCCGTCGCACGTCTCGCCCCATTTATAGAACATCGCGCCGTTGGCGCCGACGACGCCGCTCGCCGATTTGGCGGATTCGAGCGTCAGGTTATAGAGCGCCTCGTGCGGATCGATGGCGATGTTGGCGGCCGATGCAGGAGCCGCGGCGACGACCACCGCCGCGAGCATAAGCAGTGCCCCGCCATGCCGTGTTATTGCGTCGTGTCTGTCGGCTCGTGTGCCCACGGCAATCCGATCAAAATCCCGTCCTGTGATTAGGCTAGCACGGCGGCGCACATCCCCTCCACCGCACCAAAGTCGGCTCAACCAGGCTTTTTCGCTTCTTTTTCGGGCGGCAAGACGACCCGGATGTGCAATTCACGCAACCGTTCGGGTGGCACCGGCGCCGGCGCTTGCATCAACAGGTCCTGCGCTTGCTGATTCATCGGAAAGGCGACGATTTCGCGAATGTTTGGCGTATCGGCCAGCAACATGACAATGCGGTCGATGCCCGGCGCCGAGCCGCCGTGCGGCGGCGCGCCGAACTTGAACGCGTTGAGCATGCCGCCGAAACGGCTTTCGACGGCGGCGGCGCTGTAACCGGCAATCGCAAACGCCTTGTACATGATGTCCGGCCGATGATTGCGGATTGCGCCCGACGACAATTCGACGCCGTTGCAGACGATGTCGTATTGGAACGCCTTGATCGTGAGCGGATCCTGGCTCTCGAGCGCGGCGAGGCCGCCTTGCGGCATCGAGAACGGATTGTGCGAGAACTCGATCTTGCCGGTCTCCTCGTTGCGCTCGTACATCGGGAAATCGACGATCCAGCAGAATTCGAAGACGCCATCGCGGGTCAGATTGAGGTCACGGCCGAGTTTGAGCCGCGCCGCGGCGGCAAAAGGCCGGAAAATCGCCGGCTGGCCGGCAACAAAGAACACCGCGTCGCCGTCCTTCAGGCCGAGCTGCGTCCGCAGGCCCTCGGTGCGCTCCGGCCCGAGATTGGTGGCAATCGGGCCGGCGCCTTCGGTGCCGCGGAAGAAGATGTAGCCCATGCCGGGCTGGCCCTCGCCCTGTGCCCAGGAATTCATCCGGTCGCAAAACGCGCGATTGCCACCGCCGGGCGCAGGAATTGCCCAAATCCGCGCCGCCGGGTCTTTCGCGACGATACCGGCAAACAGCTTGAAGCCAGAACCGCGGAAGGTTTCGGTCACGTCCGACATGGTGATCGGATTGCGCAGGTCGGGCTTGTCGGTGCCGTACTTGGCAAGCGCCTCGTCGAAGGCGATGCGCCGGAACGGCGGTTTGCTTACGGCGCGGCCTTTGGCGAATTCCTCGAACACGCCGGCTAGCACTGGCTCGATCGCGGCGAAGACATCGTCCTGGGAGACGAAGCTCATCTCGAAGTCGAGCTGATAGAATTCGCCTGGCGAGCGATCGGCGCGGCTCGCCTCGTCGCGAAAACATGGCGCGATCTGGAAGTAGCGGTCGAAACCCGCCACCATAAGCAGCTGCTTGAACTGCTGCGGCGCCTGCGGCAAGGCGTAAAACTCACCGGGATGGAGCCGGCTTGGCACCAAATAGTCGCGCGCGCCCTCGGGCGACGATGCGGTCAGGATCGGCGTCTGGAACTCGGTAAAGCCAGCCGCGATCATGCGGCGACGGATCGAGGCGATGACATGTGCGCGCAGGATGATGTTCGCGTGCACGGTTTCGCGTCGCAGATCGAGAAACCGGTACTTGAGGCGCATGTCCTCGGGGTACTCGGCTTCCGCATTGACTGGGAACGGCAGCGGCTCGGCCTCGGACTGAACCGCCAGCTCGGCGATTTGCAGCTCCACCTCGCCGGTCGGCAGCTTCGGGTTGATGGTTTCGGGCGAGCGCCGGACCACCTTGCCGGTGACGGTGACGACGCTTTCCAGCTTGAGGGCGTCGGCTTGCTTGAATAGCGGACTCGCAACGTCGATGACGCACTGCGTCACACCGAAATGATCGCGCAAATCCACGAACAGCAGCTGGCCATGGTCGCGTTTACGATGCACCCAGCCCGACAGCCGTACCGTCTTGCCTTCCTGGTCCAGGCGCAATTCGCCGCAATTATGCGTCCGATAGAGATGCATCTGCCGATCCGTCCTTCGCGCGAGCGAGGCGAAAAGCGCACGGGACCGGGCTTTTTGTCAAGGCGCCCGTCCTTCGCGGTTTCTGGCGGCCGGCGATTCGGTGTATGAAAGCGGCATGAGCGTTTTGATCACCGAGCGCGCCGCGCTCGAGGCGTTTTGCCACGGCCTGGCCGGCGCCCGGTACGTCACCGTCGACACCGAATTCATGCGCGATAAGACGTATTGGCCGCAGTTGTGCCTTGTACAGCTGGCGGGGCCAACCAGCGCTGTTGCGGTCGATCCGCTGGCCCAGGGCATGGACCTGGCGCCGCTTTACGCATTGATGGCCGATCCGGCCATTCTCAAGGTCTTCCACGCCGCGCGGCAGGACATCGAGATCTTCTATAACGCCACCGGCGGCAAGGTGCCGGCGCCGATCTTCGACACCCAGGTCGCGGCGATGGTCTGCGGCTTCGGCGAATCGGCGAGCTATGAAACCCTGGCAGCGCGGCTGGCGGGCGCACACATTGATAAAACATCGCGCTTCACCGACTGGTCGCACCGGCCGCTGACCGACCGGCAGCTCAAATACGCTATTGCCGACGTGACGCATCTGCGTTCGGTCTACGAGAAATTGGCCGCCCAGCTCGACCGTAGCGGCCGCCACGGCTGGCTCGATGAAGAGATGGCGGTGCTGACCAATCCGGCGACCTATCGGCTCGATCCGGCCGACGCCTGGAAGCGGCTCAAGGTGCGCAGCAACAACCGCCGGATGCTCGCATTGGTGCGCGAGCTGGCGGCCTGGCGCGAGACGGCGGCACAACAGCGCAATCTGCCGCGCAACCGGATCATCCGCGACGAAGCGTTGCTTGAGATTGCCGCCCACGCGCCGAGCAGCACCGATGAGCTCGCGCGCACGCGCGGCCTCGGAAAAGGGCTTGCCGAAGGCCGGTTGGGTAGCGAGGTGCTGGCGGTCGTGGCTCGCGTCGCTGAGCTGCCGGAAAGCGAATATCCGCATCCCGCGCCGCGCCGCGAATTGCCACAAGGCCTTGGTCCGCTGGTCGAGTTGCTGCGCGTGCTGCTGAAGCTGCACTGCGAGGAAAATCACGTCGCTACCAAGCTGGTCGCCGACAGCGAGGATCTCGAACTGATCGCGGCCGACGATCACGCGCCTGTGCGCGCATTGCAGGGCTGGCGCGCCGAATTGTTCGGCAAGGACGCGCTTGACCTTAAGCACGGCCGGCTGGCGCTGACCGCCGCCGGCAAGCGCATCAAGCTGGTGCGTACTGCGGCAGCGCCGGCCGCAGCCGCCCAGTAACGTTCAGGGACGTTTCATCACGCCTTTGCGGCCCATGGCCTTGGCCAGGGCATCGAGCCGCCGTTGCACGCTTTCGCCGAAGCGCTGTGCACCATCGCCGTTGAGCGACAGCTGGATTTCATGGCCTTGCAGCGCGACCGACGTGCCATGCAATGCGGCCGGCACGCCACCGCTGATCGTGTACGCCAGCCGCAACGCCAAGCCGATGATCCGCGCTTCCGGCAGTTCCGACTCGTCGAGCAATTCGAGCGGCGCCAACAGTTCGACGGTGCCGCGTCCGCCATAGCGCGCATGCAGCGTCGCGGCGACAAACGCCCGGCCGGCGTGATCGATGCCCGCCACTGGCATATAAAGCGCATGCCGTACCGCCTGCTCGGCGCGGTAGTCGGGATGGTCGTTCCAGGCGATATCCGACAGCAGCGCCGCCGCATGCCGCAGCCGCTTTTGCTCGGGCCGCTCCTTGGGAAACAGCGGATTCATCCAGGCGAAGAGCGCGTCGCCAATGTCGCCGAAACGGGTATTGGTGCGCGCGGTTTCGAGACAAGCGGTGATCAGCGGATCGGCCGCGCGCTCAGCCGGATCCAGCAAGCTGAAATGATGACCCTCGCGCAATCCCCAGGCCGAGAACACGATGCGCTTCGGGTCCATCCGTTTCATGATGCGCGCGAGCACGCGCCCCGCCAGCGGCACCACCTCAAGCCGCTTCTTGGATAGGCCGGCGATGCCGTCGAGCGATTTGCGCGTCTGCTTGGCAACAAAGTCGAGGAACCGTTCGGCCTCGCCACGCGACAGCGTATAGTTCTGGATGATGTGCAGCGGATACTGGCTTTCCGCCATGTGGATGCGCGCCAAGGCGCGCCACGAGCCGCCGACGGCGTAGAAATTGCCGCCATCGGCGGCGGTCAGCCACGGCACCGTCGCCAAAAGCCGATCGATGACGTCCTTGAGCTTCTTGTCGTCGTCGGCCAGATCGGCCAGCCGCAGCGGTCCGAGCGGTAAGGTTGCGGCGCGGCCGACAGCGCCTTTACCGATTTCGATCAACTCGATCGAGCCGCCGCCCAAATCGCCGACGATGCCACCCGCGTCGGGCATGCCCGCCAGCACGCCCATAGCCGACAGCCTTCCCTCTTCCTCACCCGACAGAACGCGGACGCGCAAATTGTAGCGCTTCTCGATTTCTTGGACGAAGGCTGGGCCGTCTGCCGCATCACGCACCGCCGCTGTCGCCAGCACGTCGAATCGCGTGGCGCCGAGCGTACGCGCCAACGCCACGAAGCGCTGCATATTGGTGCGCGCCATCTCGGCGCCTTCGGCATCGAGCTTGCCGGTCTTGTTGAGACTACGGCCGAGGCCGCAAAGGACTTTTTCGTTGAACAGCGTTTGCGCCGGGCGCTTCAGCCCGTCGAAAACGACGAGACGGAGAGAATTCGAGCCGATATCGACGACCGCGACTGCGTCACGCCGGACGGCTCCTTCTGCCGCCGCGGCAAAACGCGGCGCCATTCTCAGGAGTCACCCCGTTCGGCCACCAACCGTGGCGACGGCCGCGCACGTTGCTGCAGGGCACTGCCACGACCGGAGAGGCTCGGATTGGTCATGAAATATGTATGCGCGCTCGGCGCATGAGAATCAACACTCGCCCGCTCGTAAACACCATCCGGCTTGAGCCACCAGCTTTGCGCTTCGTCCTTCAACGAGGTCTGCATGATCTCGACCATGACCTGTCGATGCACGGTTTCGTTCTCGATCGGCACCAGCGCCTCGACTCGCCAATCGAAATTGCGCGGCATCCAATCCGCGGACGAAATGAACACCAGCGCGTCGTGCGACGGCAGCGCCTTGCCGTTGCCGAAGCACACGATTCGACCATGCTCGAGGAAGCGGCCGATGATGCTTTTGACGCGGATGTTCTCGGACAGACCCTTGACGCCGGGCCGCAGGCAGCAGATGCCGCGGACGATCAGATCGATCTTCACCCCTTCCTGCGAGGCGGCGTAGAGACGGTCGATCAACGCCGGATCCACCAGCGAATTCAGCTTCGCCCAGATCAGCGCCGGCCGGCCGGCGCGGGCGTGCGCGATTTCGCCATCGATCAACTGGGTCAGGCGCTGGCGGAGGTTGATCGGCGCGATCGCAATCTTCTCGAGCTTGGCCGGCGTCGCATAGCCGGTCATGTAGTTGAACAGCTGTTGCGCGTCACGGCACAGCGCCGGATCACAGGTGAAGAAGCTGAGGTCGGTGTAAACCTTGGCGGTATACGGATGGTAGTTCCCGGTTCCGTAGTGGACATAGAGGCGCATGTCGCCGCTCTCGCGCCGCGCTACCAGCGAGACCTTGCAGTGGGTCTTGAGCTGGATGAAGCCGTAAACTACCTGCACGCCGGCCCGCTCCAGGTCGCGCGCCCAGCGGATGTTGCGCTCCTCATCGAAACGGGCCTTCAACTCGACCAGCGCCGTGACGGACTTGCCGGCTTCGGCGGCTTCAATCAGGGCGCGGACGATCGGGCTGTCGTCACTGGTGCGATAGAGCGTCTGCTTGATGGCAACGACCGCCGGATCGTGTGCCGCCTGGCGCACGAATTGCACCACGACGTCGAAACTCTCATAGGGGTGATGGACGATGATGTCCTTTTGCCGGATTGCTGCGAAGCAATCGCCGCCGAAATCGCGGATGCGCTCGGGAAATCGCGGGTTGTACGGCGTGAAGACGAGATCTGGACGTTCGTCGATGATCAGCTGCTTGGTGTCTGCAAGGCCGAGAATGCCATCGAGCGGAAATACGTCGTCGGCCGAGGCATCGAGTCGTTCGATGAGAAAGCGGCGCAGCTCTTCGGGCATCGCAGCCTCGACGCCGAGATAGATGACGTGGCCGCGCCGGCGCCGCTTCAAGGCGCTTTCGAACAGCCGCACCAAGTCCTCGGCCTCTTCCTCGATTTCGACTTCGCTATCGCGCAAAACGCGGAACACGCCCTTGCCAACCACGGCGAAACCGGGAAAAAGCTGATCGAGGAATTCGCCAATCACCTGCTCAACCGGGATGAAGCGGATTTCCTTGCCCGGCAGCCGGACGAACCGCGCAATCGACGGCGGAATCAGGATGAGCGCCTGCATGCGATTGCCATCGCTTTTGCGCGCGAGCTCGAGCACCAAGCCGAAGCCGAGATTGGCGACGAACGGAAACGGATGCGCCGGATCGATCGCCAGTGGTGTTAACACCGGAAAGATCTCTGCCATGAACCGTTCGCGCACGAAGGTACGGTCCGAAGCGGTCAGCTCTTCGGGACCGACGACGGCGACGCCGTGCTCGATCATCTCCTGGCGCAGGGCCCGCCAAGTCACTTGCTGGTCCTGCATCAGCTTGCCGGCGCGGCGATTGATCGCGACCAACTGTTGCGCGGGTGTCAAGCCGTCCTGGCTGGGCGTCGCGATGCCGGCCTGGACCTGGCCCTTGAGTCCGGCGACGCGCACCATGTAGAACTCGTCGAGGTTGTTCGCCGAGATCGACAGGAAGCGCAGACGCTCCAGCGGGGGATAGCGGCGATTGTCGGCTTCGGCGAGGACACGCTCATTGAAGGCAAGCCACGACAGCTCGCGGTTGATGAACCGGTCGGGCGAACGCTTACCCGCCGGTGCGCCCGCCGAGCGCGCTTGCGCCTCCGGCCTGACCGCCATTTCCCGCTCCATGCCGCAAGTTTATAAACCCTATGTGAACATCTTATTGCGGTGCGGAGCAAGCAGTTGAGCACGCTTTTTCTTCTGCGGCATGCCAAGGCCGTGGCCCAGCACGCCGATGGCGACCGCGCCCGAGCCCTAAGCGATGCGGGCCGCGATAGCGCCCGTACGATCGCCGGTGCGATCGCCGAACGTCACATTGCGCCATCGCTGGTCCTGTGCTCGGACTCGGCCCGCACGCGCGAAACCCTCGACATCGTTCTGCCGGGGCTGAAACCGCCACCCGATATCGTCTACGAGGAGGCGCTCTATCTTGCCGACGCCAAACAGCTGCTCCAACGCCTCCGGCGCATTCCTGACAGCGTACGCTCGGTCATGCTGGTCGCCCACAATCCCGGCTTGCAGGAGCTTGCGGTGCTATTGTCGGATCAACCCACGGGCCCATTGATGGCGCGCCTGACCCAGGATTTTCCAACGGCCGGCCTCGCGCGCTTTGAAGTCAATTTGCCGTGGTCGGCGCTGGAACGCGGCGGTGCGCGCGTGATGGCCATCCTCGTGCCCAGCGTGCTGGCAAAGCGCTAAAGCTGCAGGACCCGGCGGGCGAAGGGTGCAGTGATCGGCCGCTTCTCGGCCAGCGCTGCCGCGTCGAGTGCCGCCACCGCTGCGCGCGCGGCCGCGAATGAACGCTCGATCCGCGCAACGAGATAGGCGATCACGTCGGCGGCGACCGTCACCTGCCGGTCGGCGAAGAGTTTCACCAGCACCGCGCCCAGCAACGCATCGTCGGGCGGATTGAGCGCCACCGCCGGCGCCGCCAGCAGGCGCGACCGCAGATCCGCCAGCGCGATCGGCCAGCGCGACGGCGGCTCTGGCGCGACGATCAGCAAGTGTCCGCGCCGCTCAGCAACCAGATTGTGCAGATGAAGCAACGCCTGTTCGGGCGCATGCGCCGCATCATCGACGACGACGGCGCGCGCACCGCCGACAAGATCCGGAACGGCCGCAATATCGAGCGCGGTCGGATCGATGAAGGCCGTACCGGCGCCGGTCGCACGCACGCGGGCGGCGAAGACATGCGCCAGATGCGTCTTGCCTGAGCCCGGCGAACCGTAAAGCGCCAACGCCGGCCGTGACCAATCCGGCCAGCGTTCGAGCCATTTCACCGCAGCTTCGTTGGAGGCGGCGACCAGGAAATCTTCCCGGCCCAGCGCCGGCAAATGACCGAGATCGAGCGGCAGCTGCGCCACGTTACCCCCGCTTGCGCGGCGCGGCCGGGCGTGAATCGTAGAACGGGCTCTGCAGATAGCGGCTCATGCCGAAGCGCACGAGTACGCCGACCACCGCCGCCGCCGGCAACGCCAGCAACACGCCGAGGAAGCCGAACAGCTTGCCGAAGGCCAGCAGCGCAAAAATCACCCACAGCGGATGCAGGTTGACACGGTCGCCTACCAGCTTGGGCGACAGGAAATTGGCCTCGACGACCTGCCCGATTGCGAAGATCACCAAAACGCTGCCGGCCGCCGCCCAGGTTGGGGTCTGCACAAGCGTCAGGCCCATCGCCAGCACGAAACCGATGGCGCTGCCGATGATTGGAATGAACGACAGGATGCCGATGAGCAGGCCGATGACGATCGCGAAATTGGTCCCGACGACCGTGAGCGTGACCGCGTACCAGACCGCGAGAATGAAACCGACGATAATCTGGCCGCGGATGAATCCCGCCAGCATTTGATTCACCATCGCCGCCTGTTCGCGCACGGTGGCGATGTGCTGGCGCGGAATCCAGTTTTCGATATGCGCGATGAAGCCGTGCCAGTCGCGCATCAGGTAGAACGCCACCAGCGGCGTGATGAACACGAGCGACAGCAGGTTGGCGAGCGCGACTCCACTGCCAAGAACATCCTTCGCGACAGTTGCCGCCCAGCCGAGCACGGCCGAGGACCAGTCGCCGATCATGCCACGCAACTTGTCGACGTCGGCGGGCGACAGTCGCTCTTGTGCAACTTGCAACAACTGCTGGATCGCATGGCGGCCCTGATCCATTGCCGTTGGCGCGACACGCGCCAGCTCGCTCACCTGCGCTTCGACCAGCGGCGCCAGCATCAGAACGATAAGCGCAATCACCAGCAGGAAGACGAGGAGTACCGCGAGCGCCGCAAGATTGCGCGACAGCCGCCAGCTCTCGAGCCAGTTGACCAGCGGCGCCAGGAAATAGGCGATGCCGAAGCCTGCGACGAATGGCACTAGCACCGATCCCAGGCGGTTGATCGCATAGAGGATCACGACGAGGACAGCCGCCCAGAACAAAGCAACGACGCGCGGCGAGGGGTTCATGTCACGCTTCTTCCGCGTCGGCAAAACCGCGCATCCAGCGCACCAGATAG
>DASQHO010000082.1:0-16780 GCA_035632055.1 Allostellaceae bacterium
CAACTGTCCCCAACGATTGGGCGCACTTCTGGCCATGTTCTTCCCCTTGTGTGTGGTTCGCCTTTGCTCATACCCGGCAGGTTCATCCCGCTCTTGGTATGCCAATAGTTGAACAGCCCATATCCCCGAACGCAAGAAGGACAGGCGAAGGTCAGTGGCGGTGCCCTAGCTGCAAACCCGCCGAATCCTTGCGCGTGGCAATCGGCGCCGACGCATTATCCACAAGAGTTTGAGGTCGTTGTCGTGACCGGCCGACCGAGATGCGGGCAGGCGCTGCTGGCACCCTCGCGAGCCACCGCCGCCTAACAAAAAATTAGCTTGCGAGGTCGTTTTTCTGGGATACGGTATGCCAAAATTGTGCCCCAGATTGTTGGGGCTGACGGCAAAAAGTAAGAAAAAACCGCGAGCCATCGGCTTGCGGCAGGAGGGGAAACCGAAAGCATCAACAACCGGAGAAACGGTTTGCCGCGTGCGCGAGCCGAGGTGCCTTTGCGCCGGCCCGCTGCGGCGTCGGCCGTAACTAACAACGACCGGATCTGCTCAAATCGGTCGGCTGATCGGGCCATGGCCGGGGCAATTGCCCCGAGCGTGCTGAAAAGACCGAGCACTTGCTAGAGGGAGGATGAAGAAATGCGTCGAGGATTTGTGTTCGCGGCACTGTTGACGTCGACGGCGGTGCTCGCCGCGCCGGCGATGGCGGCCGGCTATAAGTTCGAGCAGGTCGGAACCATCGCGCTGCAAGGCCAAAAAGGCCACGGCGATATCGTCACCTACGACCGCTCGAACGGCATGGTCTATGTGTCGATGCCGCAAGGCTTGGACGTGATCGACACGAAGACCAACAAGGTCGCGCACTTCATTCAGAACGTGCCGGCGCCCAACGGCAATGATTACGACAGCAAGTATGTCTACGTCGCTGCCGGCGAAGGCGATGGCAAGGGCAAGGTCAATGCCATTGTCGTCATCGACAAGAAGACGTGGGCGGAGGTTGCCCGCATCACCACCAAAGGCACGTCGCCCGACTGGCTGGCGGTCGATCGCCGCAGTCACGTCATCTACACCGATAGCGACGACGCCAATCAGATGGAAGCCTACAAAGCGGGCGCCAAGCCGGCGCTCGAGCACGTTTGGGCGCTCTATCCGTCGAATGCGAAGTCTGGACCCGACGTTGCCGCGCTCGTCGAAAAGACGAAAGCGATTTACCAGTCGGATGACTCCTATGTTCTGAAAGTCAACGCCAAGACGGGCGCGATCGAAGCGAAAACCGACGTCGGCGTGCCGTTGACCAAGAAGGGCGGCACCAAGGGCGAAGTTTTTGACGCCAAGACCCAAACCGTGTGGGTCGGCACGACCGACAAGACGATGGTGGTGCTGGATGCGAACACGCTGGCGGTCAAGGCCAAGCTGCCGCAAACCGGCGGTGTCGACCAGGTCGCGATCGATCCGTCGCTTGGCTTGGTTTACGCCTTCGAGGGCGGCGCCAAGGGTTTTGACGTCTACGACGCCAAGACGATGAAGCAGCTGGCGTTCGTGTCGACCGGCATCGGCAACACCCATACGGGCGATGTCGATACCAAGACGCATGCAGTCTACGCCTATGCCGGCGATGGCGCTGTGGTCGACGTGTTCAAGCCTGTGAAGGAATAGAAGAAGAATAGGCGGTAATTTTCCGCGGTGATCGGCGGTCTGGCATAACGACGCCAGACCGCCGATTTTTTTTAGGCACCGAGTTCGCGAGATGGCGACCTAACCTGCGGTTGCGCTAGCCAATTCAACGGACGTGGCAGATGTCGGTTCACGCCCTTGCCGCGAATTACGCACTGCCAGTCCGATTCGTTCAAAATTGCTGACCCATCGCGGTGCCGGCGTCTTCGGCCGATCGAAAAATTACAGCTTTAAGTAGCGCAGCTGAGCCATTTCTACGCGCTACGGACGTGCCGTGAACGGGCGGAATCCTGCGCCGCGCCTTAGAGACACGGCGCGAGCATGCGAGGTGTAACATAGATGCCACACCGATCCACCCTCGCGTCGCAAAAACAAGATTCGGATTGCGGCCGCGTGCTGCTCATAGGTTATGGTATGCCAACTATGCGGCCTGAGAGGTCGGGCCGTAGTGCAAGAATCACGGACGAGCGATTCCGCTCGCGGAGGGGAGTGAAAGCATGAAAACCCATACCCGGACTCTAATCACCGGTCTCTTGGGCGCGAGCGCTCTGGCGCTGCTCGCTGGTACGCCCAGTTACGCGTTGGATCTGCCGACGCCGCTCAAGTATGACATGGGTCCGCTGGGCGAATGGCGGGTCAACGGCGGCATCGAAGCCGCTCTGTCGGGCTGGAACAATGCCGTTCCGAAGAGCATCGCCGGTAACGGCGCGGCGGTCGGTTCGGGTGGCGGCATCACGGGCGACATCGACCTCACCAATGCGATTTTCATCATCAATTCGCATGGCAATATGTTCGGCGGTGACGAAGACGGTCTCCCCTTGCAATTCCATGCCTGGGTTGGCGAACCGCCGCAAACGCCGGTGATGGGTTATACCTCTCCGAACGTGGCGCCCAACCTCTACTCAACCGAGGGCAAAGGATTTAACCAAACGGGCCACGCCTCGTTCCTGTTCAAGGGATGGGCGACGTACCAGCCGTTCGACATTTTCAGCATCGAAGCCGGCCGTTTGCCGTCGGTTGATGGCACCGAGATCGGCGTCGGCTTCCTCAATTCGCTGCCGTTCCTCTCCGACCTCAACAACATGCAGACGACGGTCGCGGACGGTGTCCAGATCAACCTCATGACGCCGGGCGACGATTCGTTCTATTTCGGCTTCCTGCCGGGTTATGCCTCGACCCTGACCATCCGCATCGCGGACGGCTACAAGACCGGCCACCCGAACGAGCTCGGCTTCCTTGGCCTGTGGAACCTGACGCCTGACGGCAGCGAGTTCATCGCCGCTTACGGCCACACGCGCCTGGGCGTGGTTGGCAATGGCGACGAGCTCCTGGGAGGCCCGGGTGATATGAACGCCACCCCTGTTGGCGGCTTCGGCATGTGGAACTCCAACCTCATCGGCGTCGGCACGGTCTACAATCTGACCAGTCGCCTGTCGATGAACGCCGAAGTCGAGACGCAGTGGTTGCCGCAGTCCGATATCCCAGCGACGCTTCGCGGCAACTTTGGCGGCAGGAGCCAGGACTATTATCGTTGGTCGTCACAGGTGACCTTGGCGTACGACTTCGGCATCCAGCAGATGCTCGGCGAGCCGATCCGGTTCGGGTGGGCGGCGCAGCCGTCGTACACCTATCAGCACGGCAACACGTCGGATCCCAACTCCAATGCGTTTGGCAACTACCTTGGCCTGGATGCGCTCGGGGGTGGATCGACAGGTGGTACTGCTGTCCAGACGAACTACGGAACGTTCGGCGCCGGATCCAAGATGTACGGCTTCCAGACCGGCCCGAGTTTCCAGTTCCACAACGCGTTCCTCCGCCCGACGATCGCGTGGACGCATCTGGCGAGCATCGATCAGGGCTTTGGCTACGGTAACAAGGGCCTCGATCACGATCAGGTCGTGCTGATGCTGGATTTCGGCTACCTCCTCGGACAGCAGGAAGACACCGACACCGGCCAGCACTGATCGAATCGATGCAACCAGTACACACTCAACACGACGAATATGGAGGGGATAATGCGTAGAGGACTGGTGGGGGCGCTGGTGGCGTCTGCCGCGTTGCTCGCGGTGCCGGCCTTGGCTCAAGAGTATCATTACGTGAAGGTGGCGGAGATCCATCTGCCGACGCCGAACGGTCATGGTGACATTGTCACCTTCGATCCGACGAACCAGATGCTGTACGTGTCGTTGAAGGACGACGGCATGTCCGTCATCGACACGCGGACGCAAAAGGTCGTCAAGACGTTCAAGGACATCCCGGATCCGAACGCGAATTACTTCGACGACAACTACGTCTATGTCGATGCAGCCGAGGGCCTTCCGCAGGGCATGAGCGGCGCCAATAACGGCACCGGCTTCGGCACCAGGAACGAGCTCGTCACGCTCGACAAGCACACTTGGCAGATCACCAGCCGGGTTGATGTTCCGTACACGACGCCAGACGGCCTGATTGCCGGTGGCGGCAAGATCTTCGTCGTCAGCGACGACAACAACAAGGTCATGGTGTACTCCACCGGCGCGACCCCGAAATACCTGGGCGCGTACGACCTCTATCCGCGGAACATCAACCACTGGTGGGTCGACACCATCGACTCCACGGGACCGGACGTGAGCTGGCTCTCGGTGGCCCGCCACCGGCTCTATCAGTCAGTCCAGTCGTACATGGAAACGTTCGACACCAACAGCGGTCAAATGTTGGTCGCGGTTGACACGGGCGTTCCGCTGACCGGCAAGGGCGGCACCAAGGGCTCGTGGCTCGATGAGAAGACCAATCAGCTCTGGGTTGCCACGACGACCAAGAAAGGCGGCCTGTTGATCCTGAACGGCGACACCTTGCAGGAGGTCAAGCGGCTTCCGGCGTCGTCGGGCAAGGACCAGCTCTCGGTCGACGATAGCCTCGGCATCGTCTACACCTTCGGTGGCTCGGGCTTCGACGCCTATGACCTCCGGAAGCAGAGCCACATCGCGTACGTGAACACGCATGTCGGTACGACGCATTCGGGCGATGTCAGCAACGTGACGCACGCGGTCTATGCCTATGAAGGCAAGCGGGCGTCGCTGGGCGTGTATTGCCCGGTCGCGGGTCCCGGTACGAATGGTGAGTGGGCGGTTCCCGTCGGCTCGGCAGCGGGAAATCCGTGCGGCACGGGTCACTATGCAGCAGTCGCCGCGGCGAACTACACCGTGTACTTCGAGTTCAACAAGGCCGACCTGACGCCTGACGCACGCAAGATCGTTAGTGAGGCGGCCGCTGCTGCCAAGCAAGGCACGGCTCGGCTCGTGGTTGACGGTTACACCGACTTGGCCGGCACGGCGCAGTACAACCTCGGCCTGTCGAAGCGGCGGGCGGAGGCGGTGCGTGCGGCGCTGGTTGCCGACGGTATCTCGGCGAAGCGCATCAGCATCCAGGCGTTCGGCAAGACGCATCCCGCGGTGCCGACTCCGGATGGCGTGCGTGAACCGCGCAACCGTCGTGCTGTCGTAATCATCGGGCCGGGCTCGACGAGCTAAAGGCAAGACGGTCTGGGTGAACGCCGCTAACGGCGTTCATCTCGAAGGTTGCAATTCGACGGCCCGGCAAAGTTGCCGGGCCGTTTTCTTTTGCGCGTTCGGTTTGCCTACACCGTCCCGGCTTGCCGCAGTGCGAAACGGAGCTGCCGAAGCCACCGCGAATTGGGTGAAAAAGATTTCAAAGCGCCGTCAGGTAACGGTAGGCTTCGCCACCCTATAGTGATGCTGAAGGTATCCGGAGCGGATGCCGTGCAGGTGACTGCTGTGACCGGGATGGGACGTTCGCGGGTGCCGATTCTTGAGCAGAATCGCCTATCGCCCCATTGGCAAAGGGCCATGGCATAATGTATACCAGAAGCAATAAACAGCCGTGGATGTACCACGCGCAGGGGAGGAAACATGGCCGGAATTTCGGCCGCACACGTCCATAGGGGCGGGTGCGCAGAGTGCTGGAATAACATCTGGATGTCGCTGATCGCGCGCAGCGCGCATCTGCATTTCGACTTTTTGGGAGCGACGCCATGATCGGTCGTCGCTGGTTGCGATATGGCGTCGTCGGCGTCGCCGTCGGTCTCGCCGGTTGCTCGACCTATTCGCCGATGCCGCTGCCCGAGCGCGCCAATCTGGTGTCCAACCTGTCGCAGCTCAATCTCGCGATTCCGTCGCAAGACAAGGTCGATGCGGCGAAGCCGGTGACGCCCGACCAGGTCGGCTTGCTCGCCGTACTCAACGATCCCGATCTGGCGTCGCAGCGTGCCAAGATCGATGCCGCGCATGCGGATGTACTCGACGCCTCGATCCTGCCGAACCCGTCGGTCAGTCTGGGCTATGCTTACCTGACCTCCGCACCGCCGGCCGCCGGGGCGATCGCCGATGCGCTGACCGCGTCGATCTCACAAGACATCGTGTCGATCATCACCTACGGGCCGCGCGTTGCCGCCGCGAATGCGCGCTTCAAGCAGGTCGGCGCCGACGCCATCTGGGACGAATGGCAAGTTGCGCAGAAGGCGCGGATGGATGCCATCGCGATCAACGCCGAGGACCGCGAGATCGCATTCCGCAAACATGATTTGGCGCTGCTGACGGGCGAAATCAAAGAAGTCCAGAAGGCCACCGAGGCGGGCAATCTCGACCTGACGACCTCGGCGCCATTGCTCGCGAACCTTGCCGGTGCGCAGCGCGATCTCGCCGCCGTGCAGTTGCAAGAGGTGAAGGATTGGCAGGATCTCGACTCGCTGCTCGGCCTTCAGCCGACCGCCCGCTTCGCGATCAGCGAGCCGGAAGCCGTCAAGATGCCGGACAGCATCGATCCGCTGATTGCGTCGCTGCCAAGCCGCCGGCCCGATCTGATCGCGCTCAAGCTTGGTTATGAAGGGGCGGAGGAAGACGCCCGTGCCGCCATTCTCGCGCAGTTCCCGGCCTTCAGCCTGGGCGCCGCCGGCGGCTCCGATACTTCGCAGGTTGTCTCGGTCGGACCGCAGGTCACTTTCGATCTGCCGATCTTCAACCGCAACCAGGCGAAGGTGGCAGCGACCAAGGCCACCCGCGCGCAACTCCGTGCCGAATATCAGTCGCGGCTCGATGACGCTGAAGGCACCGCTCGCAGCCTGTTGATTCAGGCGCGGACGGCCGAGACGAATCTCGATGCCGCGCGCAAGGCTCGGGATTCGGCGAAGTCGATCCTCGATGCGGCCGAACGCGCCTACCATCAGGGCAATATCGACCAGCGTGCATTGTCTGACTTCCAGTCGACGGCACTCGACCGCGAGGTTGACGTCATCGATTACGAGCGACAGCTGCAAGAGAATGCACTCGGCCTTTCGGTCGAACTCGGCGTCGGCTTCCCACCCACTTTAATTACCCGTCCTGACCAGGAGACACGGTCATGAACTTCCGCAAATTTTCCGCGCTTGCTCTCGCATCCTGTCTGATTTTCGCCGCCGCAGCGGCGCAGGCCGACGACAGCGACAACTCCAGCGCCCTGGTCAAATTGGCCAATATGAAACAAGGCAGCTTGCCGACTTACGTCACTGCTTTCGGTCAAGTGGAGCCCGCCGCCACCGCGCGCGAGGCGATCACGGCGCCGTTCGGCGCGCGGGTCCAGGTCGTCGCGGTCCAGACCGGCCAGGAAGTCACCAAAGGCACGACGCTGGTCACCGTTGTGCCGGGTCCAGACACCAAGGCCGCTTACAAGCTCGCCAAGGACACGTACAACCGGACGCTGCAGCTGGCGAAGGCGCATCTCGCGACCGCCAACGATCTCGCCAAGGCTGAATCCGACCTCTCCGTTCTGCAGGAAGAGGGCGCCAGCGGTCCGCTGACGATCAAGGCGCCGTACGACGCGATCGTTCTCAAGGTTGACGCGGCGCAGGGTGCCATCGTCTCGCATGGCGATTCGCTCCTTGAGATCGCCCAGCCAA
This sequence comes from Allostellaceae bacterium, assembly GCA_035632055.1. Lineage (GTDB taxonomy): Bacteria > Pseudomonadota > Alphaproteobacteria > ATCC43930 > CGMCC-115725 > REEB95. The sequence goes on from DASQHO010000082.1 coordinate 7,595, forward strand.
CTGGTCTGGTCGTTAAGGTCGGTGTCGATCCGGCGCAGGCGCTGTCGGTGAAGGCCGGCGACGCCGTCACGCTGACGCCGTTCACCGGCGCTGGCGCAGCCGTTGATGGCAAGGTCAACGTTCGCTCGGCGGTGATCAATTCCGATACCGGCTTGGTGCCAACCGAAATCACCTTCCCGCCCGGCAAGCTGTTGGTCGGCGAGATGATCCGCGCCCGCATTCAGAACGGCGAGCAGTCGGGATTCGTCGTTCCCCATTCGGCGATCCTGGTCGACGACGACGGCACCGTCTTCGTCGTGCAAGCCGACAACATGGAAGCGAAGAAGGTCGCCGTGCAGGTGCTCGCCAGCGACGGCAAGCAGGACGTGATTTCGGGTGACGATTTGGATCCGAAATTGCAAGTGGTACTGGAAGGCAACAAGCAGCTCGACGACGGAACGAAGCTCCGCGTCGCCGACACCGGAGGAGCTGGCTCGAAGGGAGCCGCCGGAAAATGAATTTCATCGATTGGGTTGAAAAGCACCGACGCTCTCTTGTCTTCATCGCCTTCGCGCTGACGCTGGCGGGCGTGTTCGCCGGCATCACGCTGCCGGTCGGGCTGTTCCCGACCGTCAGCTTCCCGCGCATCCGCATCGAGGTCGACAGCGGCAGCATGCCGGCCAAACAGATGCTGATCGACGTGACCGAGCCTTTGGAAGAGGTCGGTCGCGCGGTGCCCGGCGCCGTTGACGTCGAATCGACGACGACGCGCGGCTCGGCGGAAATCTTCATCGATTTCCCGTGGGGCTCGAACATGACGCAGGCGCTCCAGGCGGTTCAAGGAGCGTTCGCGCAGAAGCTGCCGGATTTGCCGACGGGCACGGGCTTCGATGTGTTGCAGATGGCGCCGACGGCGATCATGCCGTTCGTGTCCTATGCGCTGATCTCGGACAAAGTTTCGCCGGCCGATCTGCGTCAACTTGCCGCCTTCCAGATCACGCCGTTGCTCGACGGCATTCCGGGCATCGCCAAGGTCGGCGTGCTTGGCGGCCAAACGCCGGAAGTCCAGGTTTACGTCAATCCGCAGAAGCTTCGCGTCTACGGCCTGACGATGAAGGACATCGATACCGCGATCTCCGAGACCAACACGCTCGACGTGACTGGGCCACTCGAAGACAACTATCTCCAGTATCTGACGGTCGTGAACGGATCGTATAAGAACATCGACTCGATCAAGGACGTCACGATTCGTACGGGCAAGAGCGGGGTCGTCCGTCTCGGCGATATCGCCGACATCAAGATGGGCTCCGTGCCGCAAAAGCTGCTGGTCAACGACAACGGCCAACCGGCGGTCACATTCGACGTATTCCAACAGACCAGCGCCGACTCCGTGGCCTTGGCTCGACAGGTACAGGCGCGGCTGGACGAATTCATGAAGACCCAGCCGAAAGCCATCAAGCTCTACAAGTGGTATGACCAGACCGAGCTCGTCCATTCGTCGATCGAGGCGGTCGAAGAAGCGATCGTCATCGGCCTGGTATTCGCCGGCTGCGTCATCATGGGCTTCCTGCGCAACTGGCGCGCGACATCGGTCGCGATGATCGTGGTGCCGATGTCGGTCCTGGTCACCTGCGTGCTGCTATCGGCGCTCGGCATGACTTTCAACATCATGACATTGGGCGGCATCGCGGCTGCGATCGGTCTGCTAATCGACGACGTCATCGTCATGATTGAGCAGATCGCCCGACGGTGTGGCGTGCCCGGCATCGCCGAGCCGCAACGCGCGGTGATCGGTTCGGCGAAGGAGTTCCTGGCGCCGCTGACCGGTTCGTCGCTGGCCACCATCATCATGTTCATTCCGCTGGCCTTCCTCGATGGCGTAACCGGCGCGTTCTTCAAGTTCCTGTCGATCACCATGGCGGCGTCGTTGATCATCTCCTATGTGTTGACGGCGATGGTCGTGCCGCTGCTCGCCCACGGAATGGTCGATTTCCAGAAGTGGCACGATCCGTCGCATGGCCGCGAAGATGTCATCAAGCGCACCCATAAGCGGGCACTCAACGCCTTGTTCGCACGTCCGTGGCTGATCGCTGTGGGCGTGGGCGTTCTCCTGGTCATCGGCTATATCGGCTACGCCAATGTCGGCACCGGCTTCCTGCCCAAGATGGATGAGGGCGGGTTCGTGCTCGATTATCAGACCGATCCGGGCACATCGCTGAACGAGACCAATCGCGAGCTCGAGCAGGTCGAAGCCATCCTCAAGAAGAATCCCTACGTCTATACCTTCTCGCGCCGCACCGGCGCCGGTCTGGGCGGCGACCTGAACGAACAGTTTATGGGTGACTTCTTCGTCCGCCTGATTGATCCGTCGAAACGGCCAAACATCTGGAAGGTGATGGACGACATCACGAATGCCGTCACCAACCAGGTGCCCGGCGTCGACTTCGACACCCATCTGTTGCTGGGCGACATGATCGGCGACATGGTTGGCCGCCGGCAGCCGATCGTCATCAATTTGAGCGCCAAGGACCCAACCGTTCTCGGCAAAGTTGCCAACCGCGTCGCGGACGCGATCTCGAAGATTCCAGGCATCGATCCGGCGTCGGTGAACAATGGCGTTCAACCAGCGGGCGACTCGCTAGTTGTCAATGTCAACCCGGCGGCGGCGTCGGCGAATGGTGTCACCGCGGCCGACGTCAAAGATCAGGTCGATCGCTATATCGAAGGGTCCGTCTCGACCACCTATCTTGGTCCCATCCGGGACGTCGGCGTTCGTCTTTGGGCGCATCCGCCGCTGGGCAAGCTCTATCGCGACAGCTTGAAGGATTTGCCGCTGCGTTCTCCGGATGACGGCCATCTCTTCCCGTTGAGCGCGGTCGCCACCGTCGACTTCGTCGGCGGCGAGCCTCAACTCACGCGCGACAACCTGCAACAGATCGTTTCGGTCACCGGCGAAATCGGTGGCGGCCACGATTTGGGTTCGACCGTGGCCGCGGTGAAGAAGGTTCTCGACCGGCCGGGTCTCATTCCGCCGGGCGTCTATTACGATCTGGGCGGTGAGTACAAGCAGCAGCAATTGGCCATCCACGGCATGTTCAAGGTCGCGGCGGCCGCGATCTTGGCCGAGATCGTCCTGTTGCTGTTCCTGTACGAACGCTTCTCGATCCCGATCATGATCATCGTCAGCTCGCTGATCTCGACCAGCGCGGTGTTCTTCGGGCTGTGGGTCACCCATGTCGAACTCAACATCACCGCGATGATGGGCATGGTGATGATTATCGGCATATCGACCGAAATGGCGATATTCCTCTTCTCGGAATATCAGCTACTTGAGAAAACCATGCCGCCGCGACAGGCGATCTACGAAGCGGCGCTCAACCGATTGCGACCCATCGTGATGAGCACGCTGGCGATGATCCTTGCACTATTGCCGCTGGGCGCGGCGATCAGTGGCTCGGGCGACCAGATGCTGCAGCCGCTGGCGATCGCAATCATCGCCGGCATCACGGTGCAGCTGCCGCTGGTGCTGCTGGCGATGCCCGTTCTGGTCGGATTGCTCGTGCACAAGCGCGAGCGGCCGCCAGTGATGAACATTCTGAAGGCCGCCGCGCAGCGGCGTTTGCGGCCGGGGCCGGCGGAATAGGCCGGTCGCGGACTCCATCCGCGACCAGCTGATGTTAGGGGGAGTTTACCGGTAATACGTTGTCACCATTCAACGCGTAACAGATCCAGGGAGACTGCAGGATGTTGAAGAAGGTAGTGCTGGGATTGATGGCGGTCGGCGCGCTGGCGTTCACCATTTCGGTGGCGCAAGCCGATTCCGACTTTGAGTACGGCAAGCAGATGAAGGACCTCGTCAAGTGGATGCCGAATGCGAAGGTGACGCTCGATCAGGGCATCAAGACAGCGGCGGCCGGCGGCAAGGCGGTCTCCGCGCAGTACGAGGTCGACGAGGATGCGGGCTTCCAGCTCTCGGTGTTCGTGAGCAAGAGCGGTGGCGCCGCCGACGTGCATGAGGTCATCGTCAATTTCGAAGACGGCAAGATCAAGAGCGATGAAAAACTCACCGACCCCGATGACATCAAGGACGCCGGCAAGCAGCTCGCGGCGGTCGAGAAGGCCAAGGTCTCGCTGGACCAGGCCGTTGCCGAAGCGGTCAAGGCGAATCCCGGCTATGTCGCAATCCGCGTCGTTCCGAAGCTGAGCGGTGCTGACGCCACGGCGCAGGTCACCCTGCTCAAGGATGGCACGACCAAGAAGGTGACCGAGAAGCTCGACTGATCGCGCGAGCGTAAGTCGTTGGGGGGCGGTGGAGGCCAAAAAGGGCCTCGCCGCCCTCACTTTTTTTGAAGGCGGCGAGACTCCAGCGCTTTTCATCATCGCCAGCGGACCCGCGCTGGCGGGGAGCACCGTTACCGGTGGCGGGTGCCGTGTGGATGGAAATGGGCGGAGAATCCCGCGTTGGGGGCGAATCCGCCATACGTGTAATTCGGAACATTGTTGCTGTTCGCATTGGCCTCCACGTCGGCGGCCTGAGCCAGGGCCGCGCCTGCGCTGCCGACGGTCAGCAGGACCGCCGCCGTGAGGGCGCTGATCAACTTGGTACGCATCATGGGTTCTCCATCAGTCGGTTGACGACACGCCGGATATAGCGGTCCTGGCTTACGCGCCCCTGACGTGAGCGCCTTTTTTCCTGCACGGCAGCTGCGACCTCGTGTCCAGCCTGCCGCCACCGTTGCGCCATTTTTGTGGGCTGTTGTCCAGCCGACGGCCCTGGCATTCCCTGTCAGCTTGCCGTCAGCGTGCCTATCTATTGTTCGGCAATCACGGCGAACGGCGCGATGCCATGAAGATCCTACTGGTGGAAGATCACGGGCCGATGCGCGCGATGATCTCCGACCACTTGACGGAGCAGGGGTTCGCCGTCGAGGCGGCCGGACGCGCCAGTGACGCGCTCGCGGCAATTGACGGTGTCGCATACGACGCCATCATTCTTGATCTCGGCCTGCCGGACATCGATGGCATGGAATTCCTGCGGCGGCTCCGCGGTGAAATGCGTGCCGAAACGCCGGTGGTAATTCTGACGGCGCGCGACAGCCTGCAAGATCGTCTCAATGGATTGAACGCCGGCGCCGACGATTATGTGATCAAGCCGTTCAATTTGAAGGAGCTCGAAGCACGCTTGCGCGCGGTTCTGCGCCGGCCGGGGCCGCGCCGCGGCCGCGTCTATGCATATGGCGCGCTGACGTTCGACACAGTGTCGCGCGAGTCCCGCGTTAGTGACCTGCTGCTCGACCTGACGCGGCGGGAAGCCGCGCTGCTCGAGGAATTGTTGCACTCGCCAGGGCACGTGATCCCAAAGGATTCACTCGAAGACCGGCTGTACGCGCTCGACGACGCCGGCAGCGCCAACGCGCTCGAAGCTGCCGTCTCGCGCTTGCGCAAGAAGCTGCTCACCGCGAAAGCCGCGTTGCGGATCGAAACCAAACGAGGCATCGGCTATCGGCTGATCCAGGACGACGCCTGATGCGCGGCTACAGCCTGCGTTGGCGGTTGCTGACCGCGATGCTGCTGCTCTTCGCCTTCGGCGTGGTCGCCTCGCTGGTGGCGTACCGCAGCGAGGTCAGCCGGCTCGGCGGCAGCCTGTGGAACGACACGCTGCAAGAACAGGCGCGGGAACTACTCTCCGGGCTGCAAATTCGCGCCGATGGCACACCGCAGATTGACCTGACGCCGGCGTGGCACACCGCTTACGGCGATCCGCAGGCCGATTTTACGTATACGCTCTATGATGCGGCCGGACAGCCGCTTGCCCGATCGCCGAACCTGAAAGCACCCCTGCCGCTTCTGCCAATCGCCAGCGGCAAAACGTACGCACCGATCATTCTCGCCGGTGTCGGACCGGATCGTCGCGCCGTGATCGCGGCGCGTGCGCCCGCAGGCGGCGTCCTGGTCGTTGCGCGCCGTGACGTTGGCCGCGAAAAGCTCGTCGACAGCCTGTTCCAGGAGGGCTCCGAGCAGCTGCTGGTGCTGGTGCCGTTCGCGGTGCTGGCGCTCATCCTGATGTGGGTGATTACCTGGTGGAGTCTGCGTCCAATCACGCGCGCATCGCGCGAAGCCGCCGATGTCGGACCGGCCAATCCCACCGTGCGTATTTCTCCACGCGGATTGCCGCGCGAGGTCCGGCCGCTGGTGGCCGCCGTTAATGGTGCCCTCGATCGGCTTTCGGACGCTTACGCTGCAGAGCGTCGTATTACGGCTGATGCCGCCCATGCCCTGCGGACGCCCCTGGCCGTGCTCAGCCTGCGGCTCCAGCGTGCGCGTCATCGCGGGACAATCGACTGGGGCGTCGTCGAAAGCGAGCTCGCTCAAATCACGGCGATTGTGGCACAGCTTTTGGACCTGGCGCGCAAGGAAGCACAGCCGCGCCAGGGCGGTGCCGACCCGCTGTCGACCGTCAATCTGTCACGTCTTGTGCGCGAAGCGGCGGCCGGCGTTGTGCCACTCATCGAGCGCCAAGGACGCGACCTCGAGATCGATGCACCGGAGGCCATTGCCGTCCGCGGCAATGCCGACGATCTGCGCGATATGTTGCGGAACCTGCTGGAAAATGCCCTGGTGCATGGCCGTGGCAAGGTCCGCGTCGGCGTGCACCGCGACGGCTCGAGGCGCGGCGGCGCCGCGATCGATGTCATCGACGAGGGCGACGGCGTTCCCGCCGGTATGGAGGAAGTAGCTTTCGGACGATTCCGCAAGCTGCATTCGGATTCGCCGGGCGCTGGCCTGGGGCTCGCCATCGTTCGCCATGTGGCACGGAGCCATGGTGGCGACGCACGCCTCGTTCCCGGCGCCGGACATGTCGCGGTCTGGTTGCCGGGGGCACTGCGGGAAACGGTGGACAGCTATCGTCCCGCGACGACCGACGATTCAGCCGGTACCGCCTAGGCGGCACCGTTTGTCACGTGCGGTGCAGCCAGGCGACGGCGGAACTCCGTCGCCGAGATCGCCTCGATCGATTGGTCGAGCTCGATGCGCTCGATAATGTAGCCGACGTCGCGGCCATAGAAGACGTGGCTGATATTCGGCACCTGGATGATCTCGAAGCGGCCTTCGTGCGGCCGTAAGGCGTGCTCGATGCGCGCGCGGACCTGCGCGAAGGACAAGGGGTTCTTGGCGTTGGTGCCCTGGGTATCGCGCACCGCGATGCAGACCTGACCGACCCGCTTCAATCCCTCGAGGATCAGCGTCTTGTGCCCCTCATGGAACGGCTGATAGCGGCCGATGAACAGCGCCGTCGGCTTCTTTGAGTCGAAGACCGGCCGCAACTGGCGGGCAATCTCGTCGGCCCAATATTCCGGTGCGCCTTCGGGCGCGATGCGCAGGTCGTAGCGCTCGGGCGGGACGAACATCCGGTTGGTATCCTCAAACCGGCCCTGTTTGATGCGATCGACCCAGACGACGAAGGCGTCACCGCCCTCACAAAAGGCGGCGCGCGCCACCGGCGTGGGACAGATGAAATCGGCGATGGCAACGCCGCCGGCCTTGACGACCTGATCGCACAGCCAGCCCATCCGGCGCGCCTGCTCGGTGCGGTCGGCGGCGGAGAAACCAAGGTCGCGATTGATGTTCTTGCGAATTTCGTCGGCGTTGAAATGCACCGCCGACAGCCGCGGTCCGAGCGCGGTTGCCAGTGTCGTCTTGCCTGCGCCGGGCAGGCCCATGATCAGAATCTTGCGCTGCATCTCGATTCCCCGCCGCTGATTTACCTCAAATGCCTGCGTTCCCCTTCGACCGCGCCGTCGCCCAGCCACGGCTCCGAAGGTGCTCTTGTTCGCTGTCTTGCCGGTATTCGGTCTTGCAGGTACGCCCATCCCGTGTTACGAATTTCGCGATTTCGTGTATTTTGGCAAACTCGACATAGGGACGCAAGCCCAATGATCGGAGGATATCCATGAGCCTTGCCTCGCCCAAGCGCGCGGGCGGTTTCGCTGCGGCGCGTACCAGTACCACGGACCAGTTGAGCGCCGTGGCCGCGCCTGCAGGGGGGATCGTCTGCCGGCTGACCGTGCCGCTGTCGTGGCGGCCGCTCAACGGGGAACCGACCGAGGATTTTCTCGAATCGCTGGAACGGCCGAATCAGCGGGTGCTGGCGCGGGTGGTTGACGCTTTCGATCTGGCTGCCACCGAACTCAGCGAAGAGGAAGAGGCGGCGCTGGCGCCGCTCCATCACAAGCTCAATCTGCTGATCGAGATGATTGGCCGGACTTGCTATGGCAATCCGGCGAATCTACCGGCATCGGTCCGTGCCGAGCTGGGTTTGCGGGAGCTGCGGTGGACGGATCCGCGCGGCCCCGCCGCCGGCGATTGGATGACGACGTCGCTCTACATCCATCCGATCGTGCTTGAGCCACTCGTGCTGTGCGGCCAAGTCACGGCCACCGAGCCCGCACAAGACGGCGACGCCAACCACATCGCGCTCCGCCTGTGCGCAATGGGCAGCGCCAATGTCGAGCTGCTCGGCCGCTTCGTCTTCCTCGAGAACCGCCGCAATGTGTTGGTCGAACGCGGCTCTGCGCATGAATTGAATCCGAAAACGCCAGCGCGCCGTGTTGCCGGCATGCGCCGGATCGAGGCGGTGCGGTGAGCGATCCGGCCGCCGTCATGGCTGCGATGCTGAGCGACCTGCAAGGGCTGGCCGGCCTTGCAGGCGCCGTGCCTTCACCGGCCGCAGGCATCGCCGCGCCGGCAGCCAGCAGCTTTCTCGACACACTCAAGGATGCAGTGGGTCGCATCGATGGTCAGGTCGCGTCGAGCGAAGACAAAACCCAGCAGTTCGCCGCTGGCGACAAGAACGTATCACTGAGCGACGTGATGATCTCGGTCGAGCAGGCCAATCTCGCCTTCCAGACGGCGGCGACGGTGCGCGACCGCGTTGTCGAGGCCTATCAGACGATCATGAACATGCAGTTGTAGCGCTATGGCGTTTCTCGACAGCATCGTGTCGCCGAATCTGCGTGACAAAGCGAAGACGCTGGTCGCCGGCAGGCAGCCCGTGATCCTGACCGGCGCCGCGCTGGTGCTGGCAGTTGCGGTCTTGGCGATGTTGTGGCTCGGCCATACAAGCTACACCGTTCTGTACTCCGGCCTCGCAGCGGACGAGGGCGGCCGCATCATCGACGAATTGCAGAAATCCAACATTCCCTACAG
>DASQHO010000083.1:0-43022 GCA_035632055.1 Allostellaceae bacterium
CGCCATGGCGCTGGCTGCTGCCAACGCGGCGATGAGGCTCGCCGGATTGGCGATTCCGCGGCCGGCGATGTCTGTGGCCGTGCCGTGGTCAGGCGAGGTGCGGATGAAAGGCAGACCGAGCGTGATGTTGATGCCGCGCTCAAAATCGAGGGTCTTCAGCGGAATCAATGCCTGGTCGTGATACATGCAGAGCACGGCGTCGTAGCGCTTCCGTGCCTCAGCATGAAACAGCGTATCGGCCGGCGCTGGGCCGGTGGCGTCGATCCCCTGCGCGATGAGCGCCGCCACCGCCGGCGCGATGATGTCGCGCTCCTCGTGGCCCATGGCGCCGGCTTCGCCGGCATGTGGATTGAGCGCTGCTACCGCGAGTCGTGGCCGAGCGATGCCGAAGTCGCGCACCAAGGCCGCGGCCGTCACGCGGCCGCAGGTCACGATTGCTGCGGTCGAGAGCGCCGCGAGTGCATCGATGAGCGACAGGTGGATGGTGACCGGCACGACGCGCAGCTCCGGACCGGCCAGCATCATTACGGAATGCGCAACTTGGGTGAGCGCACCAAGGAATTCGGTGTGGCCGGGATAGGCGAAGCCTGCGTCGTACAAAGTTTCCTTCTGGATCGGATTGGTGACGACGGCGCTCGCTTGACCGCTGCGGACCAATGCGACCGCCCGTTCGATGGCCGCGATCACTGCTGGCGCATTTGCTGCATCGGGGCGGCCGGGCACCGGCACGTGCGGCAAGGCCTGTGCCAGTACCGGCAGCGCATCCGGAAAGACACGCGTCGCGTCACCGGGCGTGCGGATTTCGCGAACCGGCACGTCGAGGCCAATAGCTTTGGCCAGCGCCGTTAGCCGGGCCGAGTCATCGATCACGAAAAACGACGGCACCGCGCGCAATACGCGCTCCTGCCAAGCTTTGAGCGTGATTTCGCCGCCGATTCCGGCCGGCTCCCCCATGGTGAGGACGAGCGGCACGGTCACGCGCGGATATCCACGTAGGCCGAACGGCGCAGGTCGAGAAGGTACCGGCGTGCCAATGCGTCGAGACGGGCGCGAGCGAGGTTTTCCGATACCTGATCGCGGGTCGGCATGCCGCTGCTGGGTTCCTGCCGCGAACACACCATGAAGACGGCAATACCAGGCGCCGTCGTAAGCCGTACCGGCTTGCTGGCTTGAGCGAGCTTGAGCTGTAGCACCTGAGGACGGATTTCAGGCGAGACCCTTGCGGCAGTGGAGTCGCCGCTCTGCACAATCAACGGCGGGTTATGGTCATGCCCGAGTTTTGCCAATTCGCCGCAGCTTTTCGCCGCGTCCGAGACCTGCTGGGCCTCGACCATCGTGTGTTCCTGCTGGGCGGCGCTCGCCGTTGGCGGCAGCGGAAAGACGACTTCCGTCAGCGACAGGCGAATTTCAGCTGGATCGACCTGGCCGGGAATCCGCCGGTCGAGCATGTATAGAATGTAATACCCGCCCGGCGTCTTGAGTGGATAGGACATCTCGCCGGGCTTCATTTTGTTGAGCGCCTGGCCGAGGAGTGGCGGCAGCTGGCTCGGCGTCACCCAACCAATATCGCCGCCAGCGGCCGAGCTCGGCGATTGCGAGAATTGCTGCGCGACCGAGGAGAAATTGGCGCCGGCACGGATTTGCTGGATAAGCTGATTGGCGAGGCGCTCGACATCCTGGTCTTGCGAAGGATTGTCGACCGCAAGATAGATCTCGGCGACGTGGCTTTGCGGCTGTCCCGCGTCCTCCTTGATCTGGGCCATCGCTTCGTTGATTTCCTCGTTAGACACTGTCACATCCTCGGACAGCTGATTGCGGACAACGTTCGACCAGGCGATCTCTGCCGTCAGCTGATCCGTTAGGGCCGCCAGGGGAATTCCGGCGCGCTTGAGATAGGCCTCGATCCCGCCCTTCGGCATATTGTTGCGTTGCTCGATGCCGGTGACGGCATTGTCAACTTCTTCCTTGGCCACGGTGACGTTGAGACGCTTGGCCTCCTGCATCTCGAGCTTCTCGTCGATCATCTGATGCAATACGCGCGGCTGCAGGCGCTGGCGGTTTTCGGGCGTGTTGGGAATATTGGACGAGGACAGCACCAGCGCAACGCGCGACGAAAGATCATCCATGCTGATGATGTCGTTGTTGACGACCGCGGCGATGCGATTTTCTTCCTGCGCGTTCGCGCCGACGGCAATACAAGCCAATACAAGAAGTGACAGCAACAGCCTCATGGTTCGGAAATATCTCGCCTTGGAAGCAACCAACACTTTCCGGTCACGGAAGATACACTGGTCGGGTGCCGTTTTCCTACTGTCGGCGATGACAGGTTTATTCCGCGGTTGATGCCACTTTGGTGCCGACTTCGCCGAGGTTCTTGAACACGAACGTGACCAGAACGCTGATGCCGGGGTGAACGTCGCCAAGCTGAACGCCGGATTGCTGTAGTGACGTGGTGACGGCAAAGCAATCGTCACGATATGTTAAATCGACGCCCGAATAGAGCGTATTGCCGCCCTGGCTGATATTGCGCGTGTCATGGACGCCAAGGAACCAATATTGCGTGAGCGCGGCGTTCACTGCGACGCTGATCTGATCGCCAATTTCCAAGGGCGAGGTCAGGCCGGGTATCGATTTGAAGGAGATGAACGAGCCGCTGACGTGCAGGTTCGTCGGCCCCATTGAAAAGCCGGTTTCCTGCCGGCGCATTGCCAGCGTCGCATGGTCGAGACGCATGCGATAGTAGAGGTCGAGGAATGTCGATGGCGAGAGCAATAACCCGCCCACAACGTCTGACCTCTGATTTTCGAGGCCGCTGCCGATATCGAAAGGACTGCTCTTCTCAAATCGATAGCTCTGGCCGATGAGAGCGCTAGTGCTGCCGTACTCGGCATTATAGAGGCCGGCATGAAGCCCATAATCCACGCGCTGGCCGCTGTCGACGCGGTCGTAGCCGGGGAAGCGGTCGGGCCGGAACAGGCTAGTCTCGTCGAATTCGAAGCCTTCACTATCCTCGTTCGGAATGAGCGCCGGATTGCCACCATTGGGTGCGGCAATCAACCCCGCCATCGGCTCAATCACTTCGCTGGTCACGCCGTCGTGGCGAACCCAAGGGTAGCGCCATAACAATGCCGCCTGCGGGAATGCGCGGCCAGCGGTGCCCGAATGTAACACCTGTTCATTCTGTGTTGATTGCACATTGTCGGAATCGTAGCCGTCGCCGCGCAATGAAACCGAAAATTGATAACGGTCTCCGAGCGGTCCATCGAACGGCAAGCGCCACTCGGACTTGGCGGAAACTCTGCGGATATCGGGTCCGTTGTGGCGTTCAAGATTGAGCACGTTGCCGCTCAATTCGAGGCGGCCGCCGATTGGGTCTGCGGGGCTCGTCCAGTCGTAGGTCGCAATCGGCGCGACGATCGGCTGGATGCCGTCGCCAACCAGCGAGTTCAAGCTTTGAAACGAATAGGCGCTGATGTTGCCGTAGCTGCGCGGTCCGAAATCCTCGGCGAAAACTTGGCTGGTGAGGAAGTTTGTCGGTTGCGGAAAATGGTATTTGAGGAGATAGGCTTGGTCGGACACGCGCTGTACGTCAAATCCGGTGCGCCAATTCTGGTTTAGCGCAAAGTTGCCGGTGCCGAAAAGATGACCGCGGATCGAGGTCGCCGAATTTGTGGTGGCCGGCACGCCAAGCGGATTGGTTTGCACTTGGACGTCGCCGGCTTCGATGCTGCCTTCGAGGTCAATCTGTCCGAAGCCCCATGCTTGGCGGTATTCCTGGTCGAGGACGTCTCCAGCGTTCTGCGTCACCATCGGCCGAATGGTCAGATCTTTATCCGGCCCGATCGCCCAGAAATATGGTTGCATGACGTGAAAGCCGAGCGTGCCGCCGGCGCCAACGACCGGCGGCAGGAAGCCGGACGCCCGCTTCACCGACGGATCGGGATGGGAGAAGTAGGGTGTATAGAAGATCGGCCAGCCGTCGACCTCCATGGTCGCATCGTGGTATTCGATGATCTGCTGCTGTTTGTCATGGACGACGCGCGCTGCCTTGATTTGCCAAACCGGTGGCTTAGTCGGGTCGTCGGCGCATAATTCGCAGGGCGAATAGACACCGCGACGCATTTCGGTACGGTTACCCTCGACGCGTCGCCCGGTGTTCGCCGCCAAACGCGAGCCGTCCGACAGCAGGATTCGGATATCCTTGATGAAACCCTCGCGCATGTCGTCGTGCAACTCCATGTAGTCGGAGAAGACGATGTCGCCGCTCGGCTGCAACAGACTGACATGCCCCGACGCTGTGACTGTGTCGGTGCGTTGGTTATAGGTAACCGTATCGGCCAGAAGGATTTGATCGACCTGGTCGAGTTCGACATGGCCGCGGGCGACCGTCAGCCCGAGATCCTGGTCGTATTCCACCTGGTCCGCCTGGAATAGTACCGGCTTATTCGACCCGTGCTCAGCAGTCTGCGCAACCGCTGGAGCGGCCACCGCGGCAAGCGCCACGGCGCCGATAATTGCCGAAAAAAGCCTCCCCCCACTCATGCAATCAGCCGTCTTCGAGATGGAGCAACAGGCTAACGCCGACAAGCCACGAAACGCCGGCGGGCGTCCAGGCCGCGAGCATCGTCGGAATGGTCGCCGACAGTCCGAGGGCGAAAACGATGTCCGACAGGAAATAAAGCAGGAAGCCGCTGGTGATGCCGACGGCGATCATAAGAGTCGCGCCGCCGGCGCGATGCATGCGCAGGCTGAAGCTCGCGGCGATCAGGACCATCGCCGCCAGCAGCAACGGTCGTGCCAGCAACGTGTCGAAATACAGTTGATGACGCTGCGACGAGAATCCCGATGCTTCGAGCAGGCGGATGAAACCTGGCAGTTCCCAGAAGGACATGGTTTCGGGCGGTGCGAAGCTGTCCTGGATCTTGGTTGGCGTCAGATTGGTGGAGATTTCCAGCTGAGTAAATTGTCTCGGCTGTGTGTTGGGCGACCAGTCGGTGCCGTCGCGGACCGTCCACACGCCCGAACCGAGCGTCGCTTCCTGTGCGTCAATCCGGCGTTCGAGCCGTGTATCGTGCGCCAAGAACAGGAACACGACGTCGTGCAGTGCACGCTGTGGCACGACAAATCGTTCGGCGTGAACGATCGACGGATTGCCCTTGTTGTCACTCTGGCGCAGCCATAGTCCCGTGCTCGAAAGGGCGAATTGGGGATTACCGCCCTGCAGCACCCGGTTTTGCAGGGTTTCGTAGCTCGCCTGGGTAACCGATGCGATGGGATTGAACAGCGTGACCGAAATGACGCCGATTAGAAAAGCACCCGCCAACGGCGGTGCCACGAACTGCCAAGCCGAGATTCCTGACGCTCGCGCGACCACGAGCTCATGACTCCGCGTCAGGCGCCAAAACACCATCATCGTGCCGAACAGCACCGCGAACGGCAGGATCTGCTGGGCCATATAAGGCTGTTTGAGTAGTGCGAGCTTTAGCAGGATCAACAGCGTCACGTCCGCCCTGGTGCCGGCGCGGCGGATCAGTTCGACATAGTCGAGCATGAATACGATCACCATCATCGTCACGAAGACGCCGAAGAACCAGATGAAGAACTGGCGCGCGATATAACGAAACAGCGTCTTCCAGGGCGACATAATGACTACCGCACCGCGCGCCGGACAAACATTCCGGCGGGTGACCAGGCGGTGCCGGAACGCCACGCCATCCACAGGGCCACGATGAATGGGGCGAGGGCGTTGACGTAGATGAGCGGAATGACCGCCCTGGTGCTACGCGCAAGGTTCGTCAGCCCGACGTCGACAATCTCCATCACCAGCGCAATGGCAATCGCCATCAGAATGCGGCGCGCTTGGCCGCGGCGATTGAACTCGCCGGGCAGCAGGCAGAGGATCGGAATGGCGGCCATCGACAGCGCCATCAGCGGGCCCGTCAATCGCATGTTGAGCTCGACGACCATCGCTTGGTTGTTGAGATTGTCCAGGAGCTCGCTGAGGTAGAATTCGTCGGGCTGGCGGTCGCGCAAGGTCGGAGCGTTCTGCACCTCAGACAAATCGAGCGTATAGGTCTTGAACGACAGCGACGATAACTTGCCAGTGAGGCGATCAAATTGTTGGCGGGTGCCGTTCACCATCAGGATGCGCGGACCCTCCGGTGTGTCGACGAGCGCGCCGCGCTCGGCTGAAATCGTAATGGGTTTGTTCTTATCACTGGTATTCTCGATCAGCAGACCGAGGAGATCGCCTTTCGAATCCCGTTGCTGGACATAGACCATCAGCGTATCCGACAGCGTGTTGAACACACCCTCCTGGATAAGCGCCGTCGCGAATTTGTTGCGAATCTCAAACTGCAGGTCCTTGAATGCGCGGTTCGACGCCGGCAGGAAATAGAACGCCATCGCATAGAGAATGATCATGCCGATAGCGCCGATCATCAGCGCCGGTTTGGTGAGCGCCCATTGGCTCATTCCCGACGCCCGCATGACCACGAGTTCGCTCTCGGCAATCAACTTGGCGTAGACGAAGACGACTGCCGTGAAGATTGCGATCGGCAGGACGACGTCCACAAAGCGCGGCAGGATTAGGACAGCGAGATAAAGAAACAGGCCGATCGAGAGTCCGCGGTTGACGATCAGGTCAACGAGGCGAAGCGATTGCAAAAGCCACACTGCGGCGCTGAAGATGACGCCGACTGAAAGCGTCACCATCAGGGTTTGTCGGAATACGTACCACGTCAGCCGGTCCATGACGCGCAATTATAGGTGTGGCGCGGCCTCCGCCATAGCGGGATTTGCCGCGCCGGCTGCCGCAGAACCAGCGATTCGATCGGCGGGCGAAGCGGCTTGCGAGCGGACGGTCGGCATGGAAATCTCCCTGCGCGCGGCGAATGGAGAAGTGGTGTCGAACCGAGGCGGAATTGATTTGGCGGATTTGCCGTTCCGCGTCTTCGCCGTTCTATTCGTGGCGCTGCTGCTGATTGCCTGCATCCCGCTGCTGCTGACGCCGCTGCCGCCGTTGGTCGACTTTCCGAATCATCTCGCGCGCATGCATTTGCTCGCTGCACTGAGCCATTCGTCGACGTTGCAGCAATATTATGCCTCGGCCTGGCGGCCGTTGCCCGATCTGGCGATGGACATTTTGGTGCCGCCACTACTCGGCACCGTATCGTTGTTGACCGCCGGCAAGCTCTTTCTAGCGGCGAGCTATGTGCTGTCGACTGGTGGCGTTGCCGTCCTCCATCGCGTGCTGCACGGACGCTGGTCGGCATGGCCACTCGCATCGTTCCTGCTGATCTACAACCGGTTATTGCTGTGGGGGTTCGTCAATTTCCTGTTCGGCCTCGGCCTCGCCTTGTGGGCGCTGGCTGGCTGGATCGCATGGCGCGAGCGCGGCGTCGTAGTACGGCTGGGATTCGGCCTAATCGTCGCGCTGGCAATCTATTTCGCACATTTGATGGCGTTCGGCATCTACGGTGCGATGGTTGCAGGTTATGAGGTCGGCCAGTTGTGGCGCGCCCGGACCGCGCCCGAAACCGCAGCCCGTGCTGCGGTTGTTGCGTTCCTTTCATTCCTACCGTGTATGGTTTTGTTCGCCGTCGAGTTCGTGCCGCTGCATGTCGCAACGTCCATCGGTTCTGGCATTCGTTTTGCCCGGCCGGTGCGCAAGCTCGATCTGCCGTTCAGTGTCTTCGATCTCTATAACCGTCCGTTCGACGTTGCATGTTTTGCGATAACGGTAATCGGCCTGGCGTTGGCTTATTGGCAGCGGTGGCTCCGCGTCGCGCCGGCCGCCGTGGCGTCGCTCATCGTTCTGACACTCCTCTATTTCGTCATGCCTGACACGCTGTTCGGCGCAACCGGTGCCGACCGCCGGATGCCTCTTGCGATCGCGCTTCTGCTCATCGCTGGCAGTAATTGGCAAGCGCCATTTATGCGCGAGGGCCGCTGGTTCCTTTCGGCGGCGTTCGTTTTGTTCGCTCTCCGGTTGGGCGTCATTGCCGCGACCTGGCAGGTCGGCGGACGGCTTTATACCAATCTGCTCGCCGGCCTCGATACGCTGCCGGCCGGCGCACGCGTTGCAGTCGCCTTCGCCGACTCCGAGGTCAATGTTGAGGCAGTGCCACTGCTGCATTTCCCGGTTCTCGCGGTTGCGCGCCGCGATGCCTTCGTGCCGACCTTGTTCGCTTATGCAACGCAACAACCGGTGGCTTTCACGCACGAATACGGCGCGGTCGCCGACCAGCTTTCGGCCGGTGCGCTGTGGCATTTCTATGTCGGCGACGGTGCGCCATTACCGTCCGAGGTTGCGCAGGCGCTGGCACATTGCCGCTACATCACGTTTGCCGGCCGCCAACCATTTACTTTGCGTCCTGGCAGCGGCCTCCAACCAGTCTTCATCTCGCCGCGCTTCCAAATCTATCGCTTGCCCGGAGCATCGACGTGATTGCGTTGCTGGTGCCGGGTCTTGTCGAGCTCGCAGGCTGGGCGGCGGTCGGTTTCGCCGTGCTCACATTCATCGGTATTGGCCGGTTTATGAGCCGAGGCAAGGCGTTGCCCGAAATTGCCCTGATTGCAGGGTGGGGCATCGCCTGCTGGGTCCTCACCCTATGGGGCGTTGCGCTGCCGGTTACGCTGCGCGTTCCGGCAGTTGGGTTGGCGGTTGCCGGCGTGTTCGGACTGATATGGCCGCAAAGCCGGCTGACCGCAGCAGATTGGCGGGCGATCGGCCGTGTCGTCCTGTTGGCTTTGCCGTTGTTTGTGGTGCTGGCCTCGGCACGTCCCAGTCAGCCCGATACATTCCTCAACCTGCTGCCGAATGCCGCCTACCTCTACGACCACGGAATGTTTCCAGCGGCCGGCCGCCCGCCGGCGTACTCGCTGCTGCCCGCTGCGCCGTACAATTTGCAATTCGTGGCGCTAATTGCCGGTTTGATTTCGCCGCAGTTTCCCGTGGTGGCGTTGATTGCGTTCAATGTCGCGCTGCAACTTGCCGCGGGACTGTTGCTCGCGCGGTTGGTGGCTAATTCTGAGGACCGAGCTGGCATACCGGCATGGGGCGTCATCGCCTTCGGCCTGTTGCTTGCGACTGCGCTCAATCCTGGTTTCGTGCCGCGCTATCACGTATCGAGCTATAGCGAACCGTCAGTGATGGTGGTGCTGGCGGTTGCGGGGTATCTGGCGCTGCGGCGCGATCGGACGTCAGCTTGGTTGCTCGCGGCGGCGCTTGTGGCGCTGGTCGAGATCAAGCAGGACAGCATCGCTTTGGCGTTCGGCGTCGTCCTTGCTGCGGCCGTGCAACCGGCGGGAGTTGGCGGCACGCGTCGTGCTGTCGTGCAGCGCGCGATCGTCGCTGCGGTCCCGGCCGCAGTTCTTTGTGTCGCCTGGAACTGGTACGTGCATGCGCGATTTGCCAATCCTGATGTCGAACTCACCTGGATGCCGTTGGCACAGTGGCAATGGCACATGCTACCGGCGATCTTCCGTCAGATCGCGCATATCATGGGCCAGAAAATCGTCCTCTTCGGGCCGCTCGTCGCTGTGCTGGGCGCGTTTCTTATCCGCAGCTGGCGCGTCACGGCCGCGGGCACGCCGGGTCAGCGCGCTGGTCTGATGCTGTTAGTCGTCACGTCGGTCTATAACGCCGCACTGCTGTTGAGTTACCTCGGCCATTTCAGCAGCCAGATGGCGGCCGACGCGCATTCATTCTTCCGCTACAACACGCATCTGTCGCTGTTATTGATGGTCACGCTGGTGCTAATGCTGCGAGTACCGGCGAGTGCGTGGTTTGCGACTCTGCCAGTGCCTCAGCAGCGGTGGCTGGCCGGGCTCGCGATCGCAGTGTTCATCGGTTGTCCGGTTGCGTTCGTGCATTTTCTGCGCTTCGATCTCGAGACACCGCAACTACGCGCCTGGGATTTGGCGAAGCATATTGCCGCCGCCGTCGGTCCCGATGACCGTGTGGCGCTCATTCTGCCGGGCGATGGCAATAGCCTGTTTCCCGTCCTCGAAGGTTTGCTGCGGATGACACCACCCCGCCGGCCGAATCTCGTCCTCGACGACGTCCAGACGCTGACGCCCGAAACGTTCGGCAAACTTGCCGCGGACCAATGGGCAGTGATCTCATGCACGCCTGTGGGCATGCCGAATGTTCCGGCAGGTGAAGCCGCGTTGTTCGTCCACAAGGCGACGGGCTGGAGCCTGGCGGATCACTGGCCGTATGCATCGGCAGATAGCGGACATTGGTCGCGTGTAATCGCTCTGGCACCGCTCTGTCTGCCCGGTTGAACGGGTTGACACTACAGCGATTTCAACGCTCTATCGCAGTTTCGCGGTTTACATCGAGGATCGGCCATGAAAATAAAATTCGCGCCGCCGCGTCTGCCCCGAACGGGAACACTCGTACTTTTCGTCGGCGACGGGCGGAAATTGTCTCCGCAAGCTACGCAGCTCGATCGTCGAAGCGGAAAGGCACTGTCGCGCGCCTTAGGCGCGTCGCGCTTCAAAGGCAAGTCCGAGGAGACGCTCGCGATCCTGGCGCCCGCCAAGCTCGGCGTGGCGCGCGTGCTGCTGGTGGGAACCGGCAAGGCCGATCCGGCCGATCGTGCGCTATGGCAGCATTGTGGCGGCGTCATCCTGGCGACGCTCAATGGTGCGGGCGAGAGCGAGGCGGCGGTGCTGATCGAGGCCGGTGACCGTGCCGCCGAAGTCGCTGCGCACATCGCCTATGGTGCGCAGCTGCGGTCCTATCGCTTTGATAAATACCGGACCAAGGAAAAGCCCGACCAGAAGCAGTCGCTCAAGACATTGTCGGTTCTAGTCGAAGATGTCACCGCGGCGCGCCGGCGCTACGCACCCCTCGACAAAATCGCGGACGGCGTGTTCTTCACCCGTGATCTCGTTTCCGAGCCGGCCAACGTGATCTATCCCGAGACGCTCGCCGAGCGCGCCAAGGAGCTGACCGAACTCAGCGTTGCGGTCGAGGTCCTCGACGAGAAGAAGATGGCGACGCTCGGCATGGGTGCATTGCTCGGTGTCGGACAGGGCAGCGCGCGGCCTCCCCGGCTGCTGGTCATGCAATGGCATGGCGCCGATGACAAGAAACAGGCGCCGGTCGCCTTTGTCGGCAAGGGCATTACCTTCGACACTGGCGGCATTTCGATCAAACCGTCCGCCGGCATGGAAGACATGAAATGGGATATGGGCGGCGCTGGTGCCGTCATCGGCCTGATGAAGGCGCTGGCCGGACGCAAGGCGAAAGTGAATGTCGTCGGTGTCGGTGCGCTTGCTGAAAACATGCCATCTGGCACGGCGCAGCGGCCGGGCGACATCGTCAAATCGATGTCCGGCCAGACCATCGAGGTGCTCAACACCGACGCCGAAGGCCGGCTGGTCCTGGCCGATGCACTTTGGTACTGCCAGGACCGCTTCAAGCCGCGCGCGATGATCGACTTGGCGACGCTGACCGGCGCGATCATCATCGCGCTCGGCCACGAACACGCGGGTCTCTACAGCAACGACGACAAGCTCGCCGAGCAGCTCACCGCCGCCGGCAAGGCAACAGGCGAGACGCTGTGGCGCATGCCGTTGGGCGATGCCTACAACAAGCTGATGGATAGCGATGCGGCCGACGTGAAGAACATCAGCGGCAGCCGCGACGCCGGCAGCATCACAGCGGCGACGTTTCTCGAACGCTTCGTCAACAAGGTGCCGTGGGCGCATCTCGACATCGCCGGCACCGCGTGGGCGACAAAAGATAGGCCGACCGTGCCGAAGGGCGCGACTGGCTTTGGTGTGCGCCTGTTGAACCGGTTCGTCCGCGACAACTACGAGACCCGCGACGGCAAGTGAGTGACATCGGCTTCTACCATTTGCGGGGTCTGACGCTCGACCGTGCGTTGCCGCAGCTGCTCGAAAAGGCTTATGCGGGCGGTTATCGCGTGGTGCTGATGGCTGGTTCGGCCGAGCGCGTTGATCATCTCAATTCCTTGTTGTGGACCTACGGCGATGCAGCCTTTCTGCCGCACGGCTCGGCGAAGGATGGCAATGCGGCGCAACAGCCGATCTGGCTCACGGTCGACGACGAGAATCCGAACAATGCGGATATGCTCGTACTGATCGACGGCGTGACCTCGCAGCACGTCGACCGCTACAAGCGCGTGCTCGATGTTTTCGACGGCAACGACGAGGCTGCGGTCGCGGCGGCGCGTGCACGCTGGCAACAGGCCAAGGCGGCGGGCCACGCCCTGACCTATTGGCAGCAGACCGACAAGGGCTGGGAGAAGGCCGGCGCGGGTTGAAGCCGGCAGCCGGTCCCGCTATAAACCCGCGACTTTGACGCCAACAATGAGGCCCGGCCTATGGCCAAGGAACGCACGCTTTCAATCATAAAGCCCGACGCAACGCGCCGTAATCTGACCGACAAGATCAACGCCCGCTTTGCCGCGCGCGGTCTCAAGGTCGTCGCGCAAAAGCCGATGCACCTGTCCCGTGCGCAAGCCGAGGGCTTTTACGAGGTACACAAGGAGCGGCCGTTCTTCACGGGTCTTGTCGCGTTCATGACCTCGGGTCCGGTAGTGGTCCAGGTGCTCGAGGGCGAGAATGCAATCGCGCTCAATCGCGAGATCATGGGCGCCACCGACCCGGCCAAGGCGGCGCCGGGCACTATCCGCAAGGATTTTGCCGAATCGATCGAAGCCAATTCAGTTCACGGTTCGGATTCCGCCGAAACCGCAAAACGCGAAATCGCGTACTTCTTTCCGAAGCTTTAGATCAGGAAATAGGCGAGCAGCACCAGGACGACGACGATCGTCCCGATCGCCCAGCGAAGCAGCCGCGCAAAGCCGAGCCAGGTCTCGCGGTGCGGTTGCAGATCAAACGTGCTCATCAAAGGCCCCCGAACAGGAAACTCGGCAAGCTATAGCGCGGCCGCCGGCTTTTGCAAACCCCCGAGCGACCGCGTCAGCACGGCGCCCAGCGCCAGCGCATAGAAAGGCAGCCACCAGAGCTGATAATTATGGTGGGCGGTCGGCGCCGCCAGGATAACCGCCAGGGTCAGTGCGGCGGCCAAGGCGCAACGCACAACTACGTCCGGTCCATGGCGCCAAACGTTGACCGTTACCGCGAGCGCCAGCGCGACAACGATCGAACGCGCTGCTACGGCAGCACCTTCTGGTGCGAAAGCCAGCCAGCTGGTGCTATCCGGCGGTCGGATGGCGTTAAACAAGATGATGTTGTCATAGAACGCGCTAGGCGCGGCGAGGACATAGGGCAGGATGGGCAACAGGCCAATGGCGATGCCCAGTCCATAGCGCAGTCGCGCACCATTACCGGGTGGCACCAGACACGGCGCGAACGCGACACCCGGAAATAATTTCGCGGCGATTGAAAGGCCGACACAAAAGCCGGATAAAAAATCGCTGCGCGCAAAGGCAAGGAAAGCGACGAGCAGCGGAACAATGGCCACGAGATCCGTCGTGCCTTTCGCAAACAGCTGTTGCGCCACCAGCGGCAGGGACAGATAGAGTGCGGCCGCGATCACGCCGGCGGCACGCGTTCCGCCCCGCTGTCCCAAGCGCAGCATCAGCACGACTGAGGCCGCTTGCAGCAGCAGATTGGTGACCAGGACGCCGCGTGACCCGAGCGCCAGGCCGAGCGGCAGGTAGACTACCGGCATTAGAGGCAGATATTTATAGCCGCCGAAAGAGCCACTGAGCTCTGGATCGATCGGCAGCGTGTACGGGTTCCCGCCGGCGAGCATCGCGTGGCCGGCGGCAAGGGTCGTCGTCGCCATGTCGATCAATCGCGGATGGACCATGCGCGTCACGCCGTAAATCAGCGCAGCGGCTGCGAGCACAATAACGAGTACGATGACCGCCCACGATGGATTGGCATCTGTCGCCGGGCGGCGCAGGGCGCGCAGCATCACCGGCACGGCGGCCAGCAGCGCCAGCATCGCCATAGCCTTCCACGGCCCGGCCTCGTCCCAGTTGAAAATCTGCACCAGACCGACGGCAAGCCAGAATGCCGCTGCGACGAGCAGGCGCACCACGGTCAGGCCACGGCGTCGAGGCGTACCGGTCCCTGCCGGCCGTCGATCTCGACGCTGTCACGCAGGACGTGCACGCGGCCTTCGGCGACGAGCCGCAGCGCCAGCGGATAAGCGCGATGCTCGACCGCCAGCACGCGCGCCGCCAACTTGCCGGCGTCGTCGTTGGGCAACACCGGCACCGAGCCCTGGACGATGATCGGTCCGCTGTCGACTTCGTTGCGCACGAAATGGACGGTGCAGCCATGGCGTTTGACGCCGGACGCCAGCGCGCGCGCATGGGTGTCGAGGCCGGGAAATTCGGGCAGCAGCGAAGGATGGATGTTGATCATGCGGTCATGCCAGGTGTCGATGAACCGGACGCCGAGGATGCGCATGAAGCCGGCGAGACAGACAAGTTCGACACGCGCTTCCTTGAGCGCCGCATCGAGCGCGGCGTCGAACGCGTCACGAGTGGCGAAATCACGATGCGCGACAACGCGCCTCGGAATATTCGCCCGTGCCGCGCGCTCAAGACCTTGCGCATCGGCCCGATTGGAGATCACGAGCACGATCTCGGCCGGGAAGTCTTGCGTAGCGCAAGCATCAATCAGCGCCTGAAGGTTGGAGCCGCGGCCCGAGATCAGCACGCCGGTCCTCAGCCGGGCCACGCGCGCTCCGTATTGACGAGGTGCGCGTCGGCTTCGCCGGCGCCTTTGACGATGCGGCCGATGCGGTGGACACGCTCGCCTGCCTGCGTCAGCACGCGTGCGACAGCGTCCGCCTGTGCCGGCGCAACGACGGTGACCATGCCGATGCCGCAGTTGAACGTACGCGCCATTTCAGCGCGGGCGATGCCTGCGGTGCGCGCCAGCCAAGCGAAGACCGGTGGCAACGTCCAGGTTGCGGCGTCGATCTCCGCCGTGAGGCCTTCCGGCAACACGCGCGGAATGTTCTCGACCAGGCCGCCCCCAGTGATGTGCGCGTACGCCCTAATGTTGCCGGTTTTGAGCCCCGCCAGACAGGGCTTCACGTAGAGGCGCGTCGGCCGGAGCAGTTCGTCCGCCAGGGTGCGCCCCACCGCGAACGGCGCTGGCGCGCTGTACGACAGGCCGGCTTCTTCGACGACGCGCCGCACAAGCGAGAATCCGTTGGAATGGAGGCCATCGGATTCCAGTCCGAGCACCACGTCGCCTGCCGTGATATTCGCGCCGTCGAGAACCCCGCCGCGTTCGACCGCGCCAACGGCGAACCCGGCGAGGTCGTAATCGCCGGCGGCGTACATGCCCGGCATCTCGGCGGTTTCGCCGCCGATCAGCGCACAGCCGACCACACCACAGGCGGCGGCGATCCCCTTGACGATCGTTGTCGCCTGCGGAACCGCGAGCTTGCCGGTCGCGAAGTAATCGAGAAAGAAGAGAGGCTCGGCGCCCTGGACGACAAGATCGTTGACGCACATCGCCACCAGGTCGATGCCGATCGTGTCGTGCTTGTCTGCGGCGATCGCGACTTTGAGCTTGGTGCCGACCCCGTCGGTCGTCGCGACCAGGATCGGGTCGCGATAACCCGCCGCCTTGAGGTCGAACAGCGCGCCAAAACCGCCAAGACCGGCCGCCGTGCCGGAGCGCGCCGTCGCTTTCGCGAACGGCTTGATGGCCTCGATCAATGCGTCGCCGGCGTCGATGTCGACTCCGGCGTCGCGATAGCTGCGACTTTTCTTGGGGTCAGCCATTCGGGCGCTTTCTACGCCAGGACGGCGGCGATGAAAAGCCCGGCCATGGTAGAGTGGCGCAATGAAAGCGCCTGCCCGGGCTGCCGCGGTTTGGCTCGCCGGCTTCTGCAGCTTCCTCGACCTTTACGCGCCGCAATCGATTCTGCCAACGATCCGCGACCTCTACAGGGTCGACGCAGTCGCGGCCAGCCACATGATCAGCGCGACCACGCTCGCCGTGGCGATTATCGCACCGTTTACGGGGGCTGGCGCCGACCTGATTGGCCGCAAGCGCGTGATCGTCACCGCCATGGTCGCCCTCATCGTGCCGACGGTCCTGATTGCGCTGTCGACGACCCTTTCGGCGATGGTGTTCTGGCGCTTCGTCCAGGGGCTGCTGCTGCCGCCGATCTTCGTCGTCACCGTCGCCTATATCGGCGATGAGGTGCCCATTGCCGAGGCGACTGGCGTTGCCGGCATCTATCTTTCCGGCAGCTGCTTCGGTGGTTTTTTCGGCCGCTTCTTGTGCGGCCTCCTGGTCGGGCCATACGGCACGCGCGGCGCGTTCCTCGGTCTTGCCGTCCTGACCGCCGCCGCGGCGGTTGGCGTCATCACGCTGTTGCCGCATGAGCGCCAATTTGTGCCGAGCGCCGGTCCGGCGCACGCGTTGCGCCACATTCTCGGGCATGTCCTCGATCCGCAGCTCGACGCAATTTTCGCTGTCGGTTTCGGCGTGCTGTTCTCGTTCGTCGCGACCTTCACCTATGTGAATTTCCATCTCGCCGCGCCGCCGTTCCATCTCTCGGCAGCGGCGCTGGGCACGATCTTCGTCGTCTATCTGGTCGGAGTCACGACGACCCCGCTCGCTGGAAGATTGGTTCGCCACTTTGGCCGTCGTCGGCTGGTGATCGGCGTACTCACGCTGTGGATTTGCGGTCTGCTGCTGACCTTGATCGGGAATCTGTGGATCATCATCGCCGGTCTGGCGATTGGTGCGGGCTGTGGCTTCATCGTGCAGACCGCGGCGACCGCGTCGGTCGCGGTATCGGCACAACGCGCGCGCTCGTCGGCAGTCGGCCTCTATGTCACCTGTTACTACGTCGGCGGCAGCCTTGGCGCCGTGTTGCCGGGCTATGCGTGGAACCGAACAGGCTGGCCGGGCTGCGTCGCCATCGTCACCGCCATGCTGCTGCTGCTGGCCGCGGTCGTGCTGCGCTTTTGGCGCGAGCTGCCGGTTCAGGCGAGGCCCGAGCGGAACGTCGGATAAAGCGGCGTCCAGCCCAGCGCCGCTTTGATCCTCGCGTTGGTAACCCGACACGATGCGATTGCCGGCCCGCCTGCCTGCGGCGCCGGTCCGCCTTCGAGCGCCGCGATATGGCCGAAGAGCTCACGGTAGATGACTGGCGCATCGTCGACCGCGGCCAACAACGCGCCTGGTATGGCGCCCTCCGCCGCGAGCACGCAAGCGGCCGCCATGTCGGCGACGTGAATGAGCGAAATGGAGGCACTTCCGTCGCCGGGCAGTTTGAGCGTGCCAGCGCGTGCGGCTTCGCGCCATTGGCGCTCGCGGCCCGTGCCTGGACCGTAGAACATGCCGCCGCGCACAATGATCCAATCGAGGCCCGACCGCCGCACACGCGCCTCCATGTCGACGGCGGACTGGGTGATGCGTGTCGGATGCACCGGAGCGTCCTCGTCGAGCAATAATTCGCTGTCCGCCGCCACGACATGCGCAATGCTCTGCTGCACGTAACGCTTTACGCCGGCGTCGCGGCAGGCGGCGATCAGATTGTCGGTTCCCTCGCGCCGCACGCGATCGTTAAACGACCAGTCGGGATTGGAGCCGACAGGCGGGATGACGGTGGCCGCGTGAATGGCTATGTCGGCGCCGGCCAATGCCGGACCGAGGGAGGCGCGGTCGAGGATGTCGCCCAGAGAAACAGTGACGCCAAGCCGTTCGAGTTGCGCGCATTTGTCGGCCGTGCGCGCGATGGAGCTGACCCTATGGCCGCGCTCGATCAGTCGTGGCACGAGGTGGCGTCCGAGCATGCCGGTGGCGCCGATGATCGCAACACGCATCGCTAGCGTGCGCCCGAGACGCCGAGGATAGCGCCCGAGACGTAAGATGCCTCGGGCGACAGCAGCCACAGGATCGCATTGGCGACTTCCTGTGCCGTGCCCGGCCGTTGCATCGGTAGCGCCGCGCTGGCGCGCTCGAGCCGGCCGGGGGGCTGCATCTCCGTGTCGATCATGCCAGGCCGCACGCAGTTGACGCGGATACCCTCCATCGCAACCTCGCGCGCTAGGCCGATGGTTATGGTTTCGGCCGCGCCCTTGCTTGCGGCATAGGGAATGGCCTCGCCACCGCCGCCGAGCACCGCAGCGGTCGAGGACAGATTGATGATTACGCCACCGCTGCCGCCATGCGTATTCGACATGCGTCTCACAGCAGCGCGCGCGCATAGCAATGTGCCGATGACATTGACGCTGAAGATCTCTTCAAGCGTCGCTGCTGGCGTATCGCCGAGACGGCCGATGGGGCCGAGAATGCCGGCACTATTGACCAACGCGGTGACGCGGCCCAAGCCATTGTCCACGTCACTAAAGATGCGGTCGACGTCGGCCTCGTACGCGACGTCACCGGCAATCGCGACCGCCTTGCCGCCAGCCTTGCCGATTTCCGCCACCACTGCATCGGCGCGCGCGCGGTTACTCTTGTAGTTGACGGCCACGGCATAGCCCCGGCGCGCGGCGCCAACCGCGACCGCGGCTCCGATCCCCCGTGCGCCGCCAGTGACGATCAGGATTTGAGGCGATTCCGGCATGACGCTCCTTTTGCGCTCCAACGTTCGACACGCCAGACTATGCCGAACTTGTACCGGGAGACCATCATGCGCGCTGGCGCGCCGCTTGCGACCGTGTTGATCGGAATGCTGCTGGGCGTTCCGGTCCGGGCAGCGTCGTGGAATGATCCGACGCTTGCGCCGGCCGCCGGGCCGGCGCGCGTCATCGGTGCGCCGTGGAACGGTTGCCTCGCTGGTGCGACGTCACTGCCGTGGGATGGGCCAGGATTCGCGGTGCTGCGCCCGGCGGAGCATCGCTATTTCGGCCATCCCGAGACAGTCACGTTCGTCGAGCGGCTCGGACGCAAGGCACGCGCCGCTGGTCTACCGATTTTTTACGTCGGCGACATGGCGCAACCGCGTGGCGGACCGATGTCGTCCGATCACATATCGCACGAGACGGGTGTCGATGTGGACATTTGGTTCACGCTCGACACAGTGCCGGGATTGCCGGTGACGGCCCGCCAGACGCTCGAGCCGCCGCCGATGGTGCTGGCCGACCAGAGCGCGATCGATCCAGCGCGGTTTGGCCCCCGCCAGGTGACGCTGCTGCGGCTGGCAGCAAGCGACACCGCGGTCGACCGCATCTTCGTCAATCCGGCAATCAAGGAGGCGCTGTGCAAAGGCTTTGGCGGTGCCGGGCAGGGCGACCGCAGCTGGCTTGAGCGTGTCCGCCCTTGGTATGGCCACAGGGCGCATTTCCACGTTCGCCTGAAGTGCCCGGCTGGCTCGCCGCTCTGCATCGAGCAGGCGCCTGTACCGCCGGGCGACGGCTGCGACCCCGCAATCTTCGCCTGGTGGACGCAGGAACTGAGCAAGCCGAGGCCGCCGACACCGGTGCCACCGCCCGCCCGGCGGCCATTGCCGACCGCCTGCAGCGCCTTTGCGCCGGCAGGATAGGCGATCCGTTCAGCCAATTTGTCGGCAGGCTTGACGCGTTGTCGGAGATTGATAGTGGTGCGCAGAGTATCTGTAAAGTAATACGCCAAACGACTAACAATACAAATCCGATTTTACATATAAAAGATAAGTAATATCTTGCCGTTTCTATGATTAACCATAATAATATCGTTGACCGCAATCTCGAATTGCGTCGGTGAGGAGATCACGATGAATTTCGTGCGTGCTTCGGCTTTGGGCCTGGCGCTTTGTGCGCTGGCCGTACCGGCCTTCGCCCAAACCTTCGGCTCGCCGGGCACCGGGCCCAACGGCCCTTATGTCCGCGGCGAAGGCGGCTGGTCGCACATGAACGACATGACCGGCAATACGACCACCGGCACCGCGGTCACCAGCAAGGAGAACGAAGGATTCACCGCCGGCGGCGCCGTCGGTTGGAAGCTCGACCAACTGCGGCTCGAACTCGGCCTCGATTTCAGCAGCTCCGGCATCAAGCAGGTTAACCTGAACAACGCGCCGGCCAGCACCGCGAGCGGCTCAGTCAAGAATACCTCCGGCATGGTCCGCGCGCTGTGGGATTTGCGCACCGGCACGCCTTTCGTGCCGTATATCGGCATCGGCGTTGGCGCGTCGCATGTCACGCTCGACAGCGTGCGCGCCAACGGCGCCGATCTTAGCAATTCATCGGACACCGTCTTTGTTTACGAGCCCGTCCTCGGCGTCAACTATCTGGTGCTGCCTAACTTGGCGCTCGGCCTCGAATACCGCTACTTCGCCACCGTCGATCCGTCATTTGCCTACGCCCCCGGCGGTCGGCTCGGCCTTAAAAACGAAAGCCATAATGTGCTGGCAAGCTTGACTTGGTATTTCGGCGTGCCGCAGCCGGCGCCAGACGTGCAGCCAGGTCCGCCGGCGTATCAGCCGAGTGCGCAGTCTGGGCCTCAGGCCGTTCCACCGGCTTCGCCGCCGGCGCCTCCCGCGCCGCTGAGTTATGTCGTCTTCTTCGATCTCAACAGCGCGGCGCTGACGCCGCAGGGTCATGACGTGGTCGCCGCCGCAGCCGCCGCCTTCCAGCAGAATACCAAAACCCAGATCAAGCTGACTGGTTACACCGACACTTCGGGCGCGGCGCATTACAATCTCGCGTTGTCGAAGGCCCGTGCCGATGCCGTGCGTAACGCGCTCGTGAAACTTGGGGTGCCGGAAGCCGATATTGGCGTATCTTGGGAAGGTGAGGCCAATCCGCGCGTGCCGACTGCCAATGGCGTACGCGAGCCGCAAAACCGGCGCGTCGAGATTCTGATCCCTTAGGTCTGCAGCCGGAGGAGGCTCGGAGGAGGGCCCGGTTCCACCGGGCCCTCTTTTTTTGCACGTAGGGTAGAAATGGCCGGGGTGGGGGCTTTATGGTGTCGCCCGCGAGGCACCCGTGACCATTCCATTTTTGCAGCCGTTCGATGAGTTCACGCGCATCTTCGCCGATGCCAAGCGCATGGAACCGTCGGAACCCGAAGCGGCGACGCTGGCCACTGCGACACGTGACGGCAGGCCCGCGGCGCGCATGGTGTTGGTCAAGACGGCAGACGAGCGCGGCTTCGTCTTCTTCACCAATTTCGGGAGCCGCAAGGCGGCCGAGCTTGCCGGCAATCCGCGCGCCGCTTTGCTGTTCCATTGGAAATCGCTGGCACGGCAGGTGCGGATTGAAGGCACGATCGAAACCGTGTCGCCAGACGAGGCCGACATCTATTTCGCGTCGCGACCGCGCGAAAGCCAACTCAGTGCCTGGGCATCGCGTCAGTCGGAAATCGTCGAAAGCCGCGCCGCCCTTGAGGCACGGTTCCGCGATGTTGAGACACGTTTCGCCGGCAAAACCGTGCCGCGGCCGGATTTCTGGTCGGGCTATCGCCTGGTGCCGGATTATTTCGAGTTCTGGACCTTCGGGTCGCGCCGGCTGCATGATCGCGAAGCCTATAGTCGCGACGGCCAAGGTTGGCGCAGCGAAAGGCTTTTTCCATGAGCGAGGTGATTCCACAGCAGGAATCGATGCAGCGCGTCGGCGTGCTGATGCGGCGTGCAACTTACGCGTCGCTCTCGGTCGCCGGACTACTGGTCACGGTCAAGCTCGCGGCCTGGGTCGAGACCAATTCGGTCAGCCTGCTGTCGAGCCTCATCGACTCGTTACTTGACGGCGCGGCCTCGCTGGCGAATCTCGTGGCCGTGCGCCAAGCGCTGGTGCCGCCCGACCGCGAGCACCGCTTTGGGCACGGCAAGGCCGAGCCACTGGCCAGCCTCGGTCAAGCGGCGTTCATCGCCGGCTCGGCGGTGCTGCTGCTCATCGAAGCGATCCAGCACCTGATTCATTCGCAGCCGATCACCAATACCAAGGCCGGCTTGGCGGTCATGGTCTTCGCAGTCGTGGTGACGCTGCTGCTGGTGCTGTACCAGCGTTCGGTGGTGAAGCGCACCGGCTCGCTGGTCGTGAGCGTCGATGCTTTCCACTACCGTGCCGATCTCGTCCTTAACCTGTCGGTGATCGTAGCGCTGCTTCTGACGGTCGAGTTCGGCTACGTGCTGATCGATCCGATCTTCGGCGGCGCGATCGCAGTGTGGATCATCTGGGGCGCCTGGCAAGTGGCCGACCGCGCCGTCGTCCAGCTCATGGACCGCGAGTTGCCCGATGCCGAGCGCGAGCGCATCCGTGCGATCGTGCTGGCGCATCCCGAAGTGCGTGCGGTGCATGATTTGAAAACGCGTGCCGCCGGACCGATTTCGTTCATTCAAATCCATCTCGAAATGGACGGCAATCTGCCGCTGACCCAGGCGCACCGCATCGCCGACGAGGTCGAGGCCAGCATTCTGGCGATCTATCCGCGCTCCGAAGTAATAATCCACCAGGACCCCGCGGGCATCAACGAACCACGCGCCGCTTATATCCGCTGAGCTTGCTTTCTTTTGCGCAGCGGGCCCCGTAATCTTGACGCATGAACGGCGAACGCAAGACGATCCTGCTGACCGGGGCGAGCCGGGGCATCGGCCACGCCACGGTGAAGCGCTTTAGCGATGCTGGCTGGCGCGTCGTGACCTCGTCACGCGAAGCAGTTCCACCCGAATGCAAGCGCGATCCCAACTGGACGCAGCACATCACTGCCGATCTGTCGCAGACCCAGGCGGTCGAAGGCTTCATCGGCGCGGCGTTGCAGGAACTCGGCGATGCGCCGCTGCACGCGCTGGTCAACAACGCCGGCGTGTCGCCCAAGACGCCATTCAAGGAACGGCTCGGCTGCCTTAACGGCGATCTCGCCGATTGGCGCCAAGTGTTCCAGCTCAATTTCTTCACGCCAGTGATGCTGGCGCGCGGGCTTGCCGGGCCGCTGACGAAGGGCAGGGGCACGATCGTCAATGTCACTTCGATCGCAGGCCATGCCGTTCACCCCTTCGCTGGTTCGGCCTATTCGACTTCGAAGGCGGCGCTATCTGCGTTGACGCGCGAGATGGCGGTTGAGTTCGCGGAGCTCGGCATCCGCGTCAACGCTGTGGCGCCCGGAGAGATCGAAACCGCGATGTTGTCGCCCGAGACCGAGGTGCTGTTACCGCGAATACCGCTGCATCGGCTCGGCACGCCTGAGGATGTGGCGGCGACGATCTTCTACCTGTGCTCGCCGGAATCGTCCTACGTCACCGGCACCGAGATTTTCGTAACCGGCGGGCAGCATCTATACTGAGTTTTTTTGCAGACGGCCTTTACGCTCAGCGCTTCAGCCACGCCAGCTTGCCCTGAAGCTGGGCGATGTCGGCATCGAGCCAGTCGAGGTAGTGCTGCGGCGCGCCGGTCTCGGATTTGCGCAACTCGTTGAGCCGGCTGATCTCATCGCCGATGATTTCGGCGATGTGCGCCATTTGAGTTTCGCGTTCGGCCGGACCGAGGTTATGCACGAAGCGCAGTTTGAGCAGCAGCGCCAGCCGGGTGAAATCGCCAAGCGGACCCTTGAGCCGCGCTTGCAATAGGTTCGCCAGGATGGTGTGGCCGGCCGGCGTCAGGGCCAGCCGCGCGTTGTCCGCCATGCCCTTGCCCTCGCTCGCCACCGCCAGGCCTTCGACGATCAGCGCTTCGAGCGACGTACCCATGAGGTCGAGCGACGGCGCGGCGATGCGGCCGGTGAACTGGCGAATCTGGGCAGCGAGGTCACCGTAGCGGCGGGGGCCGTCGGCAAGAAAACCGAGCGCCGCGAGCTTGATCGCTTCGACAGGAATCAATGGTTGGTCGCGGAACAACGGACGCGTTCCACGCGGCGGCTCAGGCAACGCGGCGGATCGGAAGTCGTGACCAGACGTCGGACAACGCCGCCACCAGCGTGTCGATGTCGGCGTCGGTATGCAGCGGCGTCGGCGTCAGGCGCAGACGCTCACCACCGCGCGGCACAGTCGGATAATTGATCGGTTGGACGTAGATACGGTGGCGTTCGAGCAGATCGTCCGCGGCCTGCTTGCACAACCGCGCATCGCCGACCAGAACCGGCACGATGTGGCTGTCACTTGCCATCACCGGCAGTTTCGCCGCAGCCAAGTGTTGCTTTAAACGCGCGGCGCGATCTTGATGGCGCCGACGCAGCTCGGCCGCGCCTTTGACGTGTCGGATGCTGACGACGGCGCCCGCCGCGATCGCGGGTGGCAGCGCCGTGGTGAAAATGAAGCCCGGCGCATAGCTGCGCAGGAAATCAACCAGCGCGGCCGA
This sequence comes from Allostellaceae bacterium, assembly GCA_035632055.1. Taxonomy (GTDB): domain Bacteria; phylum Pseudomonadota; class Alphaproteobacteria; order ATCC43930; family CGMCC-115725; genus REEB95. The sequence continues at coordinate 24,210 of DASQHO010000083.1, forward strand.
TGCGGCGACATAACCGCCCATCAACCCGAAAGCCTTGGCGAGCGTGCCCTGGATCAGGTCAACGCGATCCATTACGCCGTCGCGTTCGGCAACGCCGGCGCCGCGCGCGCCGTAAAGACCGACGGCATGCACCTCGTCGAGATAAGTGAGGGCGCCGTACCGCCTAGCAACTGCGCAAAGCTCTCCAATGGGCGCGATATCGCCGTCCATCGAATAGACCGATTCAAACGCCACCAACTTGGCGCGGGCCGGATCGGCTTGCATGAGCAGCCGTTCGAGATCGGCGGGATCGTTGTGCTTAAAGATGACCTTTTCAGCGTGGCTATGCCGGATGCCCTGGATCATCGAAGCGTGGTTGAGGGCGTCCGAGAAAATGATGCAGTTCGGCAGCTGCGATCCGAGCGTCGCCAACGCCGCCTCGTTGGCGACGTAGCCCGATGTGAACACCAGCGCTGCCGACTTGCGATGCAGTTCGGCGAGCTCGCGTTCGAGCGCAATATGGTAATGCGTCGTGCCTGAGATGTTACGCGTGCCGCCGGCGCCGGCGCCGGTCTGACCGAGCGTGTCACGCATCGCGGCCAGCACATCGGGATGCTGGCCCATGCCGAGATAATCGTTTGAGCACCAAACGGTGATCTCGGCGCCGCGTGCATGCTCCTGCGCGCGCGGAAAGGCGCCGGCGCGGCGCGCAATGCCGGTGAACACGCGGTAGCGGCCTTCGGCCTTCAACGCATCGAGCCGGGTTTTGAAGAAGGCCTCGAAATCCATCGCGGGAGAGCGCCCTTCGGTGAAACTATCGAATAATTATAACCGCTTACGGGTTCCGCGTCAGGCCCGCAATGAGGCCCGTTGTCGCGGTGAAAGCCGCGCTGTGGTGTCGTCCAGCGCCTTTCCGAAACGGTCGAGCATTTCGTCGATCTCCCCTTCGTTGATCACCAACGGAGGCGCGAACGCTTGGGTGTCACCGATCTGCCGCAGGATCAAGCCGTGCTTGTTGATTTCTGCCGTCAGGATATTGCCGGCGCCGTGACTCGGATCAAACGGTGCCTTGGTCGTCTTGTCCGCCACCATCTCGACGCCAGCGACGAGCCCGAGGCCGCGGATTTCGCCGACCAACGGATGATCGGCAAAGCGCTCGCGCAGGCCGTTCTGCAACCGCGGCGCCACTTTCCGGACATGGCCGATTATGTCGCGCTCTTCGTAGATCTTGAGCGTTTCGATCGCCACCGCGCAGCACACCGGATGGCCGGAATAGGTATAGCCGTGGGCGAAAATGCCGATCTTGTCGCTTTCGTCCGCGAGCGCCTGGTAGATCGGCTCGCTGACCACGGTCGCCGAAATCGGCAGATACGCAGAGGACAACGCCTTGGCGACTGTGATGATGTCGGGCTTCAGGTCGAATGTTTCAGTGCCGAACATCTTCCCGGTGCGGCCGAAGCCGGTGATGACTTCGTCGGCGATGAACAGTACATCGTGCTTCTTCAGCACCTTTTGGATCTTCTCGTAATAGGTGCGCGGCGGCACGATCACGCCGCCGGCGCCCATCACGGGTTCGGCAATAAAGGCCGCGACTGTTTCGGGGTCCTCGCGCTGGATCATCAGGTCGAGGTTCTCGGCTAGGCGCGTGGCGAAATCTTCCTCGCTCTCACCCGGATGAGCGAAACGATAGTGATGCGGGCAATCGGCATGCCGGATGTTGGCGATCGGCAAATCGAATGAGCGGTGATTGTTGGGCAAGCCCGACAGGCTGGCGCTTGCCACGGTCACGCCGTGATAGCTTTTGAAGCGCGCGATGATCTTCTTCTTGCGCGGCCGGCCGCGGGCGTTGTTGTAATACCACACGATCTTGACCGCGGTGTCGTTCGCCTCGGAGCCCGAGTTGTTGAAGAAGGCGTGCGACATCTTCACTGGCATCATGGCGATGAGGCGCTCGGCCAGTTCGCCGACAACGTCGTGCGATTTGTGGTGGAACGAGTGGTAGAAGCTGAGCTTGCGCATCTGGCGCGCCGCGGCCTCGATCAGCCGTTCCTCGCCGAAGCCCAACGACGTGCACCACAGGCCGGCGCAGCCTTCGAGGTACTCCTTGCCGGTCTCGTCCTTGACCCGAACGCCCTTGCCCTCGGTCACCAGCAGCTCGCCCTGTCGCTCCAGCCGGCGAAAGTTGGAATAGGGGTGGAGATGAAAGGCGATATCGCGGCTGGCGGCGGAGTTGCCTCGCTGCATGGCGGAAATCCTTGCGATCGATGCGGAAGAAGGTGGCGGATACTATCGGCGCGGCGCCGGCTGGCGTCAAACCCGTGCACGGACAGGGCGTAACGGCAGGACTCTGTGGTTGACAGGCTGCGGCATCGGGTCGCAGTTGGGCACGGAACTAGTTCGACTGGCTCGACGATCTGGCGATGCCGGAAATTTGTCCGGAAGCTTGTCCACAATTCTATCCACAGAATGTGACAATCTTGCGCAACGAGCTACTAGCATGGTCCATATACGCGGTTCCATGCTCCCTCCGCTCGCGCCAGTTTCCCCATCGATCGTTTTAAGGATTTGTTGCATGTCCGGGCTGCCGCCGCTCGACGACAAGGATTTCGCCAATCTCGACATGGATCGGGTTATCGCTGATCCGGACTATCGCCGGCGCGTCATCGATCATTTGCGGCGCGATCCGCGCCATGCCGACAAGCAGCGTCAGTCCTCGATGTTCTACGAGCCGCCGCCGTCCGACGAGGAATAGTTTAGCGCCGCTGGCGCGGATCGAGCGCCTGCTGCAGCCCGTCGCCGAGCAGGTTGCATGCCATCACTGTCAAAAAGATCAGCAGGCCGGGATAAACAGCGAGCATCGGCGCCAGCGCAATCGTCTCCTCGGCGCCGGTCAGCATGTTGCCCCAGCTCGCGAGTGGCGGCGCAATACCGAGGCCAAGGAAGCTCAACACGGATTCGAGCAGGATGATCTCGCCCACAGCGAGCGATGTCGCCACGATGATGGGCGTCGCCAGGTTGGGCAGGATGTGCACCAGCATGATGCGCCGATGGCCGGCGCCCAGCGCTTCGGCGGCGCGGACGAAATCCTGCCGTTTCAGTGACAACGTCGTGCCGCGCACCAGCCGTGCAACCGTCGTCCAGCCGACCAGCGTCACGAGCACGATGATGCGGTAGAGGCTCATTGCCTCGGACTGACGCAGCGCCGCTGGCACGCCGAGCTTGTGCAGATCGGCCGCGGCTAGCACGACCAGCAGCGGCAACAGCGGCAACGCGATCACGCCGTCGGTGAGACGCATGAGCGCGGTATCGAGCCGGCCGCCAAAATAACCGGCGATCAGGCCGATGGCCGTGCCAAGGACGGCGGCGGCAAGCGCCGCGGTGATGCCGACGAGCAGGGAGACGCGGCCGCCTTCGAGCAGACGCAACAGAAGGTCGCGGCCGAGTTCGTCGGTGCCTAGCGGATGACGCAGCGACGGATCGGCCAGGCGCTGATAGAGGTCGACGGTATCGGCGTGCACACCGAGCGCCTGTGCCAGCCACGGCGTCAGCAGCACCGCGAGCGCCAACACGAGCAGTACGCCGCCGCCGAAACGGACCCGTGGCTGTGCCAGCGCGCTCATCGGTACGCAATCCGCGGATCGACCGCGGCGTAGGCTAGATCCGCCGCGAAATTCGCCAGCAAGGTCATCAATGTGGCAAAGAGCAAGCTGGCGAGCGCAAGGTTGTAGTCGTTGCCGAGCACCGCGTCGTAGATCAGTTTGCCCATACCCGGATAGCTGAACATGGTCTCGGTGATCAACGCGCCCGAGAACAACGAGCCGAACGACAGCGCCACGATGGTAACCAGCGGTATCAAAGCGTTGCGCAGCGCGTGGCGCGTCAGGATGCGCGCCTCGCCAGCGCCCTTGGCCCGCGCGGTGCGGATGTAGTCGTGGTTCAGCGTGTCGATCATCGCCGCCCGCATGTATCGCAACTGCGGTCCAAAATTGACCAGCGTCAGGGTGATCACGGGCAGCACCAGATGGTCGGCGCGGTCGGCGACACCGCCGGCGCCGATCGTCGTCGCGCCGCCCGGCGGCAACCAGCCGAGCTGCACCGCGAACACCAGGATCAACATCAGGGCCAGCCAGAACGATGGCATCGAGATGGTGGCAAAGCTGGTGAAGTTGGCGGCATCGTCGAGCCACGAGCCCGGCCGCCGCGCCGCCAATAAGCCGATCGGCCAGGCAAGCGCGAGTGTCAGCGCGAAGCTCATGCCCATTAACAGCGCCGTATTGCCAAGACGCGGCAGCAACACCGTCAGGACCGGCTGGGCATAGAGGCGTGAATAGCCAAAGTCACCGTGCAGCGCGGCCGCCGCCCAGGCCGCGTAACGCTCCAACAATGGCTTGTCGAGGCCGTAGAGTGCCTTGAGCCGCGCCGCATCGGCGACCGTTAAATGCGGATTGGACGCGATCATCAAATCGACCGGATCGCCGGGCATGAGCCCGATCAGCGCATAGATCACCAGCGACATGATCGCCAGCACGACCAGTATTTCGATACTTCGGCGAATGATGAAGCGATTCATTGCGCGCTTGCCTGGGCGTCGCGGCCGACGGCGCGCCATTGCTCGACCCAGAGCGTCGACGGATATTCGTGGCCGGTCGGCGTCAGTTCGACCAGCCATTTCGGCAGGATGAACGGCTCGGCCCGGAAGAACAGCGGCAGCGCCGGCAGCTCTTCGGCGTAAAGCGCCTGCAGCCGGTGCCAGAGAACCGCGCGCGCCGGGCGATCGAGTTCGGTTTCGATTGCATCGAGGAGATGATCAGCTTCGGCATTGCGCCAGCCGACGAAATTCTCGCCACTCCAATTATTGGCCGGCGATGGAATTTCGCCCGAGTGCAATTCGGAGCGCGGTACGTCCTCGGGCGCAGCCGACCAGGCGAACATGCCCATCTGGAATTTGCGCTTGATCATGCTGTCGCCAAACAGCACCCGTGCCGGCTGATTGGCCAGATGCACCTCGATGCCGACCGCGCGCCACTGGCTCTGCAGCACCTCTTCGACCAGTTCGCGCGAGCGGTTGCCGGCAGTCGTCGCCAGCGTTAGCACCAGCGGTTGGCCGGCGGCGTTGCGCCTGATCGCGCCGTCGGCCGCATGCCAGCCGGCGGCGTCAAGCAGCGTGCGCGCCTTATCGGGATCGAACAGGTATTTCGGCACGTCAGCGGAATAGACCCAATCGAGCGTCGGTACGAAACTGTCGGCGACTGGATCGCGACCGGCGAACAGTTCCTGGCTGATCGCCTTGCGGTCAACGGCATAGAGCAGCGCGCGGCGGACACGCACGTCGGCGAGGATCGGATCGTCCAGGTTGAGGTCGATGTGCTCGTATTCGAGGCCCGGCTTATAGATGATGTTGAAGCGGCCGCTGTGGCGCCGCGCGAAAGCGAGCGCCTCGTCGAGCGGCAGGCCGAGCTCGCCCGGCACCATGTCGAGGCCGCCGGCGAGCAAGTTGGCTTCGAGCGACGCGGTATTCTCCACCGCCCAGACGACGATGCGGCTGAAATAGGGCCGCTGTCCGGCCCAGGCCGGATTGCGCTCGAGTACGATATATGAGCCGGGTGAAATTTCGGTGATGCGATACGGGCCATCGTAGAGGCCGCGCGCAGTCGGATCGGTGTCGTAACGCGATCGGATGCGGTATTGCGCCGGATCGGTAAAGGCGGCGCGTTCGACCCGTGCCGGCAGAATCTCGAAATCGTTGAGCGCGGCGTAATCGAAGGTTACACGGTCCATGTCGACGGTGAAGGTGTGCGCGTCCACGGCCTTGATAGCGATCATGCGGCGGTAGAGCTCGGCGTCGGCGACGCCGGTTTGCGAATTGCGTCCGACCTGCCAGGAGAAGATCACGTCATCGGTCGTCACCGGCGTGCCATCGTCCCAGCGCGCGTCAGGCTTGAGTGTGTAGCTCAGACGGAGGCCGGTCTTGCCATCGGGCAGGGCGATCTTTTGTGCGAGTCCGTTGGCGAAGCTCGGCAGCGTCTCACATAACATGCAGACGAGCTGCCAGTCGGCGTTGTAGGTGGTGAGCGGCCGTCGGACCATGCCGAGCACGTAGCTCTTCGCCACCATCGGGTCGATGAGGGGATTGAGCGTCGCCGGAAACTGGCTGATGCCGATGGCGAGCTCGTCGGCGCGCTCGGCAGCGCGGGCGGCCGCCGGAAGCAGCAGGCAAAGGATGACCAGGAAAACTCGCCGCATTCTGCGCGGCGAGGATAGCAGACCAAGCCGGGTGACTTAAGCGCGCTTGCCCTTGCCGGTTCCGAGGCGGCGCGGCAGCAACGTGTCGCTGCTATTGCCGTAGAGGGCGTCGTAGATGCGGAGGCCGTCACGCGCGTCGAGGAAATCCTGCACCTGTTCGTCCAGCGACAGCGTCATGGGCTTGACGCGTGTGCCGCGGCCGCGGCGTGCGGCGATCGTGTCGGTATTCGCCATGGCAACCTCCTTCAGCATGCTTCCCTAAAAAGCAGGCTAAAGGCTCAGGGGTTTCTAAATAGTTACCCGGCTTTCCGATTGGAAATGCTTGGTTTTTCCGCGCCACGGCCGGTGAATTTTGGCATCACCGCCTCGCTGAATAGCCGCAACGAGCGTTCGGCGGCGGCATAGGCCAAGTCGTTGAAGTTGATCTGCAGGGACGCAACCTCGAAACCGCCGATCTCGTCGTTGTAGCGCGTGATCTGCGCCGCGATCTCGTCGGGCGAGCCGATCCAGGCGCCGCCGCTTTTGACCTGCGTATCGATGGTTTCCTTCGCCAGGATTTCGGCGATCTTGTCGTATCCCGGATAGTCCTTGGAGCTCATTGAGCCCCAGTCGGCGGTGGCGGCAGCGATCGCCCTGAGATAGCGATTAAGCGGATCGCGCGCGATGTCGAAAGCCTGCTGTTGCGTTTCGGCGCAATACATGTGGAACGCGAGCATGACCCGGCCGCGGCCGGGATGGCCGGCCTGCTTCCAGGCATCGCGGTAGAGGCCGAGCAGCTCCTTCATCTTTCCGCCGGCCATCGGGATGCCCATGATCGCGTGGCCGGCCTTGCCGGCGGCGACAAAGCTGTCCGGTGTGGCGATGGCGGCAACCCAGAACGGCGGCCGCGGCTTCTGCGTCGGGCGCGGCAGCGAGGTTACGTTTTCGAAGCTATGGAACTTGCCGGTATGGCTCGCGACGTCCTGCTCGAGCAGGATGCGAACCTGCTCCATGCCTTCGACGAAGCGTTCGCGGCTTTCGTTGACGCTGACCTTGAAGTTGGCGAATTCGTAAGGAAGGAAGGCGCGGGCGAAACCGACTTCGAGCCGGCCGCCGGAAATCGCGTCGAGCATGCCGATCTCGCCCGCGAGCTTCAGGGGGTTGTTGAATACCGGCAGCACTGCGCCAGTGATCAGGCGCGCATTTTTGCTCCGCTGCGCCGCCGCCGACAAGAAGACGATCGGATTTGGCGTATAGCCGCCATAAGGCCGGAAATAATGCTCGACAGTGCGCACATGGGCCCAGCCATAGCGGTCGGCATAGTCAACGAGACGCAGGCACTCGTCGAAGTATTGCGCGCCGGATTTCTGCTCCGGACCAACGCAGGGGAAAAACTGCATGCCGAATTCCATGGCGCCTCCCAGCCGGCGAGTGACCGTTCTTTCCGGAAATTGGATTGAATACTGATTGTCAGTATACTGTCAAGTTGTCGGCAAACGGACGACATGCTAGAGGAATACGCCATGGCTGTTCTCGAACTCCACGCCGCGCCGGGCCATCTCATCCGCCGCCTGCAGCAGATCGCGGTCGCGCTGTTCATGGCCGAAACCAGCGATTACGACCTGACGCCACTGCAATACGCAGCTCTGCTGGGTATCCGCGAGAACCCGGGATGCGACCAGACGAGCTTGGCGAATTACGTCGCGCTCGACCGCTCGACCATCGCCGACGTGGTGGCGCGGCTCGAAAGCAAAGCATTGATCCGGCGCAAGCCGGGTGCGCGCGACCGCCGCACCAAGCGGCTGGACCTGACGGCAGCCGGCCGCAAACTGGTGATGGCCGCATCGCCGGCAGTTGGCGCGGTGCAGGACGCGATCCTGGCGCCTCTCAAGCCGGCCGAGCGGGCGGTTTTCATGGCTTCGCTGCGCCGCTTGGTGCATCTCAACAACGAGCACAGCCGCGCGCCGTTGCGCTTGAACGGCGAGGAATCGCGCCCACGTAAGACGGCGTGACGATCTACACCATCGGCCATTCGACCCGCGATCTCGACGAATTTCTCGCCCTGCTGCGGGAACACGGCATCGAATGTCTGGTCGACGTGCGCAGCATTCCGCGCTCGCACCGTTATCCTCATTTCAATGGCGATGTGCTGGCCCCGGCGCTGCGGGCCGCGAAAATCGGCTATCGGCATATGCCGGGATTGGGTGGTCGGCGCGGGCGGACGAAAGGCACGCCGTCGCGCAATACCTTTTGGCGCGAGGAAGGCTTCCGTAATTTTGCCGACTATGCCGAAAGCGCAGTGTTTGCCGCTGCGCTTGCCGATCTGCGCACGCTCGCGCATGAACAGACGGTGGCGATCATGTGCGCCGAGGCAGTGTGGTGGCGCTGCCATCGCCGGATCATCAGCGATTATCTCGTTGCTGCCGGCGAGGAGGTTCGTCACATCATGGGGCCGGGCAAAAGCGAGATTGCGGTCTTGACGCCCGAAGCGCGGACGCTGCCCGGCGGCGCGCTGCGTTATGCGGCGGCCGATCTGTTCGACGGTGTCGAGGACGGTCGAAGCTAGCGGCTAGGCTGCGCCGGCCGAACGCTGGTGCGCGAGCTTCTCGGTCCGCGCCAGAGTTTCCAGCAGCTGGCAATCCGCCTGATAGGTCATCTTGGCGAAAGCACGCAGGAAACTGTCGGTGCGCGGGAGTTGGAACAAGGTCTCTTCGTCGTCGCCTTCGGCGCGCGCCGAGACCACGACGACATTGTCCTGCGGTGTCAGGATGAGCTCGCTGAGCGCCACGCCCGGACCCGTTACGTATTCGACCAGGCGTTGTGGCCGGTCCTCGCTGCGCGCAATGGTCATGCGATAGGGCACGCGGCTTGCGGCGCATTCGATCAGTGCGCGGGTGAACGGCGACAGGAACGTTTCGTCGAAGCCCAAGACAGCCGTCGCCTTCTCGTCCGAAGCGGCCGAGCGGATTTCCAGCGTCGCCCACAGCGAAGCGCGACCGCCAAAATAATCAACCGAGGCGAGGTCGAGATTAAGGGAGTCGATCGGTTGCGGTGGCGACACCGCGCGGCTGCAGAGGAAGGCAAAGCATGCAGGTTCGCGTTTAAGACTCAGCGTCGTCGCTGCTTCGAGATTGCAATCGGGCAGGGCCTGCGTCGAATAATTCACGGGTGCCTCCCTTACATGCCTGCAATTTTAGGCATTCCGCGTTAAGGGAAACATAACGCCGCGGGTACGGCTCAGGGAGCCATGGTTTCCGGCCTGTTCGGGGGGCGAACCCCTTAGAAGACCAGACGGCCGCCGGCCACCAACAGCGTCGCCGCCAGCAGCAACCGCAGGGCGACGTCGGGAACCCGGCTGGCAGCATAGCTGCCGACAACGATGCCCGGCAGCGAGCCGAGCAATAGCGCGGCGAGCAGATTCCAATGGATCGAACCGAGCATCCAATGGCCGATGCCGGCGAGCAGCGTCAGCGGCACGGCATGTGCGATATCCGAGCCGACGATGCGCGCCATGGGCAGACGGGGGTAAAGCAGCACCAGGGCCGTCGTGCCGAGGGCGCCGGCGCCGACCGAAGAAATCGGCACCAGAACGCCCAACGCTGCACCTGCAGCAATCGTCAGCCACCGAACACGTTTTGGGTCGAGCGCGGCGAGGCGATCGGCGTAATAACGCACGATCCGGCTGCGGAAAATTAACACAAAGGCCGACGCGAACAGCGCACAACCGAGGACGATGGTGATGAGCGCGTGCGCCGCCGTGCCGCCCAGGTTCAAGCGCGATAGACCGAACAGCGTGATCGCCGTCAACGGCATGCTGCCGGCGGCAAGCCGGCCGACAATCGGCCAATCGATTGTGCCGGTGAAACCGTGCATCGCGGTTCCCGCCGTCTTGGTGGCTGCGGCGTATAGCAGGTCGGTGCCGACGGCGGTGGCCGGCGAGATACCGAACAGCAGGATCAGCAGCGGCGTCATCAGCGAGCCGCCGCCGATTCCCGTCATGCCGACCAGCATGCCGACGACGAAGCCGGATACGGGATAGGCCAAGCTAAAGACGTGATGCAGCATAATCCGGTTTCCTCAGCCCTCGATCATACCAGCGGCGACGGTCGCGTGCGTCTGTTCGTCGATCAAGATCAGCGCGCCGGTCGCACGGTTGGCGCGATAGGGGTCGAAGGCAAGCGGCGCCGCTGCAACAACGCGGACGCGGGCGATATCGTTGCGGACGAGACCTGTCGCTGGTACCGGCGCGAGGGTCGTCACGTCGAGCCTATGCACCACTTCACCGATATGGGCAACGGCGCTCCGTGTGCCGACCTTGATCAGGTAGCGACGGCCGGAGGCGAATGGCTCGTCGTCGAACCAGCAGATGGTGGCATCGAGGCGGCTCGCCACCTTGGGTTTTGCCGTGGGATGGACGAGGACGTCGCCACGGGCGATGTCAACGGGGTCATCGATCTCAATGCCGATTGATTGCGGCGCAGCGGCATGTTCGAGCGGCCCATCATAGGTGGTGATTGCTCGTACCCGGGTGGTACTGCCCGAGGGCAAGGCAAGGATCGGATCACCGACAGCGATCCGCCCGGATTCGATGCGACCGAGATAGCGACGATACTGGCCCGCTTGCGTCATCGTCCGACGGACCAGCTGCACGGGCAGGCGAAACGGCAGATCATCGGCCGCTGCCGCCGGCGGAAGGCCTTCAAGAATTGTCAGCAGCGGTTCGCCGTCATACCAGGCCAAGCGGTCGCTGTGCCAAACGACGTTGTCGCCAAACTTCGCTGACAGCGGCACCACGATCGGCGGTTCGGCGCCAAGCGTCGCGGCGAAAGCAGCCACCGCGGCGGCAACGGCATCGAAAGGCGCGCGTGCAAAATCCACCAGATCCATCTTATTGACGGCGATGACCAGGTGACGGATGCCCAGCAAGTGGGCGAGGAAGAGGTGACGGCGCGTCTGCGTAGTCATGCCGTTGCGTGCATCGACCAGGATCATCGCCGCGTCGGCGGTGCTCGCGCCGGTCACCATGTTGCGCGTGTACTGCTCGTGGCCCGGCGTGTCGGCGATGATGAACTTGCGCCGTGGCGTGGCGAAATAGCGGTAGGCAACGTCGATGGTGATGCCTTGCTCGCGCTCCGCGACCAAGCCATCGGTCAACAGCGATAGATCGATTGCAGCGTCGCCATTGCGCGCGGCGATGCGCTCGAGCGCGTCGAGCTGGTCATTCGGCACGGCGCCGGCGTCGTGCAGCAGCCGGCCGATGAGCGAGCTCTTACCGTCGTCGACGCTGCCGGCTGTGGTGAAGCGCAGCAGCCGCGGATCGTTACCGGAGGAAAACGCCATCAAAAATATCCGGCGCGCTTGCGTTCTTCCATCGAAGCGTCGGAGGTCCGATCATCGAGCCGCGTCGCGCCGCGTTCGCTTATACGCGCGGTCAAAAGCTCGCTCACGACTTCGTCCGCGTTTGCAGCCGGTGATTCCACCGGTAAGGTGCAGGAAATATCACCCACGGTGCGGAATCGGACGATCCGCGTCTCGATCGGCTCGTGATCCGCGATTTCGACCGTGTCCGCCACCGGTATCAATGCGCTGCCGCGCAAAACGACGCGCCGCGGATGCGCGTAATAGAGCGACGGCAGCTCGATGCCCTCGCGGGCGATGTATTGCCACACGTCGAGTTCGGTCCAATTGCTGAGCGGAAAGATGCGCATGTGCTCGCCCGGATCGAGACGCGTGTTGTACAAGCTCCACAGCTCGGGGCGCTGACGGCGCGGATCCCATTGGCCGAAGGCGTCGCGGAACGAGAAGATCCGTTCCTTGGCACGGGCTTTTTCCTCGTCGCGGCGCGCGCCCCCGATGCAAGCGTCGAAGCCGAATTCGGCAATCGCGTCGAGCAGCGTCACGGTCTGAAACGCATTGCGGCTTTGGTTGGCATGCTTTAGCCGGACACGGCCATGGTCAATTGAGTCCTGAACCGTGCGCACGATCAGGCGTTCGCCGTGCTCGGCGACAAGACGGTCACGGAAGGCGATCACCTCGGAGAAATTGTGCCCGGTATCGACATGCAACAGCGGAAATGGCAGCCGTCCGGGGCGAAGCGCCTTCTCGGCAAGCCGCAACAGAACCGTCGAATCCTTCCCGCCCGAGAACAATAGTACCGGATTGCGGAACTCGGCGGCGACCTCGCGCAGAATGTGGATGGCCTCGCTCTCGAGCGCATCGAGATGCGCGGTGGACCGCACCCGAGCCGGTGTTGCCGACGCGGCCGGCGGCCGCTCCATCGTCACGATAGTCTCGTCGCTGCTCATGATGCCTTCCGGTGCGGATGCAAGCCGCATTCGCGATGCTCGGCTGATTCCCACCACCACCGGCCGGCGCGCTGGTCTTCACCCGGCGCGATCGCTCGAGTGCATGGCGCGCAACCGATGCTGGGATAGCCGCGATCGTGGAGCGCGTTGTATGGAACCGAATGCTGGCGGATGTAGGCCCACACACTGTCATCGGACCAATCGGCGAGCGGATTGAATTTGGGGAGGCCGTGCTCGGCATCCCATTCCTGCACCGCGAGGTCGCGGCGCGTAACCGATTGGGCCCGGCGTTGGCCGGTGATCCAGGCCTGTTTGCCGGCAATCGCGCGCCGCAGCGGCTTGACCTTGCGCAGGAAGCAACATTCAAGGCGCAGCGCCTGGCTGTCGTAAAACGCGTTCGGACCGTTGGCCGCGACGTAGCGCTCGATATCGGCGGCGTCGGGCGTGATCACCGTAATCGGAATCCGATAACGTTGTCGGGTCGCGTGGATGAGCGAGTGCGTCTCTTCCGGAAGCCGGCCTGTGTCGAGCGTGAAGACTTCGATCGGCAGGCGATGCCGCGCCAGCAAATCGATCAGCACCATGTCCTCGGCGCCCAAGCTCGCCGCGAGCGCCGCCGGGGCGTGCGTTTCGGCAATCATGCGCAGCAGGCTCAGGACCCGGTGCGTCGGCTCTTCGGGGTTCACGGAAACCTCTCTTCAACCAACCAGGGCTAAGAATCCCCGTGGTGATACACTCTTATTGTCACCGATATCAATGTATTATTGATAAAAACCACAGCAGTTATATGTTATATGTGGATAACTCTCGAATAAACCTGCGGCATTAATGATTTAGCGCAGGATTCGATCGAACAGGCCGATGGTAAAATTAACGGGCATGGTAATCGGTCCGGCCCGTCCCCAATAGCGTTCGGGCACTGGTGGCACCGGCGAACCGTCGTGCAGCATGGCGAGCGCTGCCTGATCAAGCAACGGATTGCCCGAGCTCTTGGTAATCCACGCGCCGGTAACCGTACCATCGTGGGCGAGGGTAAACGCCACCATCACCGTGCCCTCCTGTTTCTTCTTAAGCGCATCGTCGGGGTAATGCTTGTAGCGCTCGAGGTGCCGGCGCACGCGGTCGAGATAATCATCGGGCGAACCGGTGCCGTAGCCGGGTCCACCCGGACCTTGGCTCACGCCGAAATTGCCGTTGCCGGTGCTGCCGACGCCTTGCGCGCCGGTGCCCAGCGCCGCGGGTGCGCCGGCTTGTGCCACGGCTGTCGGTGGTGCTGAAGGCGCCGGCGCGGCCAGCGGTGTCGCTGTCACGGTTGGCGCCGGCTTCGGCGCAGGCTTGGGCGCCGGTGCCGCGGTTGGCTTGACGATACGTTGCTGCGGTGTCGCTTGATGCTGGCGTGGTTTAGGCGGCGCGGTATCAAGCTGGACGACACGCGGTACCGGTTTGGGCGTCGGCAATGGCGGCGCCGCGTCGCTGGCTTGCGGCGTGGCATCGCTTGGCGCGGCATGCGCGTGGCTGCTCGCTTGGCGCTGTGCCGCGGTATCGTGCTGTCCGGGCAGTCTAGCTTGACCGCCACTGCCGCCGGGTGAACCGGCGCCACCGCCGGTGCCTTCGAATTTAATCGTGACCGGCGGAAACACGATTTCCTGCGGTGGCGGGATGTGCCAAAGGCCGAGCAGCAGTACGAGGATAAGACTGTGCAGAAGCACAGAATCGGCAATGCTGCGCCACAGGCGCTTGCGATCCTTCCGGTCACGGAATTGATCCGCCGGTTCAGGCGTTATCGGGGTGTAGACGCCCTCGGTCGCCACGGCCATTGGGTGTGCAAAAAACTTCAATAAACGACATGGCGCCGAATGCCAAGCGAATCAAATGGCTGGAGCGAGTCCCGCGGATTACTGCGGGCCAGCCGGAGTGGGATGAAACGGTGATGACGGCCGGCGAGACGATGACAGTGCGACCGTCGCATTACGTCAGCGGTTTCGCAACCGTCGGCGCATGTGCGCTGGCGCTCATCGCGCTTGGCGGATTCGCCGCCGCGCCAGCCGGTTGGCGGATGGGTCTTTGGTACTACACCGTCGCATTCGTGATCATGCGTTATGCGGCGTACGTCGCTTTGATTGCGGCAGCGACTGCTTGCGTTGCGCTGTTCAGTTGGCCGCGCCTGTCGCCGGGGAGACGAATTGCGGCGATTGCCGCTTTGGCGATTGCCGCAATCGTGATCTACGTGCCCTGGCAATATGCACGGCTCGCTGCGACCACGCCGCCGATCCACGACATTACCACCGACACCGTCAATCCCCCGCCGTTCTGGGTCGTGCTCCCGGCGCGCGCCGAAGAGAACGCCAACTCGGTCGAGTACGGTGGCATTGCGGTCGCGAAGCTGCAGCAAGCCGCCTATCCGCAGATCGTGCCGGTTATGACAACGCTGCCGCCGCGACAAGCCTTCGCCGTCGCGCTGGCGACTGCACAGGCGATGCCGGGATGGATTGATGTCGTCGCCGAGCCCGAGGCTTGGCGTATCGAAGCAAGCCAGGAATCGTTCTGGATGCGCTTCACTGACGATGTTTCGATCCGTATCTCGTCGAATGGTGCCGGCAGCCGCATCGATGTGCGCTCGCTGTCGCGCCAGGGTCGTGGCGATTTCGGCGACAACGCCGCACGCGTCACCGCGTATCTCGGCGCGCTCAAGGCGCGCCTGGCGTCCGCCGCGCATTAGGCGCGATTGCGGCCGGCGGCCGCGTGTGGCAAGTTTGCCGCCCTTCCGCATCGCTGAATTTATCGCCTTACGAACGAAAGGACGGCGTCGTCATGAAGTTGCTGCGCTTCGGGCAGGCGGGCCACGAGAAGCCGGGCCTCGTCGACAAGAGTGGGCAGATCCGCGATCTCTCCGGCGTCATCGACGACATCACGCCAGACCAGCTCGCACCCGCTGCGCTCGACAAGCTGCGCAAACTCGATCCGGCGAAGCTGCCGATGGTGTCGGGCAATCCGCGGCTCGGACCACCGGTCGCGAATGTGCCCAAGATCATCGCCGTCGGGCTCAACTACATCGATCACGCCAACGAGGCGACGATGAAGATTCCGACCGAGCCGGTGCTGTTCATGAAGTCTATCACGTCCTACACCGGCCCGAACGACGACGTCGTTCTGCCGAGGAATTCGATCAAGGGTGACTGGGAGGTCGAGCTCGGTATCTTCATCGGCACCAAGGCACAATATGTTTCCAAGCAGGACGCACTGAAACACATCGCCGGCTACACCATCGTCAACGACGTTTCCGAGCGCAATTTCCAGCTCGAACGCGGTCCGCAATGGATGAAAGGTAAGGGCTGCGACACGTTCTGTCCCACCGGGCCGTGGCTGGTGACACAAGATGAAGTCGCCGATCCGCAAAATCTCGAGGTCATGTGCGAGGTCAGCGGCCAGGTGATGCAAAAGGCCTCGACCAAGGACATGATCTTCGATTGTGCGACCATCGTCAGCTACACCAGCGAGTTCGTGACGTTGATGCCGGGTGATCTGATCGCCACTGGTACTCCGTCGGGAGTGGGGCTCGGCCGCAATCGGTTCCTCAAGCCCGGCGACACCATGCGGCTGACCGTGACGGGCATGGGCGAACAGCGGCAAAAGGTGGTGGCTTACCGCCCGTAATCGATTGAGCGTGTCCCACCGGCGGGTCTGTCCGCATGCTGGCGGTCGGCACGGATTCGCGCTAACCTAAACAGTTATTTAGCTGTCTCCGGGGAGGGGGGTTTCCTGACTGCCATGTACGACCGTCGTCCTGATTATTTCCGTGCCGATGACGCACCGCCGTCCGGCCGCCGCGTCGAAGCCAAGGTCAAATGGTTCAACACCGCCAAAGGTTTCGGCTTTGTGACTTTGTCCGATGGCACGCCCGACGCTTTCCTGCCGATGGCGGTATTGCGCCGGGCCGGCTATGGCGAGGCGCGCGAAGGCGCGTCGATCGTCTGCGAAGTGGGCGCGGGCGCCAAAGGGCCCTTGGTGGTCAGCGTCCTCAATCTCGACAACAGCACGGCCGTCGCCAGTGGTGGCAACGGCGGAGGTGGCCCACGTGCCAGCACCGTACCGCGTGGCCCGGCCCAGACCATGCAGGGCGCGGTTAAATGGTTCGAGCCGGACAAAGGTTATGGCTTCATTGCGCCAGAGGGCGGCGGCAAGGACATTTTCGTGCACGTTACCGCCCTGCGGCGCAGCGGCGTCAATGCCCTCGAACCGGGGCAAAGGGTGCGCGTCGATGTCATCGAGGGCCGTAAAGGGCTCGAGGCTGATCACGTCACGTTGCTATAAAACCAAAGTTCCGCCGCCGACGTATCGGTGTCGGCGCGCGAGTGTTATCGAGTTAAAGCGTCGGAGCATGTAGTTCATGGATCTGCAGGACACACTGAAGACGTATCGACTGTTTTCAGGCTCCTACGATTTCGTCTTCGGTCCAATTTTCCATCCTGGACGCAAGGCCGCAGTCCGTATCGCCAACAATCTGCCAGGGCAACGGATCCTCGAGGTCGGCGTTGGCACCGGCCTGTCGCTGCCTTATTTCCGTTCCGATTCCGAAGTCACCGGCATCGACGTCTCGGCTGAGATGCTGGCCAAGGCCAAGGCACGCGTCGCGCGCAAACACCTGACGCAGGTCAAGGCGTTGCAGGTGATGGATGCCGAGCAGACGAGTTTTGCCGATGACAGTTTCGACGCTGTCCTGGCGCTCTATGTCGCGTCGGTTGTGCCTAATCCGGCGCGCTTCGCGGCCGAGATGCGGCGCGTCTGCCGGCCCGGCGGCACCATCGTCATCGTCAATCATTTTATGAGCGAAAATTGGCTTGTGAGTCGCTTCGAGAAGGCGCTCGCACCGCTCGCCGGCAAGATCGGGTTCCACGCCGATTTCGCGCTCGATAAGTTCATCACCGGCGGCAAGCTGGAAGTGCGCGACGTCCGGCCGAGCAATCTGTTCGGCTACTGGAAGCTGCTGCGGTGCGCCAATAACAAGGCGGCTTAAGCGCGCGTTCGTCTAGATCAGATCGAGATCGAAGCCCATCACAGTGCCGCCACCGGCGATCGCCGGCAGCAGCGCCGGCGCCTGTGTCAGGCGATGCTCGGCGTAGAACCGCGCCGTGGCAATTTTGGCCTCAAGGAACGCGCGGTCGCTCGCGCCGGCCTTCAGGCGCCGTGCGGCAGCCGCCGCGCTTTGCGCCATGAGCCAGCCGCCGGCGACCGTGCCGAGCAGCCGGAGATAGGGCTCGGCACCGGCAAGCGCCGCGCCGAGATTATCGACTGCCGTTTCGAGCAGTCCGTTCGTTGCCCGCTCCAATGCATTAATGCCGTGCGCCAAGTGGCCGGCGGCATCATAACCATCGAGTTGGAGCAGGGCGCGGCGCATATCGGCGATGAGGTCGGTTGCCGCCGAACCCCGGTCGCGCAGCAATTTGCGGCCGACCAGGTCGTTGGCCTGGATGCCGTTGGTGCCTTCGTAGATCGGCGCGATGCGCGCGTCGCGCCAATGCTGAGCGGCTCCAGTCTCCTCGATGAAGCCCATTCCGCCATGTACCTGGATGCCGGTGCTGGCGGTTTCAACGCCGAGATCGGTGCACCACGCTTTGACCACCGGGGTCATCAGGTCGAGCCGCGCTTGCGCTTTCGTGCGCGACGCCGCATCGGAGAGGCGGCGGGCACGGTCAGCTTCGCCGGCCGTGTAATAGGCGAGGGCGCGCGCCGCCTCGTTTGCTGCGCGCATCGACAGCAGCATGCGACGTACATCGGGATGATGGACGATCGGCAGCCGCGCACCGTCCTTTACGCCGACGGGCTTGCCCTGGACGCGCTCGCGCGCGTAGCCCCGCGCCTGCTGATAGGCGCGCTCGCCGATCGCGACGCCTTGCAAGCCGACATGCAGCCGCGCCCCGTTCATCATGATGAACATGGCTTCGAGGCCGCGGTTTTCTTCACCCACCAGGGTGCCAATGGCGCCGCCATCGTCGCCATAAGACATGACGCAGGTTGGGCTCGCATGAATGCCGAGCTTGTGCTCGAGGCTGACGCAGCGCAGATCGTTGCGGGCACCCAGGCTACCGTCGTCGTTCACCAGCATCTTCGGCACGAGGAAGAGCGAGATGCCCTTGCTGCCGGAGGGTGCGTCGGGCACTCGCGCCAACACGAGATGGACGATATTCCCGGCCATATCGTGCTCGCCCCAGGTGATGAAGATTTTCTGGCCCGTGATGCGATAGTGGTCGCCCTCGCGTACTGCGCGCGTTCGCAGCGCACCAAGGTCTGAGCCGGCCTGCGGCTCGGT
>DASQHO010000084.1:0-11899 GCA_035632055.1 Allostellaceae bacterium
GGTGCGGATTTCGTCGCCTTCGCCCGGCAGTTCGCCGCGATTGGCGCCGCGATGCTGCGCCATGCGCAAGGCGGCGTCGACGGCATGGGCATCGATCTCCTCGCCGCGCTTGAGCCGATCGTAGAGCGCGGTGAGCGTGGCCCGCGCGATGTCGGCGGCGGGCTCCGGTCCGGAGATCGCCAGCCGGTTCCCGCGCGATACGAGAGCGACGCCCAGCGCGCGCTCGATGCGCTCGAGATGCTTGTCGTGCTCGCCGAAGAGCTGTGGCAACAGGGCGTTGTCGGCGAAGTGCAGGTTGAAGCGCGCCTCGGCGTCGCGCGCGGCGTCGCGCGGCGTCAAGCGGCGGCCTCCGGCAGCACGCCAGCCAGGCTGTTGGGCTCGATCGTGGCGACGCGCACGGTGGCGACCGAACCCAGGAGAGCGTCGGGTGCCGCGGCGTGAACCGGCTGCAGCCACGGGCTGCGTCCGGCGAGCTGCCCAGGATGGCGGCCGCGCTTTTCGAACAGCACGTCAACGGCACGACCCGCGAAGCCAGCGTTGAAGCGGGCCTGTTGTTCGCTCAGCAAGGCTTGGAGCGCCGCCAGCCGCTCGACCTTCACCGGCTCCGGCACCTGATCGGCGCTGGACGCTGCGGGCGTGCCGGGCCGAGCGCTGTATTTGAACGAGAAGGCCTGTGCGAAACCGACGCCGCGTACCAGCGCCAGTGTTGCAGCGAAATCGTCGTCGGTCTCGCCGGGGAAACCGACGATGAAATCCGACGACAAGGCAATGTCCGGCCGTGCCGCGCGCAGCCGGTCGATGATGCGGCGATAATCGTCGGCGCGATGCCGGCGGTTCATCGCCTGCAGCACGCGATCCGAGCCCGACTGCACCGGCAGATGCAGGAACGGCATCAGCTTGGGCTCGTCGCGGTGGGCGGCGATCAGCTCGTCGTCCATGTCAGCTGGATGCGAGGTCGTGTAACGCAGGCGCAAAAGTTCCGGGATTTCCGCAAGCGCGCGGATCAGCCGGCCGAGGCCCCAGACGGCGCCATCGGACGCTGTGCCGTGATAGGCGTTGACGTTCTGGCCCAGCAGCGTCAGCTCGCGCGCGCCGTGCGCGACCAGATCCTCGGCTTCTTCGAGCACCGCCTGCGCCGGACGTGAGAACTCGGCCCCGCGTGTATAGGGCACAACGCAGAAGGTGCAGAATTTATCGCAGCCCTCCTGGATCGAAAGAAAGGCGCTGATGCTGGCGCGGCCGCGTTCCGGCAGCTGATCGAATTTCGATTCGGCGGGAAATTCGGTTTCGACCGGCCGATCGCCGTTCTCGGCGGCTTCGACCAGTGCCGGCAGCCGGTGATAACTTTGCGGACCGACGACAAGATCGACGCTCTTAGCGCGACGCAAAATCTCGGCGCCTTCGGCCTGGGCGACGCAACCGGCGACCGCGACGACCATTTTGCCGCCCTGGCGCCGCTTGCGCGCCTTCAGCGGCGCGAGCCGGCCGAGATCGGAGAACAGCTTCTCCGCCGCCTTCTCACGGATATGGCAGGTGTTGAGCAGGATCATGTCGGCATCGGCCGGTGACGCGGCCGGCGTGTAGCCCGACGGCGCCAGTGCTTCGGCCATGCGATCGGAATCATACACGTTCATCTGGCAGCCATAGGTTTTGACGAACAGCTTTTTCACATCCGCCTCATCGTGTCGGCAGCGCATCGGCCAAGACCGGCGCCGGCGCCGTTGGGATCGTCACCGGCAGCGGCATGGGCGCCTCGCGCCCGCTCAACGCCACTGACAATCCGGCCGCGATCACCGCGGCGCAATGGTCTGCCAGTGCCTTGCGCGAAGCGAAATCGGCGGCGCGCACCGGCGGATGGAAGGTCACGCTGACGCTGAGATGTCCGAGTCCGAGCATGGTCCACAGATGCGGCGCCAAATCCATGTCGCCGTACCAGGCGAACAGCGGACGATAGGAACGTCCGAGCGGCATGCCGTCAAGCCGGAGATAAGCGACCGAAACCGGCTGCACCGCGATGTCGCCGGCGCCGTCCGACTCCATGACGGCAGCGAACAGGGCGCTCTTGAACGGCAGCAGGTGCTGACCGTCACCGCTAGTGCCTTCCGGAAAAAGGACCAACTGGTCGCCCCCGTGCAGCCGCGTACTCAACGCGTCACGCTGTCGCGTCACGCTTCGGCGTTTGCGATCGATGAACACCGTGCGCTGCAGCCGCGCCAGCCAGCCGAACAGCGGCCAGCCGTCGACATCGGCCTTGGAGACGAACGAGCCCGGAATCGCGGCGCCCAGAATCTCGATATCGAGATACGACGTGTGGTTCGCAATGAAGAGCGTTGGGCGGGCCGGAGATGGCGTGCCGTGCAGCTCGATCGTGATGCCGAGGATGCGGCACACCAAGCGGTGATAGAAGCGCGGCAGCCGCTTGGCCAATGGGCTGTGCAGCGCCAGCAGCACCGCCTGGACCGGCATCAGCGGAAGGGTCAGCGCGCAATAGGCGATAACGCGCGCCAAGCGCAGCGCGGAACCTTGCGGCGGCATCAGACGACGGCAACCGCGCGCGCGCGGCGTTCGTAATGGCGATAATATTTCTCGGTCACCAAGTCGGTCTTCACCACGATGCAGACGTCGGTGGTATTGAACTGCTGATCAATCACCGCGCCGTCACCGACGAAACCGCCAAGGCGCAGATAGCCTTTTAGCAGCGGCGGCAGGTGATTCAGCGCCTCGGCCGGATCGAAGGCGCCGGGCGGGAGCCGGTTCATGTCCAGATAACGGTCGCTGAGCGCGCGCGGCCGCAGTGCCGGCGGCGCCAGATGATGGTGATAGAGATACGAGAGCGGCACCGCCAATGCACTGAGATCGGTGCCGGGCAGGCTGGCGCAACCGAACATCAGCTCGATCCCATAGTCGAACACGTAGGCAGCGATGCCGCGCCACAACAGCTGCATGGTCGGCCGGTTGCGCGCCTGCGCGTCGATGCATGACCGGCCGAGCTCGAGCACTGCGCCGGGAAATTCGGCAATGCAGCGGACGTCATATTCCGCCGCGCTGTAGAAGCGGCCGATGTGTGAAGCCGCTTCGCGACGGATCAGCCGGTAGGTTCCAATCACGGCATCGCCGCCGGTGCCGCGGGCATGGTCGATCACCAGCAGATGGTCGCAGAACGCGTCGAAAACGTCGAAGTCGCGCTGCACCAGCGCCATCTCGACCGTCGGATGCGCGCCCATCTCCTGGTAGAAAACCCGATAGCGCAGTGCCTGGGCGGCGGCGATCTCGGCCTCGTCGCGCGCCAGCCGGACTTCGAGCGTGCCAGCGCGGACGACGAGCGCACCTGAATGCTGCGGCGGTGCGGCAGACGCCGGAGACGGGGATTGCGCGGTCACTTCTTTGCGGCTGCTGCCGCGTTGTCCAGCGGCACGGCAAACAATTCGAGACGGTGATCGACGAGTTTGTAGCCCAGCCGCGAGGCCACCTCGCGTTGCAGCTTTTCGATCGCCTCGTTGCGGAACTCGATCACTTTGCCGCTCTGCAGATCAATCAGGTGATCGTGGTGCTCCGTCGGCGCCTCTTCATAGCGTGCCCGGCCATCGCCGAAATCATGGCGCTCAAGGATACTGGCCTCCTGAAAAAGGCGCACGGTGCGGTAGACCGTGGCGATCGAGATCTTCGGGTCGATGGCAGCGGCGCGCCGATGTACCGCCTCGACGTCGGGATGGTCAGCCGCTTCCGAGAGCACGCGCGCGATAATGCGGCGCTGCTCGGTCATCTTGAGACCTTTGTCGATGCAGAGTTGTTCGATACGGGACGGCATTCGCGACAATGTCCGCGCCTATTGCCCGAGGGCGCAAATTATAGCCCAAACTCGGCAGCGAGCCTATAGCGGGTGCCGCAGCATGCGGCGCCGCCGACACTCAGTCGGCCTTCGCCTGACGGCCGCGCGTGCCGAGACCGATGTCCTTGGCGAGCTTGGAACGCTGACGCGCATAATTCGGCGCGACCATCGGATAGTCGGAGGACAAACCCCAACGTTCGCGATAGGCCTCGGGCGTCATGTTGTATGCCGTCTTGAGGTGACGCTTGAGCATCTTCAGCTTTTTGCCGTCCTCGAGACAGATGATGTAATCGGGGTGGACCGAGCGCTTGACGTTGACCGCCGGCTTCGGCCGATCGCCGCCGGCCGCCGGACCTTTGCCGATACTGGCCAGCGACTGGTAGACCTGATCGATCAGCTGCGGCAGATCGGTTGGCGCCACGTTGTTGTTGGAGACGTGCGCGGCAACGATTTCGGTCGTGAGCTCGAGCAGGCTGTTGGGCTGCGCTTTGTCAGTCATTCGACAGAGTTCCTAAGGGTCCTTTGGTGAAGCATATAAGTATATTGGGTGAATGGCGCAATAAGGATTGCGCGATTGTAAGGTTTTTGTTGGTCCTCGATAACGGTTTTACGGATTAGGGCGCCGCGAATACACGGCTTACGCCAGCGGCCGCGCGAGAATCAGGGCATCGGCCGCGACAGCATCGGGCCGCCGGTAATAGAGAACGCGGCGGCCGACGGCGGCAAAACCTTCGGCGGCATAGAGAGCGCGCGCGCCATCGTTGTCGGCGGCGACTTCGAGCACGATGCGCGACGAGCGCGCGTCGCGTGCGACGGTGTAGAGATCGGCGAGCAGCGCGCGAGCGACGCCGCGCCGTCGCGCCGCCGGATCGACGCACAGCGTCAGAATTTCGGCTTCGCCGCCGACCACCAGCGTGAGGACGAATCCCACAGCCTTGCCGCCGGCTTCGGCGAGCCGTGCATGCATCTTCGGCAGACTGAGGAGTCGCAACAGCGCGCCGCGCTCCCACGGATCGTCCGGAAACGCCAGCCCGTGCAGCCGCGCCAACACATCGACGTCGGCATCCGCCGCGGTTCGTAAACGCAGCGCGCTCACGGGACGACTACCCGCCGCGGCGTCGTGGTGTCGGGTGCACGCAGGTAAAAAGGGCGTGGCGGCTCGATCACGCCGCCGTTCGCACGTTCCCGGCCGAGCCGTGCGACCCAGGCCGCGTCAACCGCATCCGTACCCGGCGCGACGGCGATATCCCGTGCCGTCACGTTGGCACGCAGCCGTTCAGCGGCATCGCCCGCGAGAAGCAGCGGGCCCGGCACCAACCAGGCGGCAAGGTCGCGTGGATGAACCTGCGCCGGCGGCGCCAGCGCGGCTCCAGTCGCCGCGAACGGCTGGAGGTAGAATTCCTCGCGTTTCGATTCAACGGCAACGATCAGTGTCCGTCCTTGACGTCCGGCCACAGGCACCGAAGCGGCATAGGCATCGAACACGCCCACGCCTATCACGCTGCGGCCCGTTGCCAACGCCAGTCCACGCGCGGCCGCGAGGCCGATTCGGATGCCGGTGAAGCTGCCGGGACCGGTGGTGACGGCGATGAGATCGAGCGCCGCCGCTGTGAAGCCGGCGACCGCCAGGGTTTCGGCAATCAACGGCACCAGCCGCTCGGCCTGGCCGTGCGCCATCGCTTCGGCGCGCGCGGCGGCGACGTCATCTCCGTCGAGCACGGCGACCGCGCATTGGCTGCCGGCGCTATCGAGTCCCAAGACCTTCATGCGCGCGATCATAACGTGCTAGGAAAATCCGGTCATGAATCTGCAAACGATCACCGCCGCAAGCCACGACGTCATCCTCGAGATTGCCTATGCGACGGCGGCCAATTTCACCGGCAAACCGGTCTATGCCCGGCCCGGATGTTACCTGCACGCGGACGCCGCGGCGGCATTGCGCCGTGCAGTCGATCTCGCCAAGCCGCTGGGGCTGCGACTCAAGATCTTCGACGCCTTCAGGCCAAGCGAAGCGCAATGGGCGTTGTGGAATTTCCGGCCCGATCCGGAATTCCTCGCCGATCCGCGCAAAGGCTCGCCGCACTCGCGCGGCGTCGCGGTCGATCTGACGCTGATCGACGCGCAAGGCAGTGCCCTCGACATGGGCACCGGCTTCGACGCCTTTACGCCGCTGTCGCATCATGGCAGCGCTGCGGTTTCCGAAACGGCGCAGCGCAACCGCTTCCTGCTTCTGGGATTGATGAGCGCGGCGGGCTGGGACTTCTACAAGAACGAGTGGTGGCACTATCAGTTGTTCGACAGCAAAATGTACCCGCTGCTGTCGGATGCCGATCTCGACGTGCCGATGATGCCGCGCATTACCGCCTAAACGAGGCCACGAGCGCGGCCTTGAAGCGTCAAACCGGGCGGACTTCGACGACTTCCGGAACGTAGTGGCGCAGCATGTTCTCGATGCCGGCTTTGAGCGTCGCGGTCGAGGACGGACAGCCCGAGCACGAACCCTGCATGTGCAGATAGACCACGCCGTCGGCGTAATGGTCGAAAATGATGTCGCCGCCGTCCTGCGCCACCGCCGGACGGACGCGGGTCTCAAGCAGCTCCTTGATCTGGGCGACGACCTCGTCGCTTTCCTCTTCGGCCGCAGCGGCCGGCGCGTCGAGCACGATGGGTTCGCCGGCAGTGAAATGCTGCATGATCGCGCCCAGAATCTGCGACTTGAGCGCCAGCCAATCGACATCGTCCGCCTTGGCGACGGTGATGAAATCGGAGCCGAAGAACACGCCGGACACGCCGGTCAGACCAAAAAGCCGCTTGGCCAACGGCGAGCGCTGCGCGCTTGCTGCGTCGGGAAAGTTTGCGGTGCCGTCGCCCATGACGGCGCGACCCGGCAGGAACTTGAGGGTCGCAGGGTTCGGTGTGGTTTCGGTCTGAATGAACATCGGACGATCTCCAACGGACGCAGGCCTAAACTTGGGCTTTGGCGGCGCCAAGTCAACCCCTTGCCGGGTAAGGCTAATGCCGGTCAGCGCCGGTTGCGCGTGGCCGGCCGCCGCGGCGGTTCCGCGCGGAGCTTCGCTTTCGGCCGACGGCGCGCACCGTAGAAAAAGGCGCCGGCCGCCACAATCGTCGCCGCGAGCGCGCCAATCCCGGCGTAGACCAGCGGGCTCGGCCCAGCCGTTCCCGCAATCGCCGTGCCGCCGCCGGCTGCCGCCACAACCAGCGACATCGTCTGGCCGCCGACCAGAGCCTTATCGTGAAACACCAGCGCCTCGATGAAATAGGTGCCGGGCGGCGCATCGGCTGGAAACGTAAGCGTCGCGCGGAACAAGTGATCGTTGACGAACGTGACCTTGCCGACGGTGCTTGCATAAACACCGGCGGTTTGCCGCTGCGTGATCAGCGCCACGCGCGAGGCTTCGGTCAGCGTCGGATCGGATTGCGGCGTCTGCAGCTGGAACCGCAAATTGCCGATGCCGATCTGATGCTGCGCCTGGACGGGAGGCGGCACGATCGTATCGAGCGGCGCCGAGGCATAGACCGCGTAAAAATCCGGCACGCCGGCAAAAGTGATGCGATGGGCGGTGAGCCAGAAATCACCGAAGGGGCCGCGCCGCACGACAGCTTCGGCATCGGGGCCGCGCACCACGACGACGATATCGCCAGGCGAATCGACGGTGCCGAACAACGTGACGGAGCGGCTGGCGGCGTCGGATCCAAGCGTGAGCTGGTGCGCGGAAAGATCGGCCGAGAGCGAGGATTCGGCCTGGCTCGCCGGAACGAGGCCGACAATGACCGTCAACGCCGCAAGCCCGCGCCTTATCGCAGCCGATTTGCAGCACGCCCAGGCGCGCATCGGCGCAATTCTACAATCGCGAGCCGACGACGACAACGCGATTGGGCCGGCGCGCACAACTCTGTCGCGTCCGCCGCTGCGCCGGTTATGATTGCTGCAAGCCTCGCAACGGAGATGCTGCATGGTCGCCCTTGCCGACAAGAAAGCCCTCACCCTCGCCGCCGCGCGCGCGATCGTCGCTGCCGCCGAGGCGGAGGCACATAAACACGATCTTCATGTCAGCATGGCGGTGGTCGATGACGGCGGACATCTGCTGCATCTCGTCCGCATGGACGAAGCCGGTCTCGCCAGCGTCGAGGTCTCGGTCGCCAAGGCGCGCGCCGCGGTGATGTTCAAGCGTCCGACCAAATTCTGGGAAGACGCCTATGCCAGCGGCAAGACGCATCTCGCCAATCTGCCGGGCGTGCTGCCGATCGAAGGCGGTGTTCCGCTTATGGTCGGCGGCAGGGTTATCGGCGCGTTCGGCGTGTCGGGCGCCTCGTCGGCGCAGGACGGCCAGGTGGCGGCAGCTGGCGTAGTGGCGCTCGGCGGCTGAGCGGGCTCAGGGCCGCAGCAGGCCCATGATGTCGAAGACCTCACGCAGCACCGGTGCGGCGATGGCGTTGGCGCGTTCGGTGCCGCGCTTCAATACACAGTCGATATAGCCGGGATCGGCCATCAGGCGTTTCATCTCGACGGCGATGCGGCCGCAAACGTCGGCCGCGAGATCCGCAAGCTCCGCCTTGAAATCGGAGAAATTCCAGCCAGCGAACCGCTGCACGGCTTCGCCGAGCGACACGCCCGAAAGCGCGGCATAGATGCCGAGCAGGTTGGCAGCTTCGGGCCGCGCCTCGGCCTCTTTCTCGGTCGCCGGCAGCGGCTGCGGGTCGGTCTTGGCCTTGCGGATCTTGAGCGCGATCGCCGCCGCGTCGTCGGTCATGTTGAGGCGCGAATAATCCGAAATGTCCGATTTGGACATCTTCTTGGTGCCGTCGCGCAGGCTCATCACCCGCGTGCCGGCGCCGAAGATTTGCGGCTCGGGCAATGGAAAGAACTCGACGCCATAGCGGCGGTTGAAGGCGCCGGCGATGTCGCGCGAAAGCTCCAGATGCTGCTTCTGGTCCTCGCCAACCGGCACGTGGGTCGCCTTGTAGAGCAGGATGTCGGCCGCCATCAGCACCGGATAGGAATAGAGGCCGAGGCCGGCCTCCTCGCGGTGCTTGCCCGCCTTCTCCTTGAACTGGGTCATGCGGTTGAGCCAGCCGAGGGGCGTCAGGCAACCCAACAGCCAGGCAAGCTCGGCGTGGCCAGGTACGGTCGACTGGTTGAAGATGACGCAGCGTTCAGGATCGATTCCCGAGGCGATGTAGGCGGCAGTCACTTCGCGCGTCTGGGCGCGCAACTCCTTCGGATCCTGCGGCACGGTCAGCGCATGCAGATCGACAATGCAGAAGATGCAGTCGAAATCCTTCTGCAGCTGGACCCAGTTGCGGATCGCGCCGAGATAGTTGCCGAGGTGGAGGTTGCCGGTGGGCTGGACGCCCGAAAAGATGCGTTTCATGCCGTCGTCGCTGATGGAGGGCGCGGGCGCGACCGTTATCGCCGCCGGCGGGCCGCGAGGTCAAGCCCAAGACGCTGGCCGAGCTCATTACGGTCGGCCGCGCCGAGCAGCAGGGCGAAGATGGCGAAGGCGGCAAGGCCGGCGGCGATCAGCGCGACCAGCGCAGCGAGCCGCGCCATGAAGTGCGCGCCGAAGAAAGGCGCCAGCGGAATTTCGAGCGCAACCAAGACGACGCCCATCAGCAGCGAGGCGGCAAGAATCCGCGGAATCCGCGACCGCGAACGCGCGTCGAGTTGGAAATGCGCGCGGCGATGCAACAGCCAGAGCAGCGACAGCGCGTTGATCCAGCCAGCGGCCGAAGTGGCGGTGGCGACACCGACATGCGCGAACGGCAGCGCCACGCCGAGGGTCAGCGTCAGCATCAGATTGGCCGCGACCGCGACCACCGCCACCTTGACCGGCGTCTTGGTGTCGTGGCGCGCGAAGAACGCCGGCGCCAGCACCTTGACTAGCACGAAGGCCGGCAGGCCGGCGGCGTAAGCGGCCAGCGCGCCCGCCGTCGCTGTGACTTCGACCGGACCAAAGGCGCCACGCTCGAACAGCGCGGCGAGGATCGGGCGCGCCAGCACGCCGAGCGCCACCGCCGCCGGCACGGTCAACAGCAGCGCCAGCTCGAGGCCACGATTCTGCGTCCGCACGGCGCCGGCTTCGTCGCCGGTGCGCACTTGACGCGACAGCGGCGGCAGGATGGCCGTGCTGACCGCGATGCCGACCACCGCCAGCGGCAGCTGATTGAGCCGGTCGGCGTAATAGAGGTAGGACACCGCGCCCGTCGGCAGCAGCGACGCGACCGCGGTCGAAACGACGAGATTGAGCTGCGTCACGCCGGCGCCGAAGATGCCGGGCCCCATCAAGCCGACGAGATGGCGCAAGGCCGGCGTCCAGCGCGGCCGCGGAAAGCGCAGCGGCACGCCCGCCTGTCGGCACGACACCATCAGCCAGACGAACTGCGCGAAGCCGGCGGCAGTGACCGCCCAGCTCAGCGCGACACCGCTCACCGGCCGCACCAGTAGCAGCGTGCCGATCATGAAAATGTTGAGCAGCACTGGCGTCGCGGCCGTGGCAGCGAATCGCTCGAGCGAGTTGAGTACGCCGCCCTGCAACGCCACCAGCGAGATGAACAGGAGATAGGGAAAGGTGATACGCGTCAGCGTGACGGTGAGCGCGAACTTTTCAGGTTCGGCGGCAAAGCCCGGCGCCAAGACGTGCAACAGCGCCGGCGTCGCGATCTCGCACGCCAAAACGAAGACGAACAGCACCGTGGTCAGCGCCGCCATCGCCTCTTCGGCGAAGAACCGCGCCGGTCGATGGCCTTCCTTTGCGATCATGCCGGCGAAGATCGGCACGAAGGCGGCGCTGAACGCGCCTTCGGCGAAGAAGCTGCGGAACAGATTGGGCAGGCGCAAGGCGACGAAAAACGCATCGGCGACCGGTCCGGCGCCGAGGAATTGCGCCGTCAGCATGTCGCGGACGAAGCCCAGAACGCGGCTCATCATGGTGTAACCGCCGACGGTCGCGACCGAGCGCAGAAGGGCCATGAAGCCGATGGTGTAGAGGATGCGGCGAGTCGTGGGAAGAGGGCCCCGAACCGTGCTATCAGGCGGGAGTCGGGACGGCAGGAGAGTTCGCATGACGGGGAATCGCACGACGGCACCGCACCGCAAGGATTTGCACGAGCTGGTATTCATCATTGTGCTGATCGTCTTGATTGGCGTCATGGCCTGGTTTTTCAGCAATCATTCGGGCCACGCCAGCAGTTCCCCCCACGCAACACAGCGGGCGACATCCGGCGATACGGATTCGGCGCACTGACGCGACGGCCGCGCCGCGCTTGCATTTGCGCGGGCCTTCGCGGAGTTTCAGGCAACGGGAGCAACATATGGCCGAACTCAAGATCGGGGTTTCCGGCTGCGGCGGGCGGATGGGCCGCATGGTCGCGCTCGAACTCTTGGAAACCAAGGGAACGCGACTCATTGGCGGCATCGACGCCGCCGACAGTCCTTACCTTGGCCGCGACCTGGGCGAGATGGCGGGCGTCGGATCGCTTGGCACCAAGGCCGGCAGCGACGCACTGGCGCTATTCCGCATCGCCGATGCGGTGATCGATTTCTCCTGGCCGGCGGCGAGCGTCGGCCACGCCAAGATTGCCGCCGCAACCGGCAAGGCGCTGGTCATCGGCACCACCGGTCTCGATGCGGCGCAGGAAAGCGCGCTGAAACAGGCCGCCCGCAAGGCGCCGATTCTGTGGGCGCCCAATATGAGCGTCGGCATCAATCTGCTGCTCGAGCTGGTGCGCGAAGCGGCGGCGCAACTCGGACCGGAGTACGACATCGAAATCCTCGAGATGCACCACCGCTACAAGGTCGACGCGCCGTCCGGGACGGCGCTGGCGCTCGGCCGTGCCGCCGCCGCCGGCCGCGAAATCGATCTCGGCAAGAAGCGCGCTGGTGCGCGCGACGGCGCTACCGGTCCGCGAAAGGCGGGCGACATCGGATTCGCCGTGCTCCGCGGCGGCGACGAGGTCGGGCTGCACAAGGTGATGTTCGCCGGCGCCGGCGAGACTATCGAGCTTTCCCACCGCGCGACGTCGCGCCGCGTCTTTGCGCGCGGCGCGGTG
>DASQHO010000085.1:0-12530 GCA_035632055.1 Allostellaceae bacterium
TCATGGTCGACGCGACGCACGACATGCCGGTGCGCGACCTGCCGGGCCCGAGCGCTTTCGTCGCGCTCGACAATGCGTTCGGCCGCAACACGCCGCCGCCGCCATCCCAAGGCGGACCGCCGCCGAACCGTCCCGGCATCATCCAAAGTCTGATGAACGCGATCTTCGGCTCGCGTTGATTCAGCGGCCCGCAGCGGGCATCAGCCGGCGATAGACGTCGCTCAGGACCACCGCGCCGAGCGCGGCAATCAGGAAATCGGCTACCGTGCCGATCAAGCCGCGCAGGATGAACAAACCCATCGGCGCGGCGGTCGTGCCGCCGATACCGAAGCCTGCGAACACCGCGCCCATGGCGATCTGAACGCCGAGCAGCAGCGGCGCCGTGGCGAAAAGCCAACACAACACGATGCGCCACCCGTTGCCGCGGGTTGTACGCCAGGCGCCGCCAATGCCGACCGGCCGATCTGCGGCGGCGGCGGGATAAAGCAACGACAGGCGTGCCATCGCCAGCAACAAAGCCGCGACGACCGCCAGGTCGAGCGCCACAACGCCGATTTCGAAGCCGACGCCGCGGTCGCCGACGATCGATCCGGCGAGCCAGATCGCCGCCAGCACGACACCGAGCGCGGCATATAACGCGAATGTGTAGAGCAAGAAGCGGCTCCACGGTTTGAGCCACGGACGTTGGCTGTCACCGCCGAACAATTGCACTTGGTACCAGCGCACGCCGAAGGCGTTGAGACACAAGGCGCCGGTGACGAGATTGAGCAAATCGGGCAGGGCGCGCAGCGCGGCATTATCGCCGCCGAAATCCGCCGGCAGCACCGCCGGCACGATCGACACGCCGAGCAGGATCAACAGCGGTAGCCAGCCAAGCTCAAGCACGTTGCCGAGCCCGCCGAAGACAGCACGATAGGCGCCAACCGTCACGTCCGGAACGGGCACCTTCACGATTGGGAGGTCGGTCATCGGGATGGGCCCTCGGCAGCGCGGGCCCAATCTATCGGCTAGCCGATGGCCTCGTCGAGGGCATAGCCGGCCGCGCGCACCGTGCGGATTACGTCGGTCCGGCCGCCGCCGTTGAGCGCCTTACGCAGCCGGCGGATATGGACATCGACCGTCCGGAGCTCGACCTCGGCGTCACGCCCCCAGACCGCGTCGAGCAATTGCTCGCGCGAGAACACCCGTCCCGGCCGCTCCATCAGAAACCGCAGCAGGCGGAACTCGGTCGGCCCGAGATGGATCGGCTTGTTGTCGCGCGCGACCTTGTGCGCCGACAGGTCGAGCGACAGATCCGAAAATCGCAGCGTTTCGGCGTTCGACGCCGGCCGTGCCCGGCGGATCACCGCCCGCAGCCGCGCGATCAGCTCGTTGGGGCTGAACGGCTTGACGACGTAGTCGTCGGCGCCCGAATCGAGACCGCGCACGCGATCGCCTTCTTCGCCGCGCGCCGTCAGCATGATGACCGGCAGATCGCGCCACGCCGGCGTCCGCCGGATCTGGCGGCAGACTTCGATGCCGGAAACGCGCGGCAGCATCCAGTCGAGCAGCACGGCGTCGGGCTTCGCTTCCTTGAGTTGCAGCAACGCCTCTTCGCCGTCGTGCGCCGCGCTGACCGTGAAGCCTTCCTTCTCGAGGTTGTAGCGCAGCAACGTCAGCAGCGCCGTTTCGTCTTCGACGACCAGAACCGCGGGCCGCATTAGTCCTGATCCTCTTCGATGTCTTCGACGTCGGCGTTGGGCGCCAGCGCCAGGCTGGTGCGGTCGCGCTTCGGCCGGACCTGCGCCAGCGGCGTGCCGTGCACCAGGAAGTAGAGCGTTTCGGCGATGTTGGTGGCGTGATCGCCGATCCGTTCGAGGTTCTTGGCCATGAACAGCAGATGGGTGCAGGCGGTGATGTTGCGCGGATCTTCGATCATGTAGGTGAGAAGTTCGCGGAACAGGCTGGTGTAGAGATCGTCCATCTCCTCGTCGCGCAGCCACACCGCCAACGCCTTTTCGGCGTCGCGTTCGACGAAGGCGTCGAGGACGTCCTTGATCATGCCGCTGCCCAGCCGTCCCATGCGCGGAATGCCGGAAACCGGTTTCACGGCTGGCGTCTGGTTGAGCGCGATGGCGCGCTTGGCGACGTTGGCGGCGTAATCGGCAATGCGTTCGAGATCCGACGCGATCTTGAGGCCGGCGACGATCTGGCGCAGGTCGCGCGCCAGCGGCTGGCGCAACGCCAGCAGCCGCACGACCAGGCTCTCGACTTCGCGTTCGAGCTCGTCGACGCGCGCGTCCGACTTGACCACCCGCGCCGCCAACTCGCTGTCGCGCTTGGCCACCGCCTCGATTCCGGCCGCCAGCTGGCTTTCGGCCATGCCGCCCATCTCGGCGATGATATTGTCGAGCCGCTGAAGCTCCTGGTCGTAGCTTTTGATGATGTGTTCGGAAACCATGTCTCGTCCGCTCCTCAGCCGAAGCGCCCGGTGATGTAGTCTTCGGTCTGTCGCTCCTTCGGGTGCGTGAAGATCGTCTCGGTCGTGTCGAACTCGACCAACTGTCCCAGATACATGAACGCCGTGTAGTCCGAGCTGCGTGCCGCCTGTTGCATATTGTGCGTGACGATCACGATGCAATAATCGGATTTGAGATCGGCGATCAGCTCCTCGATGCGCTGCGTCGAGATCGGATCGAGGGCGGACGCCGGCTCATCCAACAACAGAATCTCGGGCTTCACCGCGATGGCGCGGGCGATGCACAGCCGCTGTTGCTGGCCGCCCGACAAGGACAAGCCGCTTTCGCGCAGCTTGTCCTTGACCTCGTCCCACAGCGCCGCGCGCTTGAGCGCCTCTTCGACACGTTCGTCGAGCGCGCGCGCACCGGGCCGCTCGTAGAGCCGGATGCCGAAGGCGACGTTGTCGTAGATCGACATTGGAAACGGCGTCGGCTTCTGGAACACCATGCCGATGCGCGCACGCAGCAGGTTCAGGTCCTGGCGCGGATCGAGGATGTCCTGGCCGTCAACCAGCACTTCGCCGGTCGCGCGCTGATCGGGATAAAGCTCGTAGATGCGATTGAGCACCCGCAGCAGCGTCGACTTGCCGCAACCCGACGGGCCGATGAAGGCGGTGACGCGCTTGTCGTGCAGCGTCAGGTTGATGCCTTTGAGCGCCTCGTAGGTCTTGTAATAGAAGCGCAGGTCCTTGATCTGGACCTTGGGCTGCGCCTGATCCTTGGCCTCGGCGGTCGGGGTCGCGTTGGGCGAGTCCATGGCGGGCATTTGTATCAGATGGTGGCGCGGCCGGCTGGGGCTTTCGACGGGCTGGATTTCGTAGGTCATTTGCCGAAGCTGCTCCAATTGGCGACCATCCGCGCGACGATGTTCAGCGCGAGGATCACGAGGGTGATGAGCAATGCGCCGCCCCAAGCCAAGAGCTGCCAATCCGCATAGGGACTGAGCGCGAATTGGAAAATGACCACCGGCAGATTGGCCATCGGCGCATTCATGTTGGCGCTCCAGAAATTGTTGCCGAAGGCGGTGAACAGCAATGGCGCCGTTTCGCCCGCGATCCGCGCGACCGCCAGCATCACGCCGGTCAGCATGCCCTGCATCGCGGCGCGATAGACCACCATGACGATGACTTTCCACTGCGGCGCGCCCAGCGCGACGGCTGCCTCGCGCAGGCTGGCCGGCACCAGCGTCAACATGTTCTCGGTGGTGCGCACCACCACCGGCACGAGGATGATCGCCAGCGTTGTCGCGCCAGCCCAGGCCGAGAAATGACCCATGCGGACCACCATCACCTCGTAGACGAAGAGGCCGATGACGATCGACGGCGCCGATAGCAGGATGTCGTTGATGAAACGCACCACCTGGGCCAGGCGCGAGCCGCGCGCGAATTCCGCGAGGAAAGTGCCGGTGAGGATACCGATCGGCGCGCCGACCAGTGTGCCAACCACGGTCATCATGAAGCTGCCGTAGATGGCGTTGAGCAGGCCGCCGATATTGCCGGGTGCCGGGGTGTTCTTGGTGAAGAAATCGGCCGACAATGCCGGCAGGCCGTGCCGCAATAGCGACCACAGGATCAGAAACAGCACGATCAGCCCGGTCGCAGTCGCCAACAGCGAGAGCGACATGATGGTGACATTGACGGCACGGCGGCGCGCATAGATGCTGATCACGCGCCCTCCTTCGCCGACAGGCGCCACAACATGAAGTTGGCGATGGCCAGGACGATAAAGGTGATGACGAAAAGGATCAGGCCGAGCGCGATCTGCGACGACGTGTAAATGTCGCTCACCGCTTCGGTGAACTCGTTGGCCAGCGTCGCCGAAATCGTCGTGCCCGGCGCCAGCAGCGACGCACGGATATGGTGGGCGTTGCCGATGACGAAGGTCACGGCCATGGTCTCGCCCAATGCACGGCCGAGCCCCAACATCACGCCGCCGACGATACCGACGCGTGAATGCGGGATGACGATCGAGCGCACGACCTCGGCGGTCGTCGCGCCCATGCCGTAAGCGCTTTCGCGCAGCATCGCTGGCACGGTCAGGAACACGTCGCGGGTCACCGCCGCGATGAACGGGAGCACCATCACCGCCAAGATCAGTCCGGCGGTCAGCACACCCAGGCCGTAGGGCGGACCCTGGAACAGCGCGCCGATGATCGGAATCTCGCCGAGCGTGTCGATCAGGAACGGCTGCAGCGTCGTTTGCAACACCGGCGCCACGACGAACAGGCCCCAAACGCCGTAGATGATGCTGGGAATGGCCGCCAACAGCTCAACCAGCATGCCGATCGGCCGGCGCAACAGCGGTGGACAGAGCTCGGTCAGGAAGATTGCGATCCCGATGGCTACCGGTACCGCTATCAGCATGGCGATCACGGCAGTGACCACGGTGCCGTAAATCGCCGGCAGCGCGCCAAAAGTGTCTTTGACGGGATTCCAAGCCTCGCTTACCAGGAAATCGAGGCCGAACTTGCGGAAGGCCGGCATGGCGCCCGCCGCCAGCGACAGCACCACCGCGCCGAGCAGTACCAAAACGCCGACGGCGAAGGCCTGGGTCAGGCCGCGGAAGAGGGTATCGCCCAGACGCTGACGCCGCATGGCGTGGGGCGCGAGCCCCACGGCGGCGACTGCCGGCGGGCCGTGCAAACGAGCCTCCACGCTGTTCTCCGTGCTCCCCGTCTTTTGGTCCGACAGGGTTACGCGCCTATCATTGCGCTTTTATGACAGCCGGCTGAAATCGCGCGTGCTGGCGCTAAGCGGCTGTTCCGGCTGGAATTTTCTGACTGGTTGCGGCCGGCAGATGGACAGTGAAAACCGAGCCTTGGCCGAGCTCGCTGTCGATCTCGAAGGCGCCACGATGATGGCTGACAATGTGTTTGACGATGGCAAGCCCAAGGCCGGTTCCACCCAACGCTCGCGAGCGCGCGGCGTCGACCCGGTAGAAGCGTTCGGTCAGGCGCGGAATGTGCTCGTGTGCGATACCGGCGCCATGGTCGCGCACCGCAACTGCGACGCCGCCACGCTCGCCCGGCCGCGCGCCACTGAGCGCCCGCGTCGAAGGCCGCGCCACGATTTCGATCGCGGTGTTCTGGTCGCCGTATTTGAGCGCGTTGTCGAACAAGTTCTGGAAGACCTGAACCAGCTCGTCGAGATCGCCGGCCACCGGTGGCAGGTCAGGCGCAATATCGAAGGCAAATCGCATGCCGCGTGCCTTTGCCCGCGGCTCCAGCGGGTCCGCCGCCTGGCGCAGCGCAATCTCGATCTGCACCGCTTCGGTCGGTGCGCGGTGCTCATTCATCTCGATGCGCGACAGCGACAGTAAATCCTCGACTAAACGGGTCATGCGCGCTCCCTGCTCGGCCATGATGCCGAGGAAGCGGTCGCGGGCCGGCGTATCCTCGCGTGCCGGGCCGCGCAGTGTCTCGATGAAGCCGACGAGCGTCGCCAGCGGCGTGCGCAACTCGTGACTGGCATTGGCGACGAAGTCGGCACGCAACCGCTCGGCGCGTTTCAATTCGGTCAGATCGTGCAGCAACAGGACGGCGGCGGCGCCTTCTGCCTCGGGCATCAGCCGCGCGACCACGGCACGCAAATGGCGCTCGACCGGGCTCGTCAGTTCGAATTCGACAGTGCGCGTGGCTTCGCCTTTGAGCACCTGATCAGCCGCCGCCAGCACCGTCGGATGGCGCAACGCCCCAGCGAGGTCGCGGCCCTCGATGCGCTCGCCGAAGAGTGCCGTCGCCGCGGCATTGGCGCGCACCACGCGGCGGCTGGCGTCGAGCAGCAAGAGCGGTTCGGGCAGGGCCGCCAGCACCGAGCGCGCCGACTCAAGCGCGCTGTCGCGTGCCCGGATCTCGGCACGAACATTGCGCGCCCAGCGGCCGAGCGCCAGCCACAGCTCGCGCACCGACGGACTCAAACTTCGGACTTCGGGTGCGGGCTCGTTCGCTGCCATGCGATCGAGCGCGCCGCGAACGCCGGCGACGCCGCCAATCAGCGGTGCCAGCAATAGCGTGACGCCGGCATAGATGGCGGCTGCCGCGACCAGCGCCGGTTCCGGCGCCAGCCAGCCGCCGAACACGAGAAATGCCAGTATGAAAAACGCCGGCAGCACCGTCGCCAGTCCGCCGAGCAGTATCCGTGCCGGCGTATTCACGATTTGGCTCCGACGCAAATCATTCGCATAGCCACCAGTGTAGCCTCTTCGAGGCGCCAGCGGCAGTTGCCTCAGCCGCGCAAGTCGCCCGGCCGGCGGGAATGGTTAAGCCGGAATGAGGACTTTCGCTAGTGATTGGGCCGCCGGATCGTTGACGGACGGCTCGCGCAACATATGGCCGCGGCCCCACACGGTCTCGATGTAGTTCTCGCCGGTGGCGTCGATCAGCTTCTTCCGGAGCTTGCAGATGAAAACGTCAATAATCTTGGACTCGGGCTCATCCATGCCGCCGTAGAGATGGTTGAGGAACATCTCCTTGGTCAGGGGCGAACCTTTGCGCAGCGTCAAAAGCTCGAGAATGCTGTATTCCTTGCCGGTCAGGTTGATCGGCGTGCCATTGACTTCGGCCGTGCGGGTATCGAGGTTGACGGTGAGCTTGCCGGTGCGGATGACGGATTCAGAATGGCCCTTGGCGCGGCGGACAATCGCCTGGATGCGGGCGATCAGCTCGCGGCGGTCGAATGGCTTGCCGAGAAAATCGTCGGCGCCGACGCCGAGGCCCTTGACCCGGTTGTCGAGCCCATTGAGTGCCGAGAGGATCAGAACCGGTGTGCGCACGCGCGCGGCGCGCAGGCGACGCAGCACCTCATAGCCGTCGATGTCCGGCAGCATGAGGTCGAGCACGATGATGTCGTAATCGTAAAGCTTGCCGATCTCGAGCCCGTCCTCGCCGAGGTCGGTGACGTCGCAGACGAAGCCTTCGGCTTTGAGAATCATCTCGATGCTGTCGGCGACGGTCGCGTCGTCTTCAATCAGCAGCACGCGCATGGGACCTCGCGATCGCCGTCCGGCAATACCTTGGTCTCGTGGACCAAGGCGTCCATCAGCCATTTGTATAAATCCACGTCGCTGTCGCTGGCCGTCCGCTGCTGCAGCCGCAGCGAGTCGTGACGGCCCGTTCCAGCATTCCGTTCGCCCTCTGACATGATCCACATGGCAAGCCTCCCGGCTTCTGCCGTGTCACAGATTTGTTACGGCTCGAATACAACCGAGGTTTGCACCGCTGGTATTTGATTTAAATCAAACACCCCGCGCCATTTTTGGCGGCTTTCCGCGGCTTACGTATAATTCCCTATCCGCAATTCAACCCTCGATTAACCGCGCCGCTGTTCCATGGCTGTGCACGCAAAACGTGCGGTGACGCTCATGCGGAACGCCATCACGAACCGGCAAAACCGGGGCGACCCGGCGACGCAAAGCCTCCGGTCTGCGGTATCCGGCAGATAGCGGGGTTGCCGAAAACGAGGCCCGTCATGGTTGCATCACGCCACATCGGCATCGCGTTGGCCGCGATTGTGGGCGTACTCGCCCTGGCCGCTCCCGCCCGAGCGTCTTACGACCCATCCTCTGTTTCTGGCGCGCCGCAGCTTTACGGCAGTACGGCTGTTTTCAGCCGCGATCTCGACGCATTCCCGCAATGGCGCGACGTCATGAAGCGCGCCGATGCCGAGCGCGGTGATGGTCAAATTTGCAGCGCGTCACACGAGACGGGCTGTGTGCCGGCCGAATGGCACGATCTGATTGCCGAATTGCGTCATCTGCCTTTGATGGCGAAACTTCAAACTGTCAACGCCGCGATCAACCAGCATCCCTACGTCACGACTTGGCAGAATTGGCACCGCGTCATGTACTGGGAGTCGCCATTGGAATTTTTGCGGCGCGGCGGCCAGTGTCAGGACTACGCCATCGCCAAATACCTGGCACTGCGCGAAGCTGGCGTCGGCGACGACACGATCCGCATGCTGGTCCCGCACGTCACGTCGCTTGATGTCGACCATGCGGTGCTGGCCGCCGATGTCGACGGTCAGTCTTATCTGCTCGACAATCTCAACCCGGCGATCGTGCCGGCATCGCAGGTAACTGACTACCGGCCCTATTACGCCATCAGCGCGAGCGGGTTTTGGGCCTATTTCGGCGGCCGCAGCATGCTGGCGCAGACTCGTACATATCGCTGGTAGGCGCCGACAGCACGATTTGATCGCCCGAGGTCGGCGCCGGGCCGGAGCCGGTTTGCCTTGTGCCGTCCGGGTGCTAGCTTGCCCGCATGACGCGGGAAGCCCGGGCACGCGATAGCGCAGATGAATCCTCGGCGCCGGCCGGCCGCGCGGCGGCGTCGGTCAGTCTCGCCGCCGACGCGACGCCGCTGATGACGCAATATCTCGATATCAAGCGCGCTTATCCGGACTGCCTGCTGTTCTACCGCATGGGCGATTTCTACGAGCTGTTCTTCGACGATGCCGCCCAGGCGGCGCGCGCGCTCGACATCACGCTGACCAAGCGCGGCAAGCACAACGGCGAAGACATTCCGATGTGCGGCGTGCCGGTCCATGCCGCGGAAACCTATCTCGCGCGACTCATCCGCCAGGGATTCCGGGTGGCGGTCTGTGAACAAGTCGAGGATCCGGCCGAGGCCAAGAAGCGCGGCGGCAAGGCGCCGGTGAAGCGCGCCGTCGTCCGCATCGTCACACCCGGTACGCTGACCGAAGACAATCTGCTCGACGCCCGGCGCAACAACTACCTCGCCGCGCTCGCCGAAGCGCAGGGCGAACTGGCGCTGGCCTGGCTCGATCTTTCCACCGGCGACTTCGCACTCCAGGCGGTTCCGGCCGGCGATCTGGGCGCGGCGTTGGCGCGGCTCGCGCCCGGCGAAATTCTTCTGCCAGAACGGCTGGTGCAGCGTCCGGCCCTATTCGACCTCTTGGGCGAATGGAAGTCGGCACTAACGCCGCTGCCCAATCCGCGCTTCGATTCAGACAATGGCCGCAGGCGACTCGAGACGCTTTATGGTGTCGCCGCGCTCGACGCCTTCGGCGCCTTTTCGCGTGCTGCGGTCGCCGCCGCCGGCGCGCTGGTCGATTACATCGAGCTGACGCAGCAGGGCAAGCTGCCGGCGCTGCAGCCGCCGCGTCCGGTCGCGGGCGGCGCCTATATGGCGATCGATCCGGCGACACGCCGCAACCTCGAGCTCAACGAGACGCTCGCCGGCGAGCGCAAGGGCAGTCTACTGGCGGCGCTCGACCGCACGGCCACCGGCGCCGGCGCGCGGCTGTTGGCCGAGCATCTGGCGGCACCTTTGACCGACCGTGCGGCGATTGAGGCGCGGCTCGACGCCGTCACGTTCTTTCGCGCCGATGAGCGCCAACGCGACGACGTACGCACGATCCTGCGCCGTTGCGGCGATCTGGCGCGCGCCATGGCGCGTCTCGCGCTCGGCCGCGGCGGTCCGCGCGATCTCGCGACCTTACGCGACACGCTCGGCGAAAGTGCGGGCTTGCGTGCGCGGCTCGACGGCGCTGCGCCCGCGTTGATCGCCGTGGCGGTGCGGGATCTCGGCGAGCACGCGACGTTCGTCGCGCGCCTGACCCGCGCCTTGGCGGCCGAGCTGCCGTTTGCCGCCCGTGACGGCGGCTTCATCGCTGCCGGATATACCGCCGAACTCGATGCGCTGCGTCGGCTCCGGGACGACGGCAAGCGGCTCATTGTCGAGCTTCAAGCGCGCTACGCCGCCGACTCTGGCATTCCGTCACTCAAGATCCGCTTCAACAACGTTCTTGGCTATCACATCGACGTGACGCCGACGCAGGCCGGCAAGCTGGGACCGCAGTTCATCCACCGCCAGACGCTCGCGTCGTCGATGCGCTACGCGACGACCGAACTCGCCGAACTCGAGAGCAAAATTGCCTCGGCTGCCGACAAGGCGCTGGCGCTCGAGCTAAAATTGTTCGACGACCTGGTGGGCGAGGCGCGCGCCCGCACCGAGATGATCCAACGCGCGGCATCGGCGCTGGCGGCGCTCGACGTCGCGGCATCGCACGCTCAGCTTGCCGCCGAGCGCGATTATTGCCGGCCGACGATCACCGACGACAACGCGTTTGCGATCATCGCCGGCCGTCACCCGGTGGTCGAACTCGCGCTCACGTCCGCCGGTCAGCCTTTCGTCGCGAACGACTGCGATCTCAAATCCGGCCAACGGCTCTGGCTTCTGACCGGGCCCAACATGGCGGGCAAAAGCACCTTCCTGCGCCAGAATGCGTTGATCGCGGTGATCGCGCAAATGGGTGGCTACGTGCCGGCGACGGCGGCGACGTTGGGCGTCGTTGACCGGCTGTTCTCGCGCGTCGGCGCCGCCGACGATCTGGCGCGCGGCCGTTCGACCTTCATGGTCGAGATGGTCGAGACCGCCGCGATCTTGAACCAGGCGACGGCACATTCGCTGGTGATCCTGGACGAAATCGGCCGCGGTACCGCGACCTTCGACGGGCTGTCGATCGCCTGGGCGACGCTCGAACATCTGCACGACATCAACCGCTGCCGCGCGCTGTTCGCGACCCACTATCACGAGCTGACGGCTTTGGCGTCGAAGCTCGCTGAGCTTTCCTGCCGCACCATGCGGGTCAAGGAATGGCAGGGCGAAGTCGTGTTCCTGCACGAAGTCGCGGCCGGCGCGGCCGACCGCTCATATGGCATCCATGTCGCCAAGCTCGCTGGTCTGCCGCCGGCGGTGTTGGCGCGCGCCGAAGCGGTGCTGGCGACGCTGGAGAAGGGCGAGCAGCGCGGCCAGTTGGCAAAGCTCGCGGACGATCTGCCGCTGTTCACCGCGACGGTACCGGCGAAGCCGGCGGCCGGTCCGTCGCCCGTCGACGCGCTTCTCGATACCTTGCGGCCGGACGAGCTTTCGCCCAAGGACGCGCTCGAATTCCTCTATAAACTCAAGGGGTTGCTCGACGGGCACGGCTGAGTTACGGGCCTTGCGAGGCGACAGAAAACCGCCATCCGTGTAGACTAATGTGATGCACGCCATCAACCGGCCGCGCGCGGTGGTCGATCGCCGCAGCCTCCTGGCGCGGCTGGACGCGCTTGCCGAAAACGGCGTGCCAAGCCGGCCGCAGCTCGTCGCCTTCCTCAAAGAGGCGCTTGCCGCCGGCCGCGCCGAAATCCGCCAGCGCTTTGACACCGACGGCTCGGGTACCGACACCGCGCACGCGCTTTGCTTCCTGATGGATCAGCTGATCCGCGTGCTCTACGACTTCACGGTCGGCCACGTCTATCCCGCCGCCAATCCGACCGAAGGCGAGCGCATGGCGCTGGTGGCGGTCGGCGGCTATGGCCGCGGCGAGCTCGCGCCTTATTCCGACGTCGATCTGCTATTCCTGCTGCCTTACAAGGCGACGCCGCACACCGAGCAGGTCGTCGAATACATGCTCTACGTGTTGTGGGATCTGGGCCTCAAGGTCGGCCAATCCACGCGTTCGATCAACGAAACGATTGCCCAGGCCAAGGCCGACCTCACGATCCGCACCGCGATCCTCGAGGCGCGCTACATCTGGGGCGAGCAGAAAATCTTCGACGAGATGAAGGCGGCGTTCGACGCCGAGATTGTCAAAGGCAACGCCGCGCAATACGTCCGCGACAAGCTCGCCGAGCGCAACGAGCGCCATCAGCGACTCGGCGATTCACGCTACCTGGTCGAGCCCAACGTCAAGGAAGGCAAGGGCGGTCTGCGCGATCTGCACACGTTATTCTGGATCGCCAAGTTCGCGTATCGCGTCGACGATGTGTCGAAGCTGGTCGAACTCAAGGTGTTCTCCGAGGACGAAGCGACGCGCTTCGCCCGGGCGCAGAATTTCCTGTGGACGGTGCGCTGCCACCTGCATTTCCTCGCCGGCCGCGCCGAGGACCGTTTGACCTTCGAGCATCAGGCCGAGATCGGCCGCCGCATGGGCTACACCGATCATGCCGGCACGCGCGGCGTCGAACGCTTCATGAAGCACTATTTCCTCGTCGCCAAGGACGTCGGCGACCTGACGCGCATCATTTGCG
>DASQHO010000086.1:0-23315 GCA_035632055.1 Allostellaceae bacterium
CGCGCCGGTCGATCCCTTTATCGAGGATTTCGCCAAGGCCGGCGCCGACATCATCACCGTCCATCCCGAAGCCGGACCGCATCTGCACCGCACCATCCAGCTGATCAAATCGTTCGGCAAGAAGGCCGGCGTCGCGCTCAATCCGGCGACGCCCGTCGACGCCATCGACTATGTCCTCGGCGACCTCGACCTGGTGCTGGTGATGAGCGTCGATCCGGGCTTCGGCGGCCAGAGCTTCATTCCGGCCGCGCTCGACAAGATCCGTGCCGTGCGCCAGCGCATCGACCAGAGCAAGCACACGATCGATCTCGAGGTCGACGGCGGCATCAATTTCGAGACGGCGCGCGAGGCCGTCGCCGCCGGCGCCGATGTGCTGGTCGCCGGCACCGCGACCTTCGCCGGCGGCAACGGCGCCTATGCCCGCAACATCGCGAGGTTGCGCGGCGGAGAGCGCTGATGGCGCTCCGCGACTGGGTCAATCGCTCGGCACTCTACAATCTCGCGCTGTGGGGTCCGGCGCCGAGCGAGCTGCGTCTGCGCCTCGCCGAAACCTGGCCGGGCGATCCGCAACGCGGTGAGGCGCTGCTCGGCCAGGCGCCGCAATGGACCGCCGAGAACCACCGCTTCGGATTCCTCGCCGACCTCGCCGCGCTCGGCACCGAGCCGGCGGTGCGCGCTGCGCGCGAAGCTGCGGCCGACTGGCTGCGGCGCTGCGACGCCGTCGAGCCGGTGTCGTGGAACGCGGAAATCCTGGGCGATCGCTTATTCGCCTGGATCGCGCATCACGATCTGCTCGCGGCGGCGCCGCAGGACCCGGAATTCCGC
Organism: Allostellaceae bacterium; assembly: GCA_035632055.1. Classification (GTDB taxonomy): domain Bacteria; phylum Pseudomonadota; class Alphaproteobacteria; order ATCC43930; family CGMCC-115725; genus REEB95. Next base: position 826 of record DASQHO010000086.1, read on the forward strand.
AGCGCCTTGCTGATGAGCTTGGCGCGGCAGGCGCGCTACCTGCACCGCACCTGGCGCCAGGCAACCGGCATCGGCCGGCTGCGGGCGCTGCGCGGCCTCGTCGCCGCCTTGGCCGCGACGCGCGACCAGGGGCGGCTTGGCAAAGCCTGCGTCCGTTTGTCGGCGGAGGCGAAAGCACAGATTCGAGCCGACGGCGGCCATCTGTCGCGCAGCCCGGAGCAGCAGCTCGAGGCGCTCATGCTGCTGATCGACGCGCGCGACGCGCTGAGCGCGGCCAGCGCCGAAATTCCCAAGGCGCTAATGGACGCGATCGACCGCGCCGCGCCGATGCTGCGTTTCTTCCGGCACGGCGACGGCGGGCTGGCGCTGTTCAACGGCGCGGCGGCCGGCGACGTCGCGCTGATCGACCTGGCGTTGCAGCGCTCCGCCGCCAAGGGGCGGCCGCCGGGACACGCGCCGCAGACCGGCTACGAGCGTCTGCAGGCCGGCCACAGTTTGGCGCTGTTCGATTGCGGTGCCTTGCCGCCGCCGCCTTATGACAGCGATGCCCATGCCGGCGCGCTCGCCTTCGAGTTCAGCCACGGCCGCGAGCGGCTCATCGTCAATTGCGGCGCCTATCGCGGCGCCGACGTGCAATGGCGGGCTGCCATGCGCGCGAGCGCCGCGCATTCGACGCTCATCGTCGCCGACACCGCTTCCGCGACTCTCGAGCACGGCGGTTTCGTCACGCGGCCCGAGGTCAAGGCGCAGCGCAATGAGCAGGATGGCAATATCTGGGTCGGCGGCAGCCACACCGGCTACGTGCCGAAATTCGGCCTGCGGCACGAACGCGAGCTGTACCTGGCTGCGGACGGCGACGATCTGCGGGGCGAGGACCGGCTGGTGGTGGTCGGCAACGGCCCGCCGCGCGGCCACGGCTTTGCCATCCGCTTCCATCTGCATCCCGACGTGCAGGCGTCGACCACGCAGGACGGCAACGCCGTGCTGCTGAAATCGCCGAGCGGCGTGTTCTGGCGGCTGAAAGCGGTGGGTGCGGTGATGAATCTCGCCGAGAGCGTCTATCTCGGCGACGGCGGGGTGCGCAAGACGCAGCAGGTGGTTCTCGACGGCCACGCCGGCTCGACCGGCGCGACGGTCAAATGGGCATTGAAACGCGAAGCCAAGAAGGGCGAAAAACCGACCGAGGCGTAACAGCGTGAGCGAGCGCGCCGGATTCTTCCAAGGCACCGAGATGCCCACATCCGGATGGTGGCCGGTATTGTGGCCAGATCCGGCTGCCGTGCTCGCCGCCATGGGCATCGAACGCGGCTTCGACGTGATCGATTTGTGCTGCGGCGACGGATGGTTTACCGCACCGCTGGCGACAATCGCCAGCCACGTCGTCGCCATCGACCTCGATCCCAAGTTTCTCGACATGGCGCAGGTGCGCGTCTCGGCGGCGGGTGCGACCAACGTCGCCTTTGTCGAAGGCGACGCCTACGACCTCGCCGCGTTCGTGCCACGGACGGTCGATTATGTGCTGATCGGCAACGCTTTCCATGGCGTACCGGAGCCGGCGCGGCTCGCCGAAGCGGTGCGCCGCGTGCTCAAGCCGGGCGGCCATTTCGGCGTCATCAACTGGCACAAGCGTCCGCGCGAGGAGACCCCGGTGTCGGGCGAGCCGCGCGGTCCGCGCACCGAGCTCCGGCTGTCGCCGGAAGAAACCGCGGCGCGCGTGACGCCCGCAGGATTGACGCTGTCTCGAATCGTGCAATTACCGCCCTATCATTACGGCGCGATCTTCGTCCGCTGACCTTGCGTGGCGTCCGGCGCGGCCTTATGGTCGCGCTGCCTTTTGCGCGGAAATCCCATGTCCGAACCCCGCCTTCGCCCGATCCGACGGGCGCTGATTTCGGTTTCCGACAAGGCCGGCCTCATACCCTTCGCCCAGGCGCTCGCGCGGCACAAAGTGGCGCTCGTCTCGACCGGCGGCACCGCCAAGGCGCTGGCCGATGCCGGACTCGCGGTCGAGGAAGTGGCATCCGTCACCAAGTTTCCCGAGCTGCTCGACGGCCGGCTCAAGACGCTGCATCCGGCGATCCACGGCGGCATCCTGGCGAAACGCGGTGAGCGCGCGCACATGGACGCGATCGCCAAGCACAGCATCGCGCCGATCGATCTCGTCGTGGTCAACCTTTATCCCTTCGCCGCGACGGTCGCCCGCGGCGCGCCGTTCGACGAATGCGTCGAGAATATCGACATCGGCGGGCCGTCACTGATCCGCGCGGCCGCCAAGAACCACGCCGACGTCGCGGTCGCGACCGATCCGTCGGATTACGACGCGATCGTCCACGAGATCGACGCGCACCAGGGCGCGACGACGCTGGAGCTGCGCCGCAGCCTGGCGCAACGCGCCTTCGCTCGCACCGCGGCTTATGACGCCGAGATCGCCTGGTGGCTTGCGCGCCAATCGGGCGAGGAATTCCCCGAAGCGCTGATCCTGGCGGCGGCCCGCAAGCAGACGCTTCGCTACGGCGAAAACCCGCACCAGCATGCGGCGTTCTATGTCGGCGACGGCGCGCGCAAGGGTGTCGCCACGGCGCGTCAGCTCCAGGGCAAGGAGCTGAGCTACAACAATCTCAACGACACCGATGCCGCCTTCGAGCTGGTGGCCGAATTTGCCGAGCCGGCGGTGGTCATCGTCAAGCACGGCAATCCGTGCGGCGTCGCCATCGCCGCCAATTTGCGCGCCGCGTGGGACAAAGCGCTGGCGACCGATCCGGTGAGCGCCTTCGGCGGCATCGTCGCGGTCAACCGGCCGCTCGACGCGGCGACCGCCGAGGCGATCGGCGCGCTGTTCATGGAAGTGGTGATCGCGCCCGCGGTCGAGGACGCGGCGCGCGCCGTGCTCAAGAAGAAAACCGCGCTGCGGGTGCTGACGACCGGCGGCATCCCGGATTCTGCCGAGGCCGGCGTCACGCTCAAATCGGTCGCCGGCGGCTATCTGCTGCAAACCCGCGACAACGGCCGCGTTTCCGAGAATCAACTCAAGACGGTGAGCAAGCGCGCGCCGAGCCGGCAGGAGATCGCCGACCTCATCTTCGCCTCGCGCGTCTGCAAGCACGTCAAGTCGAACGCCATCGTCTTCGCCAAAGGCGGCGCCACCGTCGGCGTCGGTGCCGGACAGATGAGCCGCGTCGATTCCGTGCGCGTCGCGGCGCAAAAAGGCGGCGCTACGATCGCGGGCTCGGTGGTGGCGAGCGATGCGTTCTTTCCGTTCGCCGACGGGCTCGAAGCAGCAGTCGCGGCCGGCGCCACGGCGGCGATCCAGCCCGGCGGTTCTGTCCGTGATAACGAAGTCATCGCCGCCGCCGACAAGGCCGGCATCGCCATGGTGTTCACCGGCATGCGGCACTTCCGGCACTGATACGGCCCACGCGCGGCTCCGCCATGCTTGTTCCGGGCCGCCGGGGTTCCTAAACTCGACGGAAATAAGCCTTTCGGGAGAGCGCTATGCCGGACACCGCCGCGAACATGTTCCCCGTGCCGCGCCAGGTCGCGCAAAGCGCCTGGGTCAGCGAAAAGAAATATTTCGACATGTACGAGGACTCGATCAAGAACCCCGAGCGGTTCTGGGCCGCGCACGGCAAGCGCCTCGACTGGATCAAGCCCTTCACCAAGGTCAAGAACACCAGCTTCGACGGCAACGTCAGCATCAAATGGTTCGAGGACGGCACGCTCAACGCCGCCTACAACTGCATCGACCGGCATCTCAAGCTGCGCGCCGACCAGACCGCGATCCTGTGGGAAGGCGACGATCCGAAGGAAAGCCGGAACGTCAGCTACGGCGAGCTGCATGAGAGCGTCTGCCGGCTCGGCAACGTGCTGAAAAGCCTTGGCGTCAAGAAAGGCGACCGCGTCACCATCTACATGCCGATGATTCCCGAGGCGGCATTCGCCATGCTCGCCTGCGCGCGCATCGGCGCGATCCATTCGGTGGTGTTCGGCGGCTTCTCGCCCGAAAGCCTGGTCGGCCGCATCAAGGATTGCCGCTCGACCGTCATTATCACCGCCGACGAGGGCTTGCGCGGCAGCCGTAAGATTCCGCTCAAGGCCAACACCGACGAAGCTGTGAAGCAGTGCCCCGAGGTCGAGACGGTGCTGGTGGTGCGGCGCACCGGCGGCAAGGTCGGTTGGGACGCGAAACGCGACCGCTGGTACCACGAGGAGATGGCAAAGGCGTCGAAGGATTGCCCGCCGGCCGAGATGAGCGCCGAGGACCCGCTGTTCATCCTTTACACCTCGGGTTCGACCGGCAAGCCCAAGGGCGTGCTGCACACCACCGGCGGCTACCTGGTTTTCGTGGCAATGACGCACCAGTACGTCTTCGACTATCACGACGGCGAGATCTATTGGTGCACCGCCGACGTCGGCTGGGTCACCGGCCACAGCTACATCGTCTATGGGCCCCTTGCGAACGGGGCCACCACCCTGATGTTCGAGGGCGTGCCCAACTATCCCGATGCCTCGCGCTTCTGGCAGGTGATCGACAAGCACAAGGTCAACATCTTCTACACCGCGCCGACGGCGATCCGCGCGCTGATGCGCGAGGGCGACGGCTTCGTCACCAAGACGTCGCGCAAATCGCTGAAGCTGTTGGGCACGGTCGGGGAGCCGATCAACCCCGAAGCCTGGCTGTGGTACCACCGCGTCGTCGGCGACGGCAAAGTTCCCATCGTCGACACCTGGTGGCAGACCGAGACCGGCGGCATTCTGATCACGCCGCTGCCGGGTGCGACGCCGACCAAGCCCGGCTCGGCGACCCGGCCATTCTTCGGCGTCAAACCGGCGATTGTCGACGGCGAAGGCAAGATCCTCGAGGGCGTCGCTGAGGGCAATCTTTGCATCCTCGATTCCTGGCCAGGCCAGATGCGCACCGTGTTCGGCGACCACAAGCGCTTCATCGAAACCTATTTCTCGACATTCAAAGGCAAATATTTCACCGGCGACGGCGCGCGGCGCGACGCCGACGGCTATTACTGGATCACCGGCCGCGTCGATGACGTGATCAACGTCGCGGGCCACCGCATCGGCACCGCCGAGGTCGAAAGCGCGCTGGTGGCGCATCCCAAGGTCGCCGAAGCCGCCTGCGTCGGCTATCCGCACGACATCAAGGGACAGGCGATCTACGCCTACGTCACGTTGAAGGCCGGCAACGAACCGACGGAAGAGCTGCGCAAGGAGCTCGGCCAGTGGGTGCGCAAGCAGATCGGCGCCATCGCCGCGCCCGACCTGATCCAATGGGCGCCAGCCCTGCCCAAGACGCGCTCGGGCAAGATCATGCGCCGCATCCTACGCAAGATCGCCGCCAACGAGCACGAACAGCTGGGCGATATTTCGACGCTGGCCGACGCGACGGTGGTCAGCGACCTGGTCGGCAACCGCCTGAACCGCGGCTGAGCGCTAAGGCTGGCGCGCAAAGGCGACGCCGATCATGGCGTCGCGGCTGACCAGCGTAGCAAGCTTGTCAGCGCCCCAGCCGTCGGTGCCGGCCGGCCGTTCCGGCAGCACGAGATAGCGCATATCGGCGGTCGAATCGTGGACCCGGACTTCTTTCTCCGCCGGCACGATTGTGCCGAACTCCTGCAATACCGCGCGCGGCTCGTGCACGGCACGACTGCGGTAATTGCGGCTCTTGTACCAGTCCGGCGGCAGGCCCAGCACCATGCGCGGATAGCACGAGCACAGCGTGCAGACGACGACGTTGTGGACCGCCGGCGTGTTCTCGACCACGAACAGACGCGTCGTGCCCATGTCGACGCCGAAATCGCGCACCGCTTCCGTGCCGTCGGCCATCAAGCGCGCCTTGAACGCCGGATCGGTCCAGGCGCGGGCGACGATCTTGGCGCCCAGCGCCTCGCCGCGCGCGTCCATCGCCTCGATCGCGCGCTGAATCTCGTCCGGCGAGACGATGCCTTTGCCGATCAATAGCTCGCGCACGGCGATTTCCATGATCTGGAAATGGCCGAGCGTATCGTCGGTGTCCGGCCGCGGCGGATGGCGGTGCGGATGCGCGTGATCGTGATGGTCGTGGTCGTGGGCGTGGTCGTGCGGATCGTTCATCGCCCGCTCCCGGCGGGTTCGAGCCAGTGCTGGAAAATCTCGATGTCGAGCGTGTCGGCGTCGCTGCCGGCATAATCGGGCCACACCTCGCGCTGGCGGAAGCGCACCCGATAGAGCGGCTGCGCCGGCAGGCCCGGCCGGTTGTAAGCCAGCTCCTCGGGATTGGCGAACGGACCGAGTGCGTGCACCACGGTGCCCCGATGGCCGCGGATGTACCATGGCGTGCGGATATGGCCGGGTGGATGGGCGCGGCGCACGCTGACCGCGTCGCCCGGCTTGAAGCGGGCGGGCACGGAAGCGTTGGCGGCGGCACGGCCGGTCATGGACTGACGCCTTCGCGCCGCGCGATCTCTTCCATCTTGCGGCCGAGTTCATCGGCAGAGAGCACGCCGCGTTGCAGCAGAGTGTTGGCGATTGCCGAAATCCAGCGCTCGTAATAGGTCATACGGTCGTAAGCATCGGGCGGCAGGGCTTCGATGTTCTTGCGCATTTCGTCGACCCGCAGATGGCCCTTGGCCGCCAGCAGCACGTTGAGCGCATCGACGCGCTTTTCCCAGAAGGCGTAGTCGTGTTCGGTCTTTTCGACCCGGCCCGCCGGCAACCCGCCCATGTCGTGATGACCGCGAATCGGCTCGCGCATCGGCCGATTATTGCCCGCGGCCCGCAGCCCGACAAGGCGGGTTAACAAGGGCTTCGGCCCTTCGCCACATCGGTAAACCCGCCATTTACCATTTTCGGCCAAGATAAGTGCCGCCAGGTCCAGGGCGATTTGACGTCCGACCAGGGAGCACCGTGCCCGCCAACGACACTCGTCCCGAGCCTGCGAACGCGACTCCTGCGGCCGCCGCGACACGGCCGAGCGGTCCGCGCGTTCCGACGCTGTGCCGGCTGGTCTGCCAGGCTTTCGAGGCATTTCTCACCGACCGCGCGGACGATCCGCGACTGCCGGGATTGATTCCGCGCAGCATGATCGTGCCGTGGTGGGACGCCATCGTCGCCTTGTGCGGCGACGAGCTTGTCCGCTTCGACCTGCGTCTCAAGACGATCGTCGGAACCGGCGAATTCGAGGACGCAAACCAGCTTGCTGTCGAATTGCAGCGCGCTGCCATTAATTGGACCATGCGGATTCTGACGGCAATACAACAGCCATCGGCGATTCCTGCTGTTGACGCCGTCGCTTCCAATAAACTTCTGGTCGAGGACATTCGCGAAGTCGCCCGCATCCTGGCGATTGCGGCGCCGCTGCGCTCACAGCTTGCGCTCACCGGTTCGCTGCTGGCCGAAGAGGGCCAGATGGAAGGCCGCCGCATCTTCGATCTGATGAAAGACTCGATCGTGATGCTGCGTCAGCAGTATCAGACCTTCGCCGAAGTGATTGGTCCCGATGCGGTGTATTTCGCGCTGGCGTTGGCGAACCGGATGGTGCGGCCGTGGCAGATCATACTGGTGGCGCGCGGGCTGGCGTGGCGGCCGCGCGATCACCGGTCGCGTTACCCGGAATTCGATATCGTGGCGCAGCGTCTCATCCTCGAACTGAAACGCACCGCCGGCGAAATCGTATCCCTGACGCGCAAGGACGATACGGCCGGCCAGATGGCGGCTATCAAGACGATGACCGTGCGCTATTTCGACGGTGTCAACGGATTGATTACCGCCTTCGGCCCGATGCTGGTCGGCCAGGACGATGCCGCGTGGAACGCTTCGGGCGAGGCTCACACGGTCCTCTCGGCTGTCTTCGATCGCGCCTTCAACGATCGGGTAACGGCGCTGGTATTGCGTGCCGACGAAACCGGTTTGGAGGCGGCGGTTCCCGCGGCCGAGTTCGTCGGCGTCATCATCGAAAACGGGCCGCTTTACGGCTTTGCCAATGAAGCGCGCGACTACCGCGAGCGGCTCGGAACCGCCATCGAGGCTAAAGCCAACGCGATTGTCGCCGAGATGCGAGGCGCGCCGAATCCTGCCGCACAGGCGCGGCTTTACGCGCTGCTGCGCGCAATCGAGACGATGTTCAAGGACCCGCAAGGCGTTCAGTTGGCGCGCAATCTGCGGATGTCGCGCCAGATTTCCGCCGCCTGAGGGCAGCCGCCGCTTTTCCCGCCCGCGCTTGACCGCCACGTGCGATGCCATTAGGCAGATCGCGCAACCGGCGGGAGGCATCTCGATGCAGATCGGATTTTGCGGCCTCGGGCGGATGGGTGCGGCCATGGTCGCACGCCTGCTCGATCAAGGTCAGAAGCCCGTCGTCTGGAACCGCAATCCCGACAAGATCAAGCCGTCGGTAACCAAAGGCGCGCGCGCCGCGCCGACGCCGGCAGCGGTTGCGGCGCAATCCGACATCGTGCTGTCGATCTTGCTCGACGAGCCGGCGGTGCGCGCGGTCTACGATGGCCAAGACGGTCTGCTGTCGGGGGACGTCAAGGGCAAGCTGTTCGTCGATATGAGCACGGTCGCGCCGACCGTGCCGCAGGACATTGCGGCCCACGCCCGCGCCAAAGGCGCCGGTTTCCTCGAATGCCCGGTCGGCGGCACGGTCGGGCCGGCGCGCGAAGGCAGGCTGATCGGCATGGTCGGCGGCGACGCAGCCGATTTCGCCCGCGCCAAGCCGGTTCTCGAACTGCTTTGCCGCAAAGTCGACCATCTCGGGCCCAACGGCGCCGGCGCGGCGATGAAGCTCGCGATCAACTTGCCGCTATGCATCTATTGGGAAGCGCTCGGCGAAGCGATCGCGCTGACGCGCGACTTCAAGATTCCACCGGCCAAGATGATGGAAATCTTCGCCGAAAGCTCCGGTGGCATCAACGGCCTCAAGGTGCGCGGACCGGCGGTGGTCAAGACGCTCGAGACCGGCGAGCGGCCGCCGGTCGGATTCACCATCGACGGCGTGATCAAGGATATGAACATCATGCTCGATTGGGCCCGGCATCTCGGCATCGAACTGCCGGCGCTCGAACGCGTGCGCACCTCGTATCAGGCGGCATCGCGTGCCGGCTGGGATCAGGCCGACAATTGCAGCGTGCTGTTCTATCGCCTCGCAGAGGCGCAAAAGGCGGCGCGTTAGCGGCTCATTCGGCGGCCTGGGGTGCCGCCGGTGCGGTCGGCCGCCGCGGCCGCGTCCACAGCCGCTCGGCGGTGCCGACGATGCCGCGCGGCATGAAGATGATGAACATGATCAGCAGGGCGCCGTAAATCGTATTGGCGGCACCGACAAAGTGCGTGCCGAACAATACGCGCAGCCCTTCGGTCAAAAGGATGGTGAAGGCGGCGCCGACTGTCGGTCCGAGCATGTTGTACATGCCGCCGGCGATCGCGGCGAAGACGATCTCGAGTGAGATGCCGACGCCCGCCATCGCATCGGGACTGAGATACATCAGGTATTGGGCGTAAAGCGCGCCGCCTAGGGCGGTGAGACCCGTCGACAGCGCGGTAATCTTGAGTTTCTCGCGCAGCACGTCGACGCCGGCGGCTTCGGCGGCGTCCTCGTCCTCGGCGACGGCTTCGAGCGCCAGGCGGATCATGCCGCGCTCGACCAAGCGCCAGACCACGAGGCCGATGAGCCATGCGGCCAATGCGACGACGTAGAACTCGGCCTTGTTCGGCAGTTGCAGCGCGTACCACGAGCGGCCGACGGTGCGCGGCGTCATGCCAAGCGATCCGCCGGTGACGTCACGCGCGGCAATGATCACCAGCATTACCACCTGGCCGAGTGCGAGCGTGATCAAAGCGAAATAATGCCCAACCACCTTCTGGCGCGACGACGGATAGCCGACGATCAGCGCCAGCGCGACCGACAGCGCCATGGCGATCGGAATGCCGAGCCACGGCGTCACGCCGAAATTGTTCCACAGCAGCGTCGGCACATAGGCGCCGACGCCGAGGAAGGCGCCATGGCCAAGCGAGGTTAGACGGAAGCGGCCCATCAACGCCCACGCGGTGTAGACCAGGCTCCAGATCGCGATCTGCACCGCCAAATGCAGGAAATAATCCGACAGGAAGAACGGCGCGACGACCACCCCCGCCAACGGCAGGTAAAGGCCGAGCCGCACGTCGCGCGGGACGCTCATTTGCCGAGGAATCCCTGCGGCCGGATCAGAATCATGACGATGAAGAAGACGAAGGCGAGAACCTCGGCGGCCTCGATCGGAAAATAATATCCGCCGACGGCGATGATCTGGCTGATGACGAAAGCGGCGATGAAGCCGCCGATCATGTTGCCGAGGCCGCCGAGCACGCAAACCATGAAAGTGATCGGCCCGAAGGTCAGGCCGATGAACGGGTGCACGTCGTATTGCAGCACCAGCAGGCAGGCGGCGAGGCCGGCAAGGCCGCCGCCGATCGCCGACGTGATGATGTAGATGCGCCGCTCATTGGCGCCCATCAGCCCCATCACGTCGCGATCCTGGGCGATGGCGCGAATGGCGGTGCCGAGATAGGTCCGTGCCAGGAACAGGTAGAGACCGACCGCGCCGATCAGCGCGACGCCGAAGGCGATAAGCCGCGCGAAGCTGATGAAGATGCCGCCGAGCTCGAGCACCGGCAGGCGGATGCCGAGATTGCGGAAATCGGTGCCGAACAGCAGCGTCGCCAGGCTCTGCAGGAAGAAGAGCAGGCCGCCGGTCGCAAGCAGCTGGTTGATTGGCGCCGAGCCCAGGATCGGCTCGATGACGATGACATGCACCAGGAGGCCGAGCAACGTAGCGAAGGCGATGGCCGCGACGCAGGCGAGCAGCAGCGGCCAATGCCAGGCGGTGTAGAGCCAGAAGACCGCGTACATCGCGGCCATCACCACTTCGGCGTAGCAGATCCACACGACGTCGATGACGCCGAAAATCAGGTTGAGGCCAAGCGACAGCAGCGCTAGCACGCCGCCGAGCAGCAGCCCGTTGATGATCGCCTCGAGCAGATAAATGTCCATCACGCGTCAGAGCCCGAGATAGGATCGCTGGATGACAGGATTCTGCTGCAGCGCGGCGGCGCTGCCGGCGAGCTTGATGCGGCCGGTTTCGAGCAGATAGGCACGGTCGACGACCGCCAGAACCTGACGCACGTTCTGCTCGACGATCAGAACCGTAAAGCCCTCGGCGCGGATGCGCTTGACCAACTCGAACACCTGCTCGACCACCAGCGGCGCCAGGCCGGCCGACGGCTCGTCCATCAGCAGCAGCTTCGGCTTCGACATGAGCGCGCGGCCGATTGCCACCATTTGCTGTTCGCCGCCCGACAGCGTGCCGGCCATCTGGCGACGTCGCTCTCTGAGCCGCGGAAACAGTTCGTAGACCCAGGCGACCCGTTCGGCGAACGCGCGGCGCGCGGCTGGCAGATAGGCGCCCATGCGCAAATTCTCTTCGACGGTCAGACGCGGAAACAGACGGCGATTCTCCGGCACGTGCGCAATGCCGGCGGCGACCACGCGATAGGCCGGCGCACCGGCCAGCGATTCGCCTTCAAGCAGGATACGGCCCGATTGCGGCCGCAGCAGGCCCGAGATGACCCGCATCAGCGTCGTCTTCCCGGCGCCGTTCGGCCCGACGACGCCGACCGCCTCGCCATGCTCGACCTCGAGCAAGATGTCGAACAGCGCCGCGAACGAGCCATAGCCCGCGCTGACGCCGTCGAGAGTCAGCAGCGCAGCCATCAGCGCGACCGGCCGAGATAAACTTCGGCGACGCGCGCATCCTTGGCGGCGTTCTGCGGCGAGCCTTCGAAGATCAGCTCACCATGGTCGAGAACGATGACGCGGTCGACCACGCGCATCAGAACCCCCATGATGTGCTCGACCCAGACGATGGTGATGCCGAGATCGCGGCGGATGCGGCCGAGCATGTCGGCAGCGCGTTCCATTTCGGCATGATCGAGACCGCCGAGGCTTTCGTCCGCCAGCAGCAACTTGGGCCGCGTCGCGAGAGCGCGCGCCAATTCGAGCTTTTTGAGCTGCGCCGCGCCGAGACCTTCGATTGCCGCTTTGGCATCATGGGGCAAGCCGACTAGATCGAGCGCTGCGATCGCATGCGCTTCGGCCTCGGCGCGCGAAGTGACTCCGCGGCCGCCGTAGTACGCAGCCAGCATGACGTTCTCGCGCAAGCCGAGACGCCGGAACGGCCGCGGGATCTGGAAGGTTCGCGCCAAACCCATGCGGCAGATGCGATGCGCCGGCAGGCCGGCAATCTCATGATCTTCGAACGCGATCGAACCACCGGTCGGCCGCAGCGTGCCGGCGATCAGATTGAAAGTAGTGCTTTTGCCCGAGCCGTTCGGTCCGATCAGGCCGAGAATCTCGCCTTCGGCGACGTCGAACGACACCCGGTTGACCGCGAGGAAACCATCGAAGCTTTTGCTGATGCCCTTAACCGAAAGCACGTCGCCATCCGTGGCTGGGACACTGAGCCGCGACCGCGGCCTGCGGACGCACGGGAACGGAAACCGGCGTCAGGCGGCGTAGGGATTCGATTTCGGCAGCGGCATCACGTCGTCGGCAGTCTTGATCTTGTCGGGCCAGACAATGGCTTCGACGTTGCCGTAGGCCTGCGTCACGCAAGCCGAGACGCGTTGGTTCTGGCCGGCGAATTCGTCCCCAGGCGGCGCGAACTTGACGCCGTAGCCCTGGATCGTGCCGCCTTCCGGAATGTCGACTTCGAGCGCCGCCTTGCGGATCGCGTCGGGGTGCGTGCCGCCATATTTGGTGATCGCCACCGGCAGCACGTTCTGCAGGAAAATCCAGGTCTGGTTGAAGCCCATTGAGACGTGCGGCGGCACGGCTTCGTTGCCGGTCGCCTTCTTGTAGCGTTCGACCATGGTCTTGACCAACTGCTCGAGTTCGGGCTTGAGCGCGCCCGGCTTGAGGTTCTGCGCCGAGACCGGATCGACGTTGAGGAAATAATCGAGGTCCGAGCCGAACGCCTGCTTGAGTTTGTCGCGCTGGCCGTAGCCGGCGCCGTGGCCGATCAGCATCTTGAATTTAAGGCCGGCCTCGCGCGCCTGGCGCAGGAACAGCGTGATGTCGGGATTGTAGCCGGTGTGCAGGATGACGTCGGCGTCTGCGCGTTTGAGCTTTGTGACCAGCGACGACAGATCGGATGTCGTCGCCGAATAGGCCTCGTTCAAGACAATCGGAATGCCGGTTTCCTTGGCATGCACTTCGTCGGCCGCGCCCGTATCGGAACCGTAAGGCCCGTCCTCGTGGATGATGGCGCATTTGAGCTTGCCGGGTTCGATCTTGAGCTGCGCTTGCGCGTGCTCTTTCAGAAAGGCGATCGCGGCGGCGCCATAGGCATCGGCGCTGACGCCGGGCCGGAACGTATGGGTCAGGTTCTTGCCCTTCAGCACCTTGGTGGCGACGGCGATGGTGATCCACAGGATCTTCTTTGCCTGCTCCATCTTCTCGGCCAGCGGCACGGCTTCCGGGCTGGCGTAAATGCCAAGAATGGTGTCGACGTGCTCCTGGCTGATCAGGCGCTCGGCCTCGTTGAGCGCGACTTCGACCTTGCTCTGCGCATCGCCCTTCACCGGCTCGATCTTGTGCTTGCCGAGCACGCCGCCGCGCTCGTTGACCAGATCGATTGCGATCTGAGTGCCGATCGAGCCCGGCACCGAGCCGGCGCCGGTGAACGGCCCGGTGAGGTCGTAGAGCACGCCGATGCGGATCGGCGACGATGCGGCCTGGGCCCAGGCGCGGCCGCCGGCGAGCGGTCCGGCCGCCGCGAGCGCAGCCGTTGCCACGGAATATTTCAGAACCGAACGCCGCGTGGATTTGCTCATGGTGCCTCCCGGAGAGCGACCGTTGCGATCGCGTTTTCATCGGCCGCGGGCGCGGCCCGTTGCCGGCAGTGTTGGGCAAGTCCTGAGGGCTGTCAACGCGCGGCGGCCGATCTCAGGCATCCCACGACGGCTAAAGCGCGGGCGATGAGGCGCGGTGACAATCGCCTGGATTCCAATTGGTTAGCCCCGACTGACGGTTGCTTGACAGCCCGGCGAAGCGGTCCAATATGGCCATCGTCGCGGCGCAGCGCGATTGCAGAGGGCGCAGGACATGGACAGCACGCGTGCGATGGCGCACACGGTCAATCCGGCGAACGAACGCGGCCGCGAGGGCTTCTATCAGCGCGCCGGTGGCCAGAATCTGGCGCCGTTGTGGCGTGTGCTTGGCGCGCTCGTCACCGACGAGCCGGTGTCACCGGTCAAGGCGACGATCTGGAAATACAACGAGGTGCGCCCGTACCTGATGGAGGCGTGCAAGCTGATCACCGCCGCCGAAGCCGAGCGCCGCGTCATGATGCTCGAGAATCCGGGTCTGCCGGGCCAGTCGCGCATCACCCACAGCCTGTTCGCCGGCCTGCAGATTATTTTACCCGGCGAGATCGCGCCCGCCCACCGCCACGTCGCGTCGGCACTGCGCTTCATCATCGAAGGCAAGGATGCCTACACCGCCGTCGCCGGCGAGAAGACCTCCATGCTGCCCGGTGATTTCGTCATCACGCCGTCGATGACCTGGCACGATCACGGCAACGAGGGCAACGGGCCGATGGTGTGGCTCGACGGCCTCGACGTGCCGATCGTCAATCTGATGGATGCGAGCTTCCGCGACGGTTATCCCGAAGCGAGCCATCCGCTGACCCGGCCGGAAGGCGCCGCCGAAATCGAATACGGCTACAACATGCTGCCGCTCGATCAGGAATTCGGCGGCCAGACTTCGCCGATCTTCAACTACCCCTATGCGCGCACGCGCGACGGGCTCGAGAAACTACGCCGCTTCCGCAAGCCCGATCCCTATGCCGGATTCAAGATGAAGTTCATCAATCCGGTGACCGGTGGCTGGGCGATGCCGACGATCTCGACCTGGATGCAACTGGTGCCGAAAGGCTTCAAGACGCAGCCTTACCGCTCGACCGACAGCACGGTTTTCACCGTGGTCGAGGGCAGCGGCACGAGCACCATTGGCGGGCAGCGCTTCGACTGGCAGGCACACGACATCTTCGTCGCGCCGAGCTGGCACTTCCAGGAGCACGTGGCGTCGGAAGATGCCGTGTTGTTCGGCTTCTCCGATCGCGTCTGCCAGGAAAAGTTGGGATTCTTCCGCGAGCAGCGCGGCAACGAAGCGCGATGACCGAAACGCCTACTGGATCGGAACCGGCATCAGGCAGGGAACGCCCGCGGGGCAGGTCGTCCCCTCCGTCTCCATCCAGCCCCAATTCATCGCGATCCGGTTCTCGATGCGCTGGGCGACCGCCGGCTTGATCGGATGGCTCGCCAGCATCGCCGTGACGACCAGCAAGGCACCCAGAACATTCCACAACTCGTTCGACACGGTTGGCTCCGATAACGCCCCGGCCGGCACACCGCCGGCCATTGCCGCATTGCCGCCCGGAATAACCGAATTCGGTTAACCCGCGGTTGAAACGTGCTTAAGCGATCCTTAAGGCGCAACGGAGAGGCGTGGGGGCAGTTCCGGTGGTGCGACCAGCGGCCGCGGTGGCTTACGGCGGCGGCTGTATGCCGGTGATGCGCTCCGCCAGCCAGGCAATCGCGCCGATCGCGAGACCGGCAGCGATGAACGAAATGCCCAGCAGCCTCAGGCCCAGACCGAACCAAAAATGCGCCACGATGCGCATGGTGAACCCGATGGCGATGGCAGTCGCTGCCAACAGCCACAGGGCGGTAATGACCGGGTGCCGCTTGCGGCTGCCGCCGCTTGCCTTCGCCATCCGACCCTCCTTTGCGGAAGCCGCTCCCGCCAGGATCGGGCCATCCTAGCGCTAAACGTCGAGATTGGCGACTTCGAGCGCGTGGTGCTGGATGAACTCGCGCCGCGGCTCGACGATATCGCCCATCAGCGTCGAGAAAATCTCGAGCGCGGAATCCTCATGCGTGACTTTGACCTGGAGCAGCGATCGCACCGACGGATCGAGTGTCGTCTCCCACAGCTGCTCGGGATTCATCTCGCCGAGGCCCTTGTAGCGCTGGATGTCACCCTGCTTGGGTCCGAGCGCGAGCACGGCTTCGAGCAGAGCCGTCGGACCGTTGACGACTGCTTCCTTGTCCTTGGCGATGAGTGTGCCGGGCTTGCCGTAAATTTTCTGCAGCTCGGCGGTGCGTTCGTCGAGGCGGCGGGCCTCGGCGCTTTTCAGCAGCGCGGCGTCGAAGACACGGCGTTCGGTGACGCCGTGGCGTTTGCGGGTCAGCACCAGACTCTCGCCGGGCATGAGGTCACCCTTCCAGCCGCGCGCTTCGGCCGGGGCCAGCAGATCGAGCCGCGACGCCAGGTACTTGGCAGCCTCGGCGCCATCCTTGGGCTTGTCGAGCAGCGTCGGATCGAGCACGCCGGCGATCGCCGCCTGCTCGACCACTTCGAGACTGCCGACTTTGCGCCACAGCGGCAGCAGCAGCGTACGCACCAGCCGCGCCCGTTCGACCAGATCCTTCAGGTCGTTGCCGGCGCGTTCGACGCCGTCGTGCTGCCGGAATTTGGCGTCCTTGATGCCGGCGGTAATGCGGTATTCCTCGAGCGCCGGATCGTCCTTGAGATAGACCGATTTGCCCTGGCCGCGCTTGACCTGATAGAGCGGCGGCTGCGCGATGTAGAGGTAGCCCTTCTCGATCAGGTCGCGCATCTGGCGGAAGAAGAACGTCAACAGCAGCGTGCGGATGTGGCTGCCGTCGACGTCGGCGTCGGTCATGATGACGATGCGGTGATACCGCGCCTTGGCCGCGTCGAATTCTTCGGGGCCAATGCCGGTGCCGAGCGCGGCGATCAACGTGCCGATCTCGACTGAGCTCAGCATCTTGTCGAAGCGCGCACGCTCGACGTTCAGGATCTTGCCCTTCAGCGGCAGGATGGCTTGGAAGCGGCGATCGCGGCCCTGCTTGGCCGAGCCGCCGGCGCTGTCGCCCTCGACGATAAAGAGTTCGCTTTGTGCCGGATCGCGTTCCTGGCAGTCGGCGAGCTTGCCCGGCAGGTTGGCGATATCGAGCGCGCCTTTGCGCCGCGTCAGATCACGCGCTTTGCGCGCCGCCTCGCGCGCCATCGCCGCTTCGACCACTTTGCCGACGATGCGCTTGGCCTCGGGCGGATGTTTCTCGAACCACTCCTGGAGCTTGTCCGCGACCACGGCATCGACCACCGGCCGCACCTCGGACGAAACCAGCTTGTCCTTGGTCTGCGACGAGAATTTGGGATCGGGTACCTTGATCGAAAGGATGCAGGTCAGGCCTTCGCGCATGTCTTCGCCGGTCAGCGCGATCTTATCCTTGCCTTTGGTCAGGCCGGATTCATCGGCATAGTTGTTGACGGTGCGCGTCAGCGCGGCGCGGAAGCCGGCCAGGTGCGTGCCGCCGTCGCGCTGCGGGATGTTGTTGGTGAAGCACAGCATCGTCTCGTGATAGCTGTCGGTCCATTCCATCGCGACCTCGACGGTCATGCCGTCCTTTACCGCCGCCATGGTGACGGTCGAATGGAGCGTCTGCTTCGAGCGATCGAGATACTTGGCGAAGGCCTCGAGCCCGCCTTCGTAATGCAGGCGCACGGTCTTGGGTTCGACGCCGCGCGCGTCGGTCAAATCCAGAGTTACGCCCGAATTGAGGAACGCCAGCTCGCGGAGCCGGTGCTCGAGCGTGGCGAAATCGAACTCGGTCTTGGTGAAGGTCTGCGTGCTCGGCCAGAACGTCACTTCGGTGCCGGTCTTGGGTCCGGTCTTGCCGTTGCGCTCGACCGACGGCGCCTTGCCGACGACTTTGAGCGGCGCTTCCGGATCGCCGTCCTTGAAGCGTATGAAATGTTCGCTGCCGCCGCGCCAGATGCGCAAATCGAGGCGCGCGGATAGCGCGTTCACCACCGAGACGCCGACGCCGTGCAGGCCGCCCGAAACCTTGTACGAGTTCTGATCGAATTTTCCGCCGGCGTGCAGCTGGGTCATGATGACCTGCGCCGCCGAAACCTTTTCCTCCTTGTGGATGTCGACCGGAATGCCGCGACCGTTGTCGGTCACGGTGCACGAGCCGTCGGGATTGAGTGTCACCGTCACGGTGTCGCAGAAGCCGGCGAGCGCTTCGTCGATCGAGTTGTCGACGACCTCGTAGACCATATGGTGCAGGCCCGAGCCGTCGTCGGTGTCGCCGATATACATGCCCGGACGCTTGCGCACGGCATCGAGTCCGCGCAGCACCTTGATCGATTTGGCGCTGTATTCTTCTTCTTCCGGGCCTTGGGAAACGGCTTCGCTCATGATCCATCCACCAGGTTACGACGTCGCATTCATGCGGATGACACTGCGGCATCCGCGACCGCGAAGAATTGGGCATGCCCTTTGAGCTCGGCGAACAGCGCCGTATCGGTCCCGGCGAGCCAGCATTGCGCGCCGAGCGCGCGCAGCGCCTGGAACAACGCACTGCGCCGGGCGGCGTCGAGATGCGCGGTGACCTCGTCAAGCAGCAGCACCGGCGCGCTGCCGCGCCGCAGCGCCAGCAGCCGCGCATAGGCCAGCACGATGGCGATCAGAAGCGCCTTCTGCTCGCCGGTGGAGCACAACGCGGCCGCTTCGCCGGTGCCGAGATGGCGCGCCAGCAGGTCCGAGCGGTGCGGGCCGGTCTGGGTGACGCCGCTGTCGCGGTCGAGACCGCGCGAATCATGCAGCGCCGCGCGGAAGGTCTCTTCGGCGGCCAACGCCGGCATGTTTCCGAGCCAATGCTCGACCGCGCCTTCGATCGCCAGGCCGGCGCGCGGAAACGGCCCCTGCGCTTCGGCGCAGGCAGCGGCAAGACGGGTGACGGCTTCGAGCCGCGCCGCGGCGAGCGCGACGCCGTTTTCAGCCATGATCTCTTCCAGCGCCTTGAGCCAGGACGGGTCTGTGGCACCTTCGCGCAGCAGGCGGGCGCGTTCGCGCATCGCCCGCTCGTAGGCGAGCAGCCGCGACCAGTGACTGGGATCGAAGCCGGTCACCAGACGGTCGAGGAAGCGGCGCCGGCCCGAGGCGGCGTCGGCAAACAATCGATCCATCTGCGGCGTCAGCCAGGCAACCGCGAGGCGCTCGGACAAATCCTGCTGGCTTTTGGCCGGCACGCCGTCGATGCGCACGTGGCGGCGCTCGCCGCTCTCGCTGTCGGCATCGCGGCCGGTGCCGACGTCGAATTCGCCGGCGGGACTGGCCACCGTCGCCGCCAAGGCCCAGACATGGCCGCCGCGCCGGTCGATCTCGCTGAGCTTGGCGCGGCGCAGGCCCTTGCCCGGCGCCAGGAACGACAGCGCCTCGAGCAGATTGGTCTTGCCGGCGCCGTTGGGTCCGACGAGCACGACTGGATCGGGCCCGATCGCCAGCCTTACGCGCGCGTAGCCGCGGAAGTCGGTCAGCACCAGGCGCACCACGGATGTCGCCGGCGCGGTGGCCGCCCGTGTTGCCGGCTTCGCGAAGGGAACCACCCGGTCGGGCGTCATACCCGCGCCTAGACGCGCATCGGCATGAGAACGTAAAGCGCGCTGGCGTCGGTGGCGTCGCGCACCACCGTCGGCGACGCGGCGTCGGCCATGACGAACTTGGCGCCTTCGCCCTCGATCTGCTCGGTGATGTCGAGGAGATAGCGCGAATTGAATCCAATCTCGATTGGCGAGGCGCTGTAGCGTACCTCGATTTCCTCGGACGCGGTGCCATTCTCGGCGCTGGTCGCCGACAGCGTCAGGCTGTTGCGCTCGATCGCCAGCTTTACCGCCCGGCTCTTCTCGCTCGAGATCGTTGCCACGCGATCAACCGCGGCGGCGAACGACTTGCACTCGACTTCGAGCACCTTGTCGTTGCCGGTCGGAATGACCCGATCGTAATCGGGGAAGGTGCCGTCGATCAGCTTCGAGGTCAGCACCGTGTTCTCGCCGAAACCGAGGCGGATCTTGGTGTCTGACAGCGACACGGCGACGTCCTGGTCGAACTCGTCGAGCAGCTTGCGCAGCTCGTTGACCGCCTTACGCGGCACGATGACGCCCGGCATGCCGGCGGCGCCGTCAGGCAGCGGCAGCTCCATCCGCGCCAGCCGGTGGCCGTCGGTGGCGACGGCGCGCAGCATGCTGACGTCGTTGCTCTTGGCGGCGTGGAGATAGATGCCGTTCAGGTAGTAGCGCGTCTCCTCGGTCGAGATCGCGAACCGGGTGCGGTCGATCAGCCGCTTCAAGTCGGCAGCCGAGATGGTGAAATTGTGCGCCAGATCGCTGCCCGACATGACCGGATAGTCCTCGGCCGGCAGGCAGGCGAGGGTGAAGGTCGAGCGGCCGGACCGGAGCGTCATCTGGCCCTTGTCGGCGCCGATCTCGAGCGCCACCTGCGCGCCTTCCGGCAGCTTGCGCGTAATGTCGTAGAGCGTGTGCGCCGGCACCGTGGTGCCGCCGGTTTTGACGCCTTGCGCGGGCACCGAGGAAATCATCTCGATGTCCATGTCGGTCGCGGACAGCGCCAGCTTGCCGTCGGCTCCACGCAGCAGCACGTTCGACAGAATGGGGATGGTGTTGCGCCGCTCGACCACGCTCTGCACGTGGCCCAATGCCTTGAGCAGAGCGGCGCGTTCGATCGTCAGTTTCATGGGTGGTTGGCGTTCGTCCGTTGTAGCGGCTTTTCCTCGCGCCGAACCGTTTTTCCGGCCCGACACCCCGCCGCGTCCGAACTCCGTGCGCCTCGCAACGCGCGCCGAAAACGACCGCCAAACGGGCAAAAACTATAGCACAGGGGGAGTCGAGCGTATACCGCGGCGCGCCCGCGAATCGCGTCGCCGAGTCGCAATTTTCAAGTTGTAGATCAGAGAGTTATAAAGTGTGCGCGGCGCCGGTTGCGGCTCAATTTTCGAGCATGCGGCGGAGCAGCTCGATGTCCTCGGCCAAGGTCGTATCGGCGGCCTTCAGCTCCTCGATCTTGCGCACCGCGTGCATAACCGTGGTGTGGTCGCGGCCGCCGAACTTGCGTCCGATCTCCGGCAGCGACCGCGGCGTGAGCTGCTTGCAGAGATACATCGCCACCTGCCGCGGCCGGGCGACGGCACGAGCACGGCGGGCCGAATGCATGTCGGCGAGGCGGATGTTGTAGTGCTCGGCGACACGCTTCTGGATCTCGTCGATGGTGACGCGCCGGTCGTTGGCGCGCAGCAGATCGTGCAGCACTTCCTGGGCGCTTTCGAGCGTCACCATGCCGCCTGTCAGCTGGGTATGGGCGCTGATCCGATGCAGTGCGCCTTCGAGCTCGCGGACGTTCGAGGTGATCTTATGCGCGAGGAATTCCAGCACCTTGCCGGGCACCGGTAGCTGCGTCGTCTCGGCCTTAGCCTGGAGAATGCCCAGGCGCAGCTCGTAGGTCGTCGGATGGATATCCGCGACCAAGCCCCAGCCGAGCCGCGACTTGACCCGATCTTCGATACCTTCGAGATCCGACGGCGACTTGTCGGCGGAGATCACGATTTGCCGGTTCTGGTCGACTAACGCGTTGAAGGTATGGAAGAATTCTTCTTGTGTCGCATCGCGGCCGCCGATGAACTGGACGTCGTCGATCATCAGCAGGTCGACTGAGCGAAACTGCTCTTTGAACGCCATCGTGTCCTTGAAGCGGATCGCGCGGACGAACTGGAACATGAACTTCTCGGCCGAAAGGTAGATTACCTTACGGTGCGGCGCACGGGTGCGGATATGCCAGGCGATCGCATGCATCAGGTGGGTCTTGCCCAAGCCGACGCCGCCATAAAGGAAGAGCGGATTGAACGGCAACTGCAGGTTGCCGCCCGAGCGCGCGCCCACTTGCGCCTCGGCGACCCGCCGTGCGGCGGCGTTGGCAAGCTCATTGGGCTTGCCGACGACGAAATTCTCGAAGGTGAAGCGCGGGTCGAGCGGCGCGCTGATATCCTTCTCCTCGGCGGCGACGACCGCTCCGGGCTCGGCGCTATCGCCCGCCGACGCGGCCGGATCGGCTTCGATCGGCTGCGCCGCCGTACGGCCGGTAACCAAGATCTCGACCGCGGCGATTGCGTCGTCTTCGTCGTTCCACAGCGCGCGGATGCGATCGGAGTAATGTTGGCTGACCCAATCGCGCAGGAAGCGGGTGGGCACGCCGATCCGCACCCGGCCCTGGTCGATGCCATATAGGGTCATCGACTTCAGCCAGGCACGATAGGCGGCATCGCCGCACTCCTCGCGCAAGCGTCCGCGCACGCGCGCCCACTGCGACTGGACGTCAACTTTGCGGCTTACCGGCTCGGTCACGCCTGCCACCGGAGGCTCAGGCGGTCGAACGCCTGTGCTGTTACGTTCTGTTGCGTCGAAGCTGCCCACGTCGGCGCCGACGCTCCTGCTTGATCCGTCACCACGCCCCCCAAGGAACCAAAAAACGCGAACGTGCGCCGTTGTCGGAAGAGGCCTTCTTTCTCTTCCGGCGCTACCCTTT
>DASQHO010000087.1:0-15740 GCA_035632055.1 Allostellaceae bacterium
CCTCGCGCGGCCGGAACCGCCGGATGAGCAACGTCACGATCCCAACAACCAGCCCGCCGACGCACGGCACCACCAGAACCCGCCACCACGCCAAACCAACCCCTTCGCTCAGCAAATGACCCGGGGGCACTTTGAACAACATTTCATGCAGCCATTGCGATAGCTGGCGCACGACGACGACGCCGATGCCGATCGCCGCACCGATGACGGCACCGAACAGCGTCAGGGCAATTTCGTTGCTGCGGAGATGGCGGCGTTCGAGACCGCGCAGCAGCGCCCGCCAGCGGACCCGGACCAGGAACCGGGCATCGTGCCAACCACGCAATGGACGGCCGCCTGCGGCAACCGACAGCGCCGGCCGCGCCATCGTCAAGGACTCGCGAATGCGACCGAAAATACTCATACGGTGCTCGGTCGGAACGTCGACGGCAGCAACGCAAACGTAATCATCGCCAAGACCAGTCCCTGTCCCGCGACGGCCTCGCCGGAGGCCGGCGGCACGAGCAGGGCATAACCCGTCCACGGTGTGGCCGTAAAGCAGATGATGCAGCACCGTCGGCCGGGCCTCGGCCCACCGCGTGGAACGGTCAATAAATGCCGAGATGCTGGTGTAGGTCGACGCCGCTGCGGCGCAGCTCGACGGTCGTGCCGGCAACCGCGACTCGGCCGCTGTTGAGGATGACGATATCGTCGGCAATATCGAACACTAGCTTGGCGTTCTGCTCGACCAGAATGATGCTGAGCCCCTGTTCCTTGAGGCGGCGGATGGTCGCCATGACCTCAGCGACGATCTGTGGTGCCAGGCCTTCCGACGGCTCGTCCATCAGCAGCACGCGCGGGTTCGCCATCAATGCCCGGCCAATCGCCAGCATCTGCTGCTCGCCGCCGGAAAGATAACCGGCGACTTGGTTCTGCCGCTCCTTGAGGCGCGGGAAGGTGGCGTAGACCGTGTCGAAGGTCCAAGGCGCATGCGCGCCATTGGTTTTCGGTGGCCGCGATGCCACCAGTAGATTCTCGCGCACGGTCAGGCTGCGAAAGATGCGGCGGCCTTGCGGCACCAGTGCAATACCGCGCGCGGCGATGTCCTCGGGCAGCCGGCCAGCGATTGCCTGGCCAAACAGCACCACACTTCCGTGCCGCGGCCGCAGTATGCCCATGGTCACGTTCATGCATGTCGTCTTGCCAGCGCCGTTCCGCCCGAGCAAGCCAAGCAGCCGCGCCTCACCGAGCGCGAACGAGACACCGTGCAGCACATGGCTGTCGCCGTAATAGGCGTCGACGCCACTAAGCGCGAGGGCTTCACTCGCCAAAGTAGATCTCCTTGGTGCGCGGATCGGCCACCACCTCCGCACGCGTGCCTTCAATCACGACTTCGCCGAAATGCATGACGGTGATGCGCTCGGCGAAATCGAGCGCCACGTCCATGTCGTGCTCGATCATGACGATGGTGACGTCGCGCGGAATTGCGAACAGCAGCGTCTTGACGTCATGGCGTTCATCGACCGACAAGCCGGCAAACGGCTCGTCGAGCAGCAGCACGCGCGGATTTTGCGCCAATGCCATCGCGATCTCGACACGGCGGCGTTCGCCGTACGAGGTTTCGGCCAACGGCCGGTGCGCCATGTGCCCGAGACCGACGCGTGCCAGCGCCGCCTCTGCTTGCGCGATCAGCGGTCCTTGGCGATCAAGCCGGAGTAATGGATTCCACCGCAGGTGCGACAGACCGAGCAGCGACAGCGTGACGTTGCGCAGCAGCGTGTCCTTGGGGAACAGCGTGATGATCTGATACGTCCGCGACAATCCCATATGGGCGCGGTGGCGCGACGGCAGACGTGTCAGCTCCTGGCCGAACAACGTGATGGACCCCGCATCGGGCCTGATCTCGCCAGTAACGAGATTGAACAGCGTCGTCTTGCCGGCACCGTTCGGGCCGATGATCAAACGCCGCTCTCCCGGCGCGATTTCGAGATCGAGACCGCGGGTGACGCGCAAGCCGCCGAAGGATTTCGCCAGCTGGCGGATTGACAGGGCGGTCATGGCACCGGCCCGCCGGATGTCGGCTCGACCGCGGTCGCCGGCGCCTTTTGCCACGCCTTGATCAGACGGCGGATGAGACGCAGGCTGCCCGGCACCAAACCTTCAGGCATGAAGATGACGATGGCGACGAAGATCGCGCCCAGCAACATATTCCAGCGTGTGATGTAGGCGCTGGCAATATTCTTGACGATTTCGACCAGTGCCGCGCCGACGATCGGGCCGAGCAGCGTGCCTGAACCGCCCGATATTACCATCAACACGGGCTCGGCCGAGGCCGTGAGCGTCAAGGTCTGCGGACTGATGAACTGCGTGTAGTAGATGAAAAGAATGCCCGCCACCGCCGTCAGCAAGCCTGAGAACATGCAGGCGCAAAAGCGGATGATCCAGACATGGTAGCCAAGCGCATTCATGCGCCGCGGCTGGTCACGCGTGCCCTTGAGGCTGGCGCCGAGCGGCGAACCGATGAACACCCAAGTGGCGAAGACCGACAGGGCAAATACAACCAGCGTCGCGTAATAGAAATGCGACGGCGGATCGAGCGCGATCCCGAATGGCGCCGGCCGATGCGTCACGCTGATGCCGTTGTCACCGTTGGTGACACTGATCCAGCGATAGGCGAGACCCCACATCAGCTCGCCGATGGCGAGCGTGATCATGATAAATCCGATGCCGGTCACCCGTAGCGATAGCGCGGCAAAGATCGCTGTGCCGATCAGCGCCAAAACGAGGCCAATAAGGATTGCCGTGATATGACCGATGCCGGCGGCGAGTGAATACGCGACGGCATAGCTGGCAATGCCGAACAGGCCAGCATGGCCGAGCGACACCAGCCCGCCATAGCCGATCAGAACGTCGACGCCGAGCGCAAAGATCGCATAGATTAAAATCTGGCTGCAAACGCTGACATAGTAATCACCGGGCACCCACAGCGGCACGGTGAGCAGTACAACCGCCGCGACTAGGAGCCAAATGCGCGTCGCGGTCATGGCGCCTGCTTCCCGAACAGGCCTTGCGGCCGCAGCACCAGGACGACCACCATCGGCAGGAACAATACGAAATAGGCGAGTTCGGGAAACAGTGCCTGTCCGTAGTTGTAAATGAAGCCGATAACGAAACTGCCGACCAACGAGCCCAACAGGCTACCGGTGCCGCCGAGAATTACCACCACCAGAGCCAGCGGCAGCATGTCGTTGTCGAGCCCGGGATAGACCGAGAGGATCGGCGCACCCATGATGCCGCCAAAGCCGGCGATTGCCGCGCCGAGGCAGAAGACGATGGTAAAAAGGCGCGAGACGCGAATGCCGACGACACGCGCCATCTGCGGATCATCGACGCCGGCGCGGATCATGGCGCCGAGCCGCGTGCGATCGAGCAGCACCCATAACAACGCACCGATGACGCAAGCGATGAGGATGATCGCGATGCGGTAGGTCGGAAAGAACACGCCGATGAACCGAACGCCGCCAACGAGACCCGGCGGCGTCGCGACCGAAATCGGATCCCCGGTCCAAACCATCAGGCAGAAGTCGGCAACGATCAGCGAAATGCCGAGAGTCACCAGCACTTGCGCCTGCTCGGCGCCAGCCAGGCGCCGCAACAGGAAGCGCTCGATCAGCCCGCCGAAGACGGCAACCGTCAAAGCCGCGACCGCCGCGCCAATCCAGAATGGCAGATGGAAGGTCATCACCATGCTGGCGCCGACATAGGCGCCGAGCATGAACATCGATCCGTGCGTCAGGTTCGGAATTCGCATCAATCCGAAGATGAGCGAAAACCCGGCGGACAAGAGAAAGAGAAGGCCACCGAAAGTGATGCTGTTGATGGCCAGCAACAACCAGAGGTTCATGGCGAAGCGTTCCGCCCGACACCGCCGGACCGGCGGGCGCGCCCTCGCCGCACGCCCGCCCGGCTCCGGTTAGCTCTTCAAGGGCGGGAAGTCCCGCGAATAGACCGGCTGTGCGAGGAACTTCTTCTCGTCGAACGGCCAGAACTGGCCGATGTTGGCATAAGTCTTGAGCGTCTTCTGCCAGAGCTTGCCGTTTTCCTTGACGATCTTGCGAATGAAGATGTTGCCGATGACGTTGCCCTTGTCATCGAACCGCACCGGCCCGCGCGGCGTGTCGGTGAGGTGCGACGCGCGCATCGCTTTCACGAAGGCTGTCTTGTCCGACGTCTTGCCGCCGGTCGCCTTCAATGCAGCCTCGACGACCTGACAGTTGACGTAAAGCCCCGCGGCGTAGAAACCGGGCAGATTGCCGACCTCTTTCGTGAAGTCGGCGATGAAGCGCTTGTTGGTTTCGTTCTCAAAGTCGATCGTGTAGGGACACGCGCTGATCATGCCGATGGCTTCGTCGCCGAAGCTATGGAGCTCGGCATCGTCGCCCCCCGTCTCGCCGGTGAGCACCGGATATTTGAGCCCCTGGTCGGCGTATTGCTTCATGAACTTCACCGGGTTGGAACCGGCAAACCCCTGAATGACCGCATCGACGCCGCTGATCTGCGCCAGATAAGGCGTGTAATCAGGCGTGACGATCGGTGTCCAGATCTTCTTCAGCACCCGGCCGCCGTCATCCTCGAATACCTGCTGGAAGCCGCCCATCTGCTCGTAGCCGAAGGCGAAATCTTCGACGATGGTGATGACCTTCTTGAGCTTGAGTTCCTTGGCGGCGTAATCCGCCAACGGTTTCATGGCCTGCGACGAGGTTGCCGACGCGCGTACGAAATAGGGATTGGGCTTCCGCTGGGTGATGTCCTCGGCAGCCGCCAAGCTCAGCATTGGAATCTTGTGCTCGGCAACGTATTCGCTGATGGCAAGCAACTCGAACGATGCCAGCGGCCCGAGGATCAAATCGACCTGGTCGCGTTCGATGAGCTCCTGCGCCTTGACCTTGGCGCCCGCGGGATTACCGCCGGTATCGGCCGAAATGAAATCGACCTTGCGGCCGGCAATTGTGTAGTTGCGCTGTTTCAGGAAGGTGACGACTCCGCCTTCCATCTGGACGCCGCCGGCGGCGAGCGGACCGGTCTTAACCGTCAACAGGCCGATTTTGAGCGGCGCAGCCTGGGCGATCGACGGCATTGGGAATGCGGCGGCACCGGCGATCGCGGCCGTGCCGGCAAGAAACTTGCGGCGATTGACACGCATGGGTTCTAGACTCCTCCCTCTTTTTCCCTCGGCGCCGCATTTTCAGCCCACGGCACCATCGTTGTTACGGGCTGATTTCTTGGGCTTTTTTGCGCCCTTGAGCCCGGCCGATCGAGGCGATTAGAGGATAGTGAGTTTTCTTGGACCGGCGCAACCTCTCATTCCGCCGCCTGCGCGCCGAGCACCTTGTTGATCTGCGGAATAACCTCGGTTGCCATCAACTCCATCGACCGACGACCGAGATGCGGGTCAACCCAGTCGTGGCCAGCGTAAAGCAGCGTACCGAAATCGCCGACGCGCTCGCGGAACGCCAGAAGTTGGTCGACGACGCTATTGACCGAGCCGTGGATCACCAGCGAGTCCACGACATAGTCGAGTGTCACCGCGGAATCCGGCATCGCCCGGTCGGCCTTGAACAGCTCGGGTCGGCCATTGCCGATCAGTTTGGTCATCAGCTGTTTGTAATAGAAGCGGTACGGACTGTTGCCATCGGTGGCGTAACGCTTGGCGGTCTTGTCGTCATCGAGGACACAAATGCTTTTGGCGACGCGCCAATCGGCACGCAACGCCTTGCGGCCGGCCTTGGCGCAGCCTTGTTCGTACATCGGCCAATGCGACGCAACCCAAGGCGGTTGCAGGAAGTTGGCCGAAATCGGCGTCCAACCGCGCTCGGCCGCAGCAACCACGCCCTTTGAGAACGGAGCCACGGCGGTCACGATAATGGGCGGATGCGGCTTCTGGTAAGGCGACATGATGATGCCTTGACCGATGTCGAGCATCATTGTGCGCCGCGTGCTGACTTTCCAAAATTTGCCTTCGAGGTCGTAAGGCGGCGCGGTCGACCAGATCTTCAGCACCATGTCGATGCCTTCGACGAACATGGCTGTGCGGTCGTTGTCGAGATTGCCGAACACCTCGGCGTCGGACAGCAGGCCGCCGGGGCTGATGCCCATGAGAAAGCGGCCTTCGAGCATGTGGTCGATCATCGCCACCTGGGCGGCGATGGTTGCCGGATGGCTGTTCGGGATGTTGATCGTGCCGCTGCCAAGCTTGATGCGCTTGGTCTCGTGCGCCAGCGACGCCAGGAACATCAGACACGACGTGATCGTCTCGGCGCGGTCGGTGACGTGCTCACCAACGAAAGCTTCGGCATAGCCGAGACGGTCGGCGAGCAGGACCGCCTCGCGATCCTCCTTGAGCGTCGCGGAGTAATCGCGCTCCGGGGGATGGAGCGGCATGATGAAAAAGCCGAGTTTCATATTCGGGATCCGCAGATTTGGCGCTATTGTTCATTCGATCAATAGCCCAGTCAACCGGTTTCGCGTGGGCGTATTCAGGCCAATTCAGGCCCTTCCGAGCGCTGCCAGCACCCGCCGCGGCGTTACCGGCATTTCGGTGACGCGTACCTTGAACGGCGTTAGCGCATCGTTAACGGCGTTGAGGATCGCTGCCGGTGCGCCGCCGGTGCCGGCCTCGCCGGCGCCCTTTGCGCCGAGCGCCGATTCGGCGGTCGGCGTCTCGATATGCTCGACCACAATGTCCGGCACGTCGCCCGCCATCGGCACCAGATAATCGGCGAGCGTACCGTTCAGCAGCTGGCCGCGCTCGTCGTAGATGCACTCTTCAAACAGCGCACCGCCTATGCCCTGTACCACGCCACCGCGGATCTGCTCCTCGACCAGCAGCGGATTCACGATCCGGCCGCAATCCTCGACCACCCAATGCTTGAGCAGTTTGACGAAGCCGGTTTCGGCATCGAGTTCGAGATAGGAGGCCTGCACGCCGTTGGTGAACGCGAAGGGAAATTGCCGCGGCATGTAGTGACGCGTCGCCACCAGCTCGGGCTGGACGCCGGGCGGCAGCGTGTCGCCGCGAAAATAGGCGGCGCGGCCGACTTCATCGAGGCCGATGCGGCGATTGCCGTCAACGCGATCGACGACCCAGCCGCCCTCAAGATCGAGCGCAGCGGGATCGGCCTGCAGCATCGCGCCAGCAAGCACGAGGATGTTGGTTTTGAGCGCGAGCGCGCCCTGCAAGGCGGCCTCGCCGCCGATGCCGCAGCCGCGCGACGCCCAAGTGCCGCCGCCATACGGCGTGCGTTCGGTGTCGCCGGTGACCACGCGCACTTCGTCGAGGGCCACGCCGAGCGTCGACGCGACGATCTGCGCCACCATGGTCTCAGTGCCCTGGCCCTGCTCGGTGACACCGGTCGCACAGGTCACGCTACCGCCCGGATCGAGGCGAATGGTGCAGCCATCTTGCGACGAGATCGGCGCGCCACCGACGCCGTAAAACGCCGGTCCGGGATTGGTCAACTCGACAAAGCAGGCGAGACCGATTCCGCGGTGGACGCCGCGCGCGCGCAGCGCCGCCTGCTCGCGGCGCAAGCCGTCGTAATCCATCAGCTTGAGCAGCTTCTCGAGAGATGCCTGCTGCGACAGTTTCTCGAACTTGAGGCCGGACGCCGTCGTCCACGGATAGGCGTCGTCCGGAACAAGATTGCGGCGGCGCAGTTCGGCTGGATCAAGGCCGAGGGCAATCGCTGCCCGGTCGACCAGCGCCTCGGTAACAGCAGTGGCGATCGGATGGCCGACAGCACGGTATTGCGTCGTCGGCGGCTTGGTCTGGAACGCGACTTTCAGCTGCGCGCGGTAATTGCGGCAGCGGTACCAGGAGCCCACCAATCCGACCACCTGATTGCCTTCGACGACACTGGTACGCGGATAAGTCGAATAAGGGCCGATGCCGGTCACGTCGTCGATCGCCAACGCTGCAATCGTGCCGTCGTTGGCCAAGGCCATCCGTGCCGTGATCCGGTGCTCGCGCGCATGAATGTCGGAAACGAAGGATTCGAGGCGGTCGGCGATGAACTTGATCGGCCGTCCCAGCAGCAGCGCGATTGCCACCGTCGTCATTTCGTCCGGATAGACGTGGATCTTGATGCCGTAAGAGCCGCCGACGTCGTTGCAGATCACCCGCACCGCACTTTCCGGCAATTGGAAATGGCGCGCAAATATCTCCTTCATCATGTGCGGCGCTTGACTCGAGTAATACACCGTCAGGCTGCCGGCGGCGGGATCGAAATCGGCGAGGATCGAGCGCGGCTCGGGGCAGACGCCGGTGTGACGGGCGAAAGAATAGGATTCTTCGACGACGCAGTCGGCGCCAGCGAATGCTGCGTCGACAGTGCCGGCGTCGATGGTGCGCGTGAAGCACAGATTGTCGCCAAGCTCGGCGTGCAGAGGCGCGGCGCCGGGCGCGAGCGCGGCATGCATGTCGATCAGCGGCGGCAGCTCCTCCCAGACAATGTCAATCTGCGCCACGGCGTCCTCGGCCAGCGCGCGGCTTTCCGCGACCACCGCCGCAACCGGCTCGCCTTGCCACGTCGCCCGCTCGGCGACCAGGGGGTGTTGCGGCGCCGATTTCATGCCTTTGAAGTGCGTCAACGTGCCGACCCACGGCGTGTAGCGGCCGGCGAGGTCCTTGGCCGTCACCACGCGAATGACACCCGGCATGCGTGCGGCGGCCGCAGTGTCGAGCGATTTGAGCCGGGCGTGCGCGTACGGGCAGCGCAGGAAGGCGACATGCGCCAGCCGCGGCAAGCGCACGTCGTCGACATAGCGGCCGCGTCCCGCGAGCAGCCGCTTCGCGTTGGGCCGCGGCACGCTCTTGCCGATGTAGCTGGCGGGCCGGTCGACGGACGAGAGCGGCCCGGTCATGCCCGCTTGGCACGCTCGCGCGCCGCATCGGCGACGGCATCGACGATCGCGTGATAGCCGGTGCAGCGGCAGTAATTCGCCGATAGCGCGGCGCGGATCGTCTCGCGGCGCGGATTTGGGTCGCGCCGCAGCAGCGTATCGGCAGTTAACAGCATGCCGGCGGTGCAAAAACCGCACTGGACGGCGTTACGGGCGTGGAATGCCGCCTGCAATCCGGCGAGCGCGCCGGATTCCGTCAATCCCTCGATGGTTTCAATGCTGGCGCCGTCGAGTTGCACCGCGAAGACCAGGCAGCCGCGGACGATGTCGCCGTCAACGCGGACGGTGCACGCGCCGCACGCGCCGTGCTCGCACGACCAATGCGTGCCGGTGAGACCGAGCTCGTCGCGCAGGAAGTCCACCAGATTGAGACGCGGCTGCACGTCGCGTTCGACGGCCGTGCCGTTGACGGTGAGGCGGATGGTGACCGTCTCGCTCATGCCGCGCGCGCCATCACTGCAGCGCAGGCACGGCGCAGCAACGCGCCCGCCAGATGTCGCTTCATCGCCGCGCTCGCATTGAAGTCCGCCACCGGTTTCAGGTCGTGGTCGAGTGCCACGAGCGCCGCTTCGACTGACGTGACAAGTGCCGCCGATGCCGCCTTGGCTTCCACAGCGCGAATATCGGTGCCGAAGAACACGAGGCGCGCTTCGGCAATCCGGCCCCGCTGCAGCGCCGCCCAACCGGCGAGGCCCGCAATCGCGTAATCACCCTGGCGCCGCGCCAGTTCGAGAAACAGCGTCGTCCCGCGCTGCGCGGGGATTTCGGCCGCGACCAGAATCTCGTCGCGCGCCAACGCGGTCTCGTAGACGCCCTTGAAGAAGTCGCGCGCCGCAACGCGGCGCCGGCCGCGCGGTCCAGCAATTTCGAGCTGAGCATCGAGCGCCACGACGCAGGCCGGCAGCTCCGCGGCCGGATCGGCTTGTACCAAGCTGCCGCCGAAGGTGCCGCGGTTGCGGATCGCCTCATGGGCGATGAACGGCACGGCCGCCGTCAGCAGTGGCGCGCGGCGCATAACGACATCGGAGGCGCCGAGCACGGTCTGGCGCGTCAAGGCGCCGACGCGGATGCCGTTGCCGCTTTCGCTGATGCCGCTCAGCTCGTCCACCCCGTTGATATCGATGAGCAATGTCGGCTCGAGGAGCCGCATGTTCAGCGCCGGCACCAGGCTTTGGCCACCGGCCAGCAACCGCGCACCGTTGCCGCCGTCGGCCAGCAACTTGAGCGCCGCATCGAGCGTGCGCGGCCGGGCATAGCGGAACGGCGGCGCTTTCAATCAACCTCCCCACGCCGGTTGCCTCGCGGTCCGGCTTGCTTCAAGAATGGTCGCGACAAAAGACGCCGTCAACCAAGCCCTGACAATTTATGGTGGGCGGGCGGCGCCGAGGCAGGGAGGAATGGCTCGCAAACCGGCGCGACGCGCGAAGGCGCGTTCGCATGGCGGCAAACGGCGGCGACTCGCGCCCGACGAACGCGAGCGCTTGATCGCCCAGGCCGCGGTGCACTTTTTCGCCGAGCAGGGTTTCGAGGGCCAGACCCGCGAATTGGCACGCCGGCTCGGCATCGCCCAGCCGTTGCTGTACCGCTATTTCCCGAGCAAGCACGCACTGATCGAGCGCGTTTACCGCGAGGTCTTCGTCGATCCATGGCGGGAGGAATGGTTCACTGCGCTCGCCGACCGCCGCCTGCCGCTCAAGGAACGGCTCATCTACTTTTACCGCGAATACGCCCGCACCGCCGTTGGCTACGAACGCGTGCGGCTGTTCATCCTCGCCGGTTTGAAGGGCGGGCTCGACCTTAATGCGCGGTTCTTCAAGATGCTGCGTGAGGACGTCTTCGTCGCCGTGGTGCGCGAGGTGCGCGAGGCTAATGGTCTGCCGCCGCTCGATCGCGTGCCAATGAGCGAGACCGAGGCCGAGTTGGTCTGGATGCTGCACGCCGCGATCTTCTATATCGGCATTCGCCGCTGGATTTATGGCTTGCCGGTGCCCGAGAACATCGATCCGGTGATCGAAGCCATGATCGTAACCTTCCTCGAGGGCATCCCCAAAGAGATGGCGGCGCTGACCGGCGCACGGCCGGCGTGAGCGCCGCGCCCGACCTCGACGAATTGAAGCGTCGGGCACTCGCGTTGCTGCCGCATCTGCGTGAACGGGCGGCCGAAACAGAAACGCTCCGCCGTATTCCCGACGCCACCATCGCCGACCTGCATGCCGCAGGGCTCTTCCGCATGCTGCAGCCGCGCCGCGTCGGTGGCAGCGAGTCACCCTATCGCGCGCTGGTCGATATCGGCGCGATTATCGCGCGTGCCTGTGGCTCGACCGCGTGGGTGCTGACCAATCTTGCGAGTCATCACTGGATGCTCGGCATGTGGCCGCAGCAGGCGCAGGACGAGATTTGGGGCGGCGACGGGCCCGATGTGCTGGTCGGCTCGGCCTTTGCCTTTCCCGCCGGCCGCGCCCGCAAGGCGCCCGGCGGCTGGCAGCTCAAAGGCCGCTGGCCGTTCTCCAGCGGCATCGATCCATCGCGCTGGAACATCGTCGGCGCGCTGGTCGAAGAGAACGGTGCGGCGACCGAGCCGCGCATCTTCATCGTGCCGCAATCGGACTACACCATCATCGACAATTGGCACGCTGCCGGCCTTGCCGGCACCGGCAGCAAGGACGTGGCAATCGCCGACGCCTTCGTGCCCGCGCATCGAAGCGTGACGGTCAATGCAATTGCCGGCGGGCCGACACCCGGCAGCGCCGTCAATCCCGGCGCGCTTTATCGCCTGCCGACGTTCAGCGTCTTTCCGTTCATCCTGTCCGGCGTGGCGCTGGGCATTGCCCAGGGCGCGATTGCGGATTTCACCGGATCGATGCAGGCGCGCGCCGCGACCTATACCGGCAAGCGCATTGCCGAGCTTGCGACCCTGCAGTTGCGGCTGGCCGAAGCCGCCGCACTGACGGACGCCGCCGAGACCTTGATGCTGGCCGATTGCGACGAAGCCATACGGCTGACCGAAGCCGGCGGCGAAATTCCGGCGGAGACGCGGGCGCGCTGGCGGCGGGACGGCGCCTATACGACGCAGATGTGCGTGAAAGCCGTGGATCTGCTGTTTGCCGGCGCCGGCGGCAACGCAATCTACCTGACCCATCCGCTGCAGCGTGCCTGGCGCGACGTCCACGCCGCCGCCGCGCACGTGGTGGTCAACTGGGACGCGGCCGGCACGCTTTACGGCCGCGTCGCGCTCGGATTGCCGGCCGACGTGCCGGCGCTGTGAGCCGGCGCCAGCGGTGAAATTCGTTTATTTTCGTCAAGCTTAATTCGCCGGGAAACGGTGCGGACTCTTCGGCCGGCGGAGCCACGGAAATACAGTAAGCGAGTATTTATTATTAGAAATACCACCAATTTGCGGCGACGTTTATTTTAGCTTGAGACATATGCATTAGGTTCTTGCTCGCCGCGACGCAACGCGGCAGTAGCAAGAAGGGAACGTTTGAATGTCTGTCCGCCTGTCCGTCGCCGCGCGCGTTGCGGTCGCCACCGCCGGTTTGGTTCTGGTCGCCGCGCCGGCCTTCGCCGGCTTCTCCGGCTCGCCGCCGTGTCCGGTGCCGGAGCCGTCGACTTTGGCGCTTCTCGGTATCGCCATTCCGGGCGCCGCCGCCTGGGTCAGGCGCAAACTGTCCTAGCCGGCTCTTCCGGCTCGGTTCTTTCGGTTTTTCTCTAGGTTCTCGGGACAGACGGCCCCCATGTCGGGGGCCGTCATTTTTTGCGCGTTCAGCTGAGCCCGTCGCCGACCTTGACGTTCTCCGGCTTGATGTCGAGGCCGGAATTCTTCGCCTGCTGCAACAGCAGCGTGGCGAAATCCTGATCCTTGAATCCGAGGCCGATCAGATTCTGCACCAGCTCGCGCGTCGCCGCCGTCACGGGCATCGGCACGTCGGCCTTGCGCGCCGCCGCCAAGCCGAGATCGAGGTCCTTGCGCAGCAGCACCGGCGTGAAGGTCGGCGTCATGTCGAGATTGACCAGCGCCGGCGTCTTGTAGGTGCTGAAGATCGAGCCCATGACGCTCTTGTTGATGAAGTCGAGGAAGGCGTGGCGTTTGACGCCGCATTTCTCGGCCAGGACGGTGACCTCGACCAGATTCTGGATCACCGCGCCGAGGAAGACGTTGTGGCAGATCTTGACGATGCGCGCGAGCTCGCCTTCGCCGACATAGGAAGCGCCGCGGCCCATCATCTCGAGATAGGGCAGAACCGTGTCGTAGGCCGCCTTGGGACCCGAAGCGACGATGGTCAGCTTGCCGGCCTTGACCACCTTGCCATTGCCTGAAACCGGCGCCGCCAGCATCTGCGTGCCGCGTTTCTGCGCCGCGGCGCGGACTTCGGCCGAGGCCTCTTCCGACACGGTCGAGCAATCGACCAGTATCTTGGGCGCCTTGCCGCCGTCGGCGAGCACGCCGTCTTTGCCGATCGTCACCGCCTTCAGATCGTCGGAGGCCGAGACCATGGTGAAGACGATGTCGCAGGTGGCCAGATCGGCCGGCCGGTTGGCGAGCTTGGCGCCCGACTTGGTCAGCGGCTCGGCCTTGGCGCGGGTGCGGTTGAAGGCAGTGACGTCGCAGCCGTTCTTGGCGAGGCGCTCGGCCATCGGAAATCCCATGCGGCCGGTGCCAATCCAGCCGATGGTGTGAACGTTGGAACCGCTTGCCATGCCGTGCCTCGCGCTGTCGGAAGGGTTTTTGCGAAGGGCTGACCTCTAAGGCATTTGCCACGGCGAGGCAATCCGCGGTCCCGAATGCCGACCATGCGTCCGGCCGCTGCGCAAGGTCCGTTTGACGCGATCCGTGCCTGCGGCAATCGGCGCTATAAGCCACTATTGCAATTGCAAGTCATTCGCATTAGCGTCAAGAACCATGTCCAAACAACGGCTTCTGGCCTTCACCCTGCTCGCAACGCTCGCGGTTCCGCTCGCCGCCCGCGCGGCCGACGCGAATTTCACCCTCACCATCAAGGACCGGAAATTCGACGTCGCCGAGATCGACGTGCCGGCCAACGTCAAATTCACCCTGACGGTGAAGAACCTCGACAAGGTGCCGTCCGAATTTGAAAGCGGCGACCTCAACCGCGAGAAGGTGGTGGTCGGCGGCGGCACCATCACCGTGTACCTCGGCCCGCTGACGCCGGGCGCTTACGCGTTCTTCGACGATTTCAATCCGGCGGCGCGAGGACACATTGTTGCGAAATAAATTCCTCGCCGCGGCAGTGGTGGCCGCGGCTTCGCTCCTGACGCGCTACGCCTATGCCGATTTCGAGATGCACTATCCGGTCATCGACTATCGCGAGTTCGAGCTCGAGCACAACGGCTCGACCAGCCTCGACAGCCGCAGCGCCATGAACAACAACCAGAGCTACACGGTCGAACTCGGCTATGGCGTGACGCCATGGTGGGAGCCGGAGATCGAGTTCGACCTGGGCGCGGCGCCCGGCCAGAACTGGCGCTACAGCGCCACCACCTTCGAGAACATTTTTCAGCTCACGCCGCAGGGCGAGTATTGGGCCGACCTCGGATTTTTTGCCGAATACAGCCACGCCGCATCGCGTGTCGACGCCGACCAGATGACGTTCGGACCCCTGGTGCAAAAGGAATGGAGCAATCCGTTCGATTCCGGTCTCGATACGCTGCACACCCTCAACCTGCTGGTTTCGAAGCAGGTTGGACGTAACCGCAACGACGCGACGCCGGTGCAGCTGTCGTGGCAGTCGCGCCTGCGGCTTAATCCGTTGTTCGAGCCGGGCATCGAATATTATGGCGCCTTCAACAATATCGCCGATCGGTTCACTGTGACCGATCCGACGCACCGCGCCGGACCGGTGATCGTCGGCGCCTACAACATGTATCAGTACGGCAAGATCAAGTACGAGGCGGGCTATCTCTTCGGCCTCAGCAACGCCACCGAGCGCGGCACCATCCGCTGGCACTTCGAATACGAGAAGGCGTTTTAGTATGGATTGGCGATCGGCAGCGTGTTCGCGGGATAGAGCGTGATCACCTTGGCGCCGGTCGGCGTGCAGACGACCTCTTCCTCGATACGCGCGGCGGAATAGCCGTCGCCCGCCGGGCAATAGGTCTCGAGCGCGAAGACCATGCCGGCCTTGATCTCCTGCGGATCGTCGAACGAGTTGAGCCGCGAAATGATCGGTCTCTCATGGAGCCCGAGACCGAGCCCATGGCCGAAGAGCAGGCCGAAGGCCTCCATCTCGCTCGAAAAGCCGATGTCGGTCGCCTTGGGCCAGCATTTGGCGATCTTGTCGGTGGTAACGCCCGGCTTCACCAGGTCGATCGCCTTGTCGATCCACTCGCGCGCCTTCTTGTAGGCGTCGCGCTGCGCCGGCGTGGCGAACCCCACGTTGAAGGTGCGGTAATAACAGGTGCGATAGCCGTGCATCGACTGGATGATGTCGAAGAACGCCTGGTCGCCGGGGCGGATCAGCCGGTCGGTGAAATTGTGCGGATGCGGCGAACAGCGCTCGCCCGAGATGGCGTTGATCGCTTCGACATCGTCCGAGCCGAGCTCGTAAAGCCGCTTGTTGGCGAGACCGACGATCTCGTTCTCGCGAATGCCGGGCTTCAGATGCTCGGCGATCGTCTGGTAGCAGCCGTCAACGATCGCGGCGGACATGTTGAGCAGCGTGATCTCGTCGTTGCTCTTGATCTCGCGCGCGTCGAGCATGACCTGCTGGCCGTCGACGGTCTTTAGGCCCACCGCCTGCAGCTCGAACAGCATCGCCGGCTCAACCACGTCGACGCCGCCC